>CAZSTZ010000182.1:0-11310 GCA_964609515.1 uncultured bacterium | reverse complement strand
CGAAAAACCAACGAAAAACCAAGTGTTCGCGCCAATTACAAGACCTGTTCTCTTCCAAGGTTCAATTGCCGCCAAAACCTGGCCCTTCGATTCCAGAAGCAGGGGCCGTCATAATCGAGCTATCGTAAGGACTGGGCAGATCCGGAGTTCTAATAATCGGAGTGCTGTTAAATTGTGCCTCCATTAACTCTCGGTAAAGCTTGTTAATGTTCTTATTATCTTGGCTGATTGCCTGGTCGGGAAAACTGGGGACGCCGAACAGGTCCCCTAACTGTTCCGCCAGTTGTCTGTTGCGGAAAAAGTCCCCAGAACCTCTTCTAAAAGCTCGATTAAATTCCTCTGCAAAAGGTTGATACCTGGTGGGCTCGGGTTGTTGTTCTTGTGCCTTGGCAGTACCGACAGATGTCACAATACTAAGGGTGGCGATCGCCAAAAAACTGCCTAAATTTGTCAATTTTATGGCCATAAAATTCAGCATCTAGATTAAATCTCTAAAAATTCTGCTAATTGCGACAATCTTAACTTATCTAGCAATTTTTCAATACCGATGAATCAAGACCTAACGCCAATAACCTCAACCTCCGATTTAGCCAATGCCGATCTAAAAACCCTGCGGCAAGAGCTCTTGGATTATTTCTGCAAGCTGGCCTACAAGGAAGGAGATTTTGTTCTTTCTTCGGGACAGCGAAGCTCTTACTATATTAATGGCAAGCTTGTTACCCTCCATCCTCAAGGGGCCTTGACCGTCGGCAGGTTGCTGTTGTCTCTCTTGCCCGATGACGTTGAAGCGGTGGCCGGGTTGACCTTGGGGGCAGACCCTATGGTAACTGCAGTCAGCGTAGTCTCTGCTTACGAAAATCGACCCCTACCCGGCCTCATCCTTAGGAAAGAAGCTAAGGGACACGGGACTATGGCTTATATTGAAGGACCAATACTGGCCCCCGGTGCCAAAGTTGTTGTTTTAGAAGATGTAGTTACCACTGGGGCATCGGCAATGAAGGCAGTTAACCGACTTCGAGAGGCAGGTTATATCGTCGATCGCGTTATTGCTTTGGTTGACCGAGAACAAGGAGGCGCCGAATTTTATCGCCAGCAAGGACTTAATTTTGAGGCGCTTTTTACTATTCCCCAAATTCAGCAACGTTTAAGAGCATTGCGTTAATTGGGAACTTGTTAATTGTCAATTGTTAACTAACAACTGACAACTAACAATTAAGCGGCGAACAGCTCATGTTGCCTGTTCTACAGGCTTTGAGCAACCGGTTCTTTAGCTAGAAACTTCTCTAATTCTGTCAAAGCTTCAGCATCAACCTTTGTTTGCATCGGACAGAATTTCGGTCCGCACATCGAACAAAACTCAGCCGTTTTATAGATATCTGCCGGCAAAGTTTCATCGTGATATTCCCGAGCCCTTTCTGGGTCTAAAGACAGCTCGAACTGCCGTTCCCAATCGAAATTGTAACGGGCAATAGATAGTTCGTCATCGCGATCGCGTGCCCCCGGACGATGGCGAGCTATATCGGCGGCATGGGCGGCTATTTTATAAGCAATTAAACCTTGTCGTACATCTTCAGAATTAGGCAAACCCAAATGTTCTTTTGGAGTCACATAACACAACATTGCCGTACCGTACCAACCGGCCATTGCCGCACCAATAGCAGAACTAATATGGTCGTAACCCGCAGCAATATCCGTTACCAAAGGACCTAAAACATAGAAGGGAGCTTCCGAACATTCCTCCATTTGTTTTTTAACGTTAAACTCAATTTGGTCCATCGGAACGTGACCCGGACCTTCTACCATTACCTGTACGTCATCTTCCCAGGCGCGGCGAGTTAGCTGTCCGAGAGTTTTTAACTCTGCCAATTGAGCCTCATCGGAAGCATCGTGAGTACAACCAGGACGTAAAGAATCTCCCAAACTGAAAGACACATCGTATTTTTTAAAGATTTCGATGATGTCGTTAAAATGAGTATAAAGAGGATTTTGTTTGTGGTGGTGCAGCATCCACTTAGCCAGAATACCGCCGCCGCGAGAGACAATTCCAGTCAGGCGGTTTTTTACCAAAGGCAAATGTTCGATTAAAATTCCCGCGTGAATAGTTTGGTAATCTACCCCTTGTTGGGCGTGTTTTTCTATTACATGAAGAAAGTCATCTGCGGTCAGATTTTCCATCTTTCCGTAAACGCTTTCTAATGCTTGATAAACGGGTACCGTGCCTATGGGAACTGGGGATGCATTAATAATGGCAGTCCGAACCTCATCCAGGTTTACTCCACCAGTGGATAAGTCCATCACAGTATCGGCACCGTATTTAACTGATAGATGAAGTTTTTCCAATTCTTCTTCAATATTGGAAGAGTTGGGAGAAGCGCCGATATTAGCATTGACTTTGCACTTACTGGCAATACCGATGCACATCGGTTCGAGATTGGTGTGGTTGATATTGGCAGGGATAATCATTCGTCCCCGGGCAACTTCCTCTCGGATGAGGTCGTCTGGGAGGTTTTCCCGTTGGGCGACGTAGTGCATTTCTTCAGTAATTACACCCTGACGGGCATAGTGCATCTGGGACACATTTTTGTGTCCGCTGCGTTTGGCGATCCATTCTCTCCGCATAGACTTTTTTCCTCGATAAACAGCTTCCCTCCGCTGGTATTACCCAGACTCAGGTTCTAAGGGTATTTCTCAGCCCGTAACTCGGGGCACCCCTAGCTTGAAGGTCCACTATATCACTGGACTCGGGAATTTGTGGGGTTAATGAAAGAATTCTTAACAATATAATTGGGGAATGGGGAATTGGGAATGGGGAATTGCTAAATTCTCTCTTGTCCCTCTTGTCTTCTCCATTCCCCAAATCTAAGTTTGCATTTTTGTTGAATCTATGCTATTATCCGGCATCAATAATTTTTAGGGTTCCAAAGGCCATCGGTTCTCAAATGGCCTTTATGCAGTGTTTTAAGAATTTTTTTAACAAAATAATAACTTTTGTAAAATTAAATAATAATTTTTAATAAGTAGCCCAGAGCGTTGTAAAATTAAATACATTGAGGTAAGAGAAAAATCAAAAGCAAGATTGTATAAAATCATACAAAAAGCCCGCCTGCAAAGAAAAGATTGTGGATAGTTAATAAGGGGATATAAAGTGGATGGTTGGATGAAAAACGTTGAAACTTTGACAGAAACAGACGAGCAAGAAATGTTGCTCAACCGAATAGTTAGCAAAATACGTCAATCTCTGGAACTAGCCGAGATTTTACAGACAACCGCAGAAGAAGTCCGTATATTTTTAGACGCGGACAGAGTAAAAATTTACAAGTTGGCAGCAGACGGAAGCGGAGAAACGATCGCCGAGTCGATCAAAGACCGCAGCTTGCCATCCCTATTAGGCCTCCATTTTCCAGCAGAAGATATTCCATTCCACGCTCGCCAGCGCTTCATCAAAGCGCGACAAAGGGTCATCGTAGATGTGGCCAGCGGTCTGAAAATAACCAACCAGTTAGATTCCGATCGAACAAGCGACAGTCCCATAGCCGAAGATATTCGCTACAGTAGAGTGGAGCCCTGTCACGCAGAATACCTAACTAATATGGGTGTCTCGTCGTCGTTGGTCTTACCTATTTTATATAAAAAACAATTATGGGGATTATTGGCCTGTCATCAGAGACAGCCGAAAAGCTATTCGGAACGAGAACTAACAATGGTTCAATTGGTAGTAGATCAGCTTTCGATCGCGATCGCTCAATCCCATCTCCTCCAGCAAGCGAAACTACAAGCAGACAACGAAGCAATTCTCAATAAAATCGGCTATCTGCTCCATTCCCCCAAAGACATTGAAGAAATTCGGCAAACAGTTATCGAAGAAATAGCCAAAGCGTTAGGAGCCGACGGTGCAAGACTCTACATCACGGCAGCTCCTACGGGAGGAGAGACTCAAATCTATACCACAGGGGTGCAACCGGACTTGGGAGAATTGGAAGAAACTGACCTGTGGCAGTCGATAATCTACAATGCTACCAAGGGAATTTCGGAAGAAGATATTAATTCGCTGCCAAACAAAATCGAGACTGCAGGGTTTGAAAGGCCGGAAGGGCTCTCGGAGTCAAACTACTCTAGTAACAAAAACATTTTGACCCACCTGTATGCAATTAACGATCTTTATCGAGAACCAGAATTTCAATCCTTGGTTCCAGCTTTCCAAGGGACTCAAATCCGTTCGATTACCATCGTACCTCTAAAATATCAGCAACAGTGCGTCGGCTGTCTGACTCTCTTCCGCAATCAGATCGATACGGAAACCTTATGGGCGGGTAGAAACGATCGCGATCGCCGCAACCTATTTCCGCGCAAGTCTTTTGCGGCGTGGCGAGAAATCAAAACAGGACAGGCACAACCTTGGACGAATGACGAAATCAAATTAGCAAAATCTATCGGGATTCACCTATATCTGGCCATCATGCAAAGTCGGGTAGAAGCAATGCTGCGACATCAAGCTTCTCACGATCCGCTGACGGGTTTGAGCAACAGACTGCTTTTTAACGAACAACTTTCTTTTGCTCTGGCAAACGCTCACCAAAGCGGAGAAATGCTAGCCGTGATGTTTTTGGATTTAGATGGGTTCAAACAAATTAACGATGCTTTAGGTCATGCGGCGGGGGATCTGGTACTGAAAAACGTGGGCGATCGCCTCAAAGCATCTCTGCCAAAATGCGACAACATCGCCCGGTGGGGGGGAGATGAATTTACCTTTTTAATAACTAAGATCGACTCTTCGGAAGAAGCAGCTTATATGTCAAGAGAAATTCTCCAGAGTCTCGACGCTCCTTTTCGTGTTAGCGAACATGAATTTTACATCAAAGGAACTTTAGGAATCGCGATGGCTCCCAGCGACGGTACCGATACGGACACTTTACTGAAAAACGCCGATGCAGCTATGCACCGGGCCAAACAACTAGGCAAAAACCAATACCAATTTTATACTACTGCTATAGGGAACCAAATCTATAACAGAATGGTATTAGAAAACAATCTTTATAAAGCTTTATATCGAGATGAATTTAGGTTGTACTATCAACCCCAAGTTGACTTAGAAACAGGCAAAATGCTAGGCATGGAAGCTCTGATTCGCTGGCAGCACCCCCAGCGAGGCTTGATTTCTCCCAATCGTTTTATTTCTATTGCTGAAGAAGCGGGGCTGATTTGTCGTATTAGCGAATGGGTTTTGGAAACTGCCAGCGCTCAAAACGTATTATGGCAAAAAGAGGGATTGCCACCGATAACTATAGCTGTCAATCTTTCGGGACGTCAATTTCAGCAAAAAACTTTAGTCGAAACCGTTGCTAAAATCTTACAAACTACTAAATTACAACCGGAGTTTTTAGAGTTTGAAATTACTGAAACAGCAGCTTTGCAAGATATGAGAGGGACTATTTCGATTTTGGAAGAATTGCAAAAAATGGGCATTCAGATTTCCTTAGATGATTTTGGCACGGGTTATTCTTCTTTGTGGACTCTGAAAAAGTTGCCTTTAAATAAACTGAAAATTGACAAATCTTTCATTCGAGACGCGACGAGGGATGCTAACGATATGGCAATTATCAGAGCCATTATCGCTATGGGCCACGAACTGGGTTTAAAGGTGGTGGCTGAGGGGGTAGAAACTCTCGAACAATTGGAGTTTTTGCGCTCGATAAAATGCGATGCCATTCAAGGATATTTTTTCAGCCGTCCCCTACCTCCAGACCAAGTTACCCAACTCTGGCAACTGGGAGGAAGTTACGGCTTTTGCCCGGTGGGATGGCGTTTGAAAGACAATTAAGCTCCTAACAGGCAGGATGCCTGTTTTACCAATTAACAATTAACTAACAAAATATGCAAATACAATCTATTTCGATTCCGGCAACAAGTAAAAACGCACCGACTGGCTTAATTATTCTTTTGCACGGTTGGGGCGCTAATGCTAACGACTTGGAAAGTTTGGCGCAAATGCTCGATCTGCCAGACTATCGCTTTGAGTTTCCCGACGCACCTTTTCCCCATCCAATGGTGTCTTGGGGTAAAATGTGGTACGATTTGGAAAGTGCCGAGTATAAAGGCTTGGCCGAAAGCCGCCAATTGCTGGTTGAGTGGCTGAGTTCCTTGGAAGACGAAACCGGCATTCCCCTAGAACGTACCATTCTCGGGGGCTTTTCCCAGGGCGGGGCGATGAGTCTGGATGTGGGCTTAACTTTGCCCGTGGCGGGTATAGTTTCGATGAGCGGTTTTCTCCACTCGAAGCCTCAACCGTCGGTGGAAAGTTTGCCGCCGGTGTTGATGGTACATGGGAGGCAGGATCCGGTGGTGCCTCTGGAGGCGGCAAAGCGATCGCTCGACAGTTTAACTGCGGCGGGAGTTGATGTACGATATCAAGAATTTGATATGGGACACGAAATCCGCTTGGAGGTGCTGGATGCGGTACGAAGTTTCATCCAAGAAACGATGTCAAAATTTCGTTAGTTGTCAGTAGTAAGTTGTCAGTTGTTAATTAACCATTACCAAAATATGCAAACTTTAACAGAGCGCGACCTTTCTAAAATTACTGCCAAAGAGGTAGCCGAATTGGCTGCGCGTTTGGAGGCGGACGATTATGCAAATCCTTTTGATGGATTGAACGATTGGCATTTGTTGCGGGCGATCGCCTTCCACAAATCCGAGTTAGTCGAACCCTACATCCATCTATTAGATCTGGAAGCTTACGACGAAGCTTGATAGTAAATTGTTAATAGTCAATTGGGAACTTGTTAATTGTGACCCAAAGAGTTTTAATCGGTGTTTGCGGCGGCATCGCTGCTTATAAAGTCTGCGAAGTTGTCTCGACTCTGGCAAAGGCGGGGGTTGAGGTGCGGGTAATTGTCACCGAATCCGCCACGGAGTTTGTGACTCCTTTAACTTTTGCCACTCTCAGCCGACATCGGGCTTATACAGATGGCGACTTCTGGGAAGCAAGTAGCGGGCGGCCTTTACATATCGAATTAGGGGAGTGGGCCGATGTAGTGGCGATCGCTCCCCTGACGGCAAATACTCTGGCTAAGTTGGCTTGGGGTTTGGCGGATAATTTGCTGACTAATACGGTTTTGGCTTCCCGCTGTCCCATTTTGTTGGCCCCGGCTATGAATACGGATATGTGGGAACAAGAGGCCGTCCAAAGAAATTGGCGGCAGGTCTTGACAGATAAGCGATATCGTGGTATAGAGCCGGGGGCGGGGTTGTTGGCGTGCGATCGCGTGGGGGCGGGTCGTTTGGCGGAACCGAGAGATATTGTAGCCTATATCGAGTCTTTGCTCCAAACGGGGGGCAAGGGAGATTTGACCGGAAAGCGGGTTTTGATTAGCGCTGGAGGTACGCGGGAGCATTTGGATCCTGTGCGTTTTATCGGCAATCCTTCGACTGGGAAAATGGGGATTGCTTTGGCGCGGGCGGCTTTGCATCGGGGCGCTGCGGTGACTTTGGTACATAGTTTGGGGGCGAATTTGGAGTTACCGGGGGCGCGATTGGTGGGAGTTACCAGGGCGGAGGAGATGCGTTTGGCGATGTTGGAGTTTTTTGCGGAGGCGGATTTTACGGTACTGGCGGCGGCGGTGGCGGATGTGAGACCGAGGGAATATAGTGGGGAGAAATTGCCAAAGCGATCGCTGCCCGATTCCCTACCTTTGGCTCCAGTTGCGGATATTGCGGCGGAGTTGGGGGGGTTGAAGAAACCCCATCAACGTTTAATCGGCTTTGCGGCGCAGACTGGGGAGATTGAAATGCCGGCGGTGGAGAAGTTGCGGCGGAAGAGGTTGGATGCGATCGTTGCCAATCCTATCGATCGCCCCGGTGCGGGTATGGGCGGGGATACTAACGAGGGGATTTTTCTGGATGCCGGGGGGCGGCGGGTGGTGGTTCCTCTTTGTAGCAAGTTGGAGATGGCTCATCGGTTGTGGGATTTTGTGAGTTGTTAGCAGAGAGAGATGCTCCAGAAACCCGGTTTAGCGGAAGAAAAGAAACCAGGTTGGCAAAAAACCTGGTTTCTGGCAAAAAACCGGGTTTTTTAATTCTGTTGTTAAACTGTTGCTATAATGGCAATAGTTTAACAGGAGGGAAATATGAATGTTAAATTAGTTGAATCTTTAGTAGAAGTTGTTCTCTCTCTCTCACCAGAAGAGCGATCGCTTTTAGAGGAAAAACTGAAGGCCACACAGGCCCAGACCGAAGGGCAAGAGCGTCCTTTTTATGAAACTGCGACTCCCAAAGAAAGGGCTAAAGCATTTCGGGAGTGGGCCGAGAGTCACCCGCGCAATAGTCCGTCTTTGTCTGATGAGGCCATTAGTCGGGAAAGTATTTACGCGGAGAGGGGTTAATGTCATTTTTGGTGGATACTAATATTTTGTTGCGGACTGCGGACCCAAACCATCCGATGTATGCCGATGCTGTTAATGCGACAAATATTCTCCTCGAAGGGGAGGGAGAAGTTTGCATTATTCCGCAAATTTTAATTGAGTTTTGGAATGTTTACACCCGCCCTGCGGCTAACAATGGGTTGGGGCATACTCCAGATGAAGCGGCGGCAGAAGTAAATCGGTTAAAAAGCATTTTTCTGCTATTACCGGATACGGAGGCGATTCATTCTGAGTGGGAACGGTTGGTGCTGACTTACCAGGTGAGAGGGGCGAAGGTCCACGATGGGAGGTTGGTGGCGGCGATGCTAGCTCGCGGGTTGACGCATATCCTGACTTTTAATAATAGGGATTTTGCCCGCTATGCTGAGGTGACGGCGGTGCATCCGCAGGAGTTGCGATCGCCTTCATAATTCCTCATTTTGGCGAAGGTATTGTTACCCAGAAACCGGGTTTTGCAGGAATTACCCGGTTTCTTAATTGAGCGGGTTTCTACGTCGCGAACATCGAGCCCAGTAGCAGGATGGTATAAGCTCCTACTCCAGCAACAAACCAAGGAAAACTGGTATGTTCTGGTTCGGGCAATTCTTCTTGAAAGACGTTGAAAAGTAGAGAACCTGCAAGAAGAGCAATTAGTATATCTGCAACTAATTCGTTAGCTGGTTCGAGGAAAATATCTACAATCAAAGCAAAAACTACTGTTCCCAAAAGGACATAACGACCCCAAGATTTGAACTGATGGTGGTATTTTTCTGCTAGGGAGTAGTCGTTATGCAGCAAATGAAATCCCATTGCCACTACATAAAGAAATACAAAAATCAAGTTCTCCTCGAACAATTCTGGAATCGCATAGATCAGCAGAAAGTTGTAGAGACAGGAAAATCCTAGTTGAATGTAGAAAAGCAAACCGCCGTACTTTGAAGTTTCGTTTTTGGAAACCCTCCAAGCAAAACGCTGCAGTCCATAAAACAGCAAAAAGCCTATTAAAGTAATGAAATGATCGAGACTTCCAATATCTTCTGCGCCCTTTTCTAGTTCTGGAAGCAGGTGCAGGAAAATATAAGCGACTGCCATTCCTCCGCCAAAGGAAATTGCTATGCGTTCTTCCTTGTATAAAATATGGTGGAGGCGATCGTAGAAGATATGGATGGCCCCAAAGGCGATCGCTATTAAAAACGTTAGTTTTAGAGCTTCTGCTCCCTCGACGCTGTTTGCGGTCTCCTCAACTGCTAAAATTGTTGAGGCGATAGTCGTTATCGGTATTTCAGCCAACAAGGTTTTTTTCTCCTTATTATGAAATGGGTTGGGTGGATTTTGATTTCATCCCAACAAGGAACTAACACAAGATTTCTTTTTTGTCAAGTCCCCGAGGAAATAAAATTGGAAAAACTTGGTGCGTGGAGGTAAGGCGATCGCCTACCCACCCCCTGTAGAACAGGCAAGATGCCCGTTCTACAGTAAGTCGATGCTGAGACGGTAGGAGGTGCGATCGCTTCTTTGAGGATATACTCGAATTGGTTGTTGGGGGAGTGAGGAAGTTGGGTTATAGCAATTCCCAATTCCCCATTCCCCATTCCCTATTCCCTATTTATTCTTCTTACTAAACTTCCAATCTTCTCCGCCGGGTAACGATGCAAAATTATCGTTAATAGCTGCCGACAAATCTTTAGCAGAATAACTGTAAGTTAAGCCTAAAAAACTCTTAGCAGTTGTCATTAACCCAGTTATTTCTAGCATTTCCTCTAGTTGAAAAGGTTTATATGCACCATTTTCTACTTCCCCGCTTGCCTCGCCAATAGCAAACTCGATCGCCTCTTCTAACATCTCCTCCCATTCATCCTCTTTGATGTAATAAGAAGTTCCATTTGGTTTCAAATTCAATTCTTTAATTTCTCGAACTGCGTTGCGAATGGAGGATGCCCAAGAATTAGTTAATCGCCCTTCTATTTGATTTTTGATTAAATGAACTAACATCACAATTAAATAAGACTTAATTTTTCTGATTGTGTCTTTTTTACTCATGGCATCCAATTCGTCAACAATTGTCAAAGCATCCAGGATTCGCCCTTCCATAATGCAAGTCCTTAAATCGATTAATTCTTGAGTAGTCATCAGTTATGTTCCTCTCAATTATTAGGGTGTAAAAAAGCTTAGTTAGCAACGGATGTTGAAGGATCCCCCCCGCCCCCCGATGAATTGGGGGGAGCTTTCGGCAACGAAATTTTAGTTTGTGTAGCGGATGGGTTGTTGGGGGGCGAGGAAGTTTGGTTATAGTAATTCCCCATTCCCCATTCCCAATTTCCAATTCCCAATTCCCTATTTATTTTTCTTACCAAACCTCCACTCTTCTCCGCCGGGTAATAATGCCAAATTATCGCCAATAACAGCCAACAAATCTTGAGAAGAACAACTGTAAGTTAAAGCTAAAAAACTCTTAGCAGTTGCTATTAAAGCGGACATATCTATCATTTCCGCCAGTTGAAACGGACTGTATGCGCCATTTTCAACCTCCACACTTGCCTCATCAAGAGCGAGTTTTATGGGATTTTCTAACATCTCATCCCATTCATCTTCTTTGATGTAATAAGAAGTTTTATTTTCCTTCAAATTCAAGTCTTGAATTTTTTTAAGCGAAGCCCGAATGGATGCCGCCCAAGAATTAGTTAATCGCCCTTCCACCTGATTTTTTATTAAATGAACTAACAAGACAATTAAATAAGATTCTATTTTAATAATTGTGTCTTTTTTACTCATAGCATCCAGTTCGTCAATAATTGCCAAAGCATCGTTATTTCTTCCTTCCATAATGCAAGTCCTTAAATCGATTAACTCTTGAGTAGTCATCAGTTATGTTCCTCTCAATTATTAGGGTGTAAAAAAGCTTAGTTAGCAACGG
>CAZSTZ010000181.1:0-14730 GCA_964609515.1 uncultured bacterium | reverse complement strand
CCCATTCTTGGTAAACCGGGACGAAGTTACCTTGTTTGGCAAGTTCTGAAAATTGAGTTAAGTCTGGAAAAATCATATTTAGTTAATGGGTAATAGGTAATGCTTATAATGCTTTTACTTTTTTAAGAGTTTTAGGGGAGAGGCCGCTACTGTTTGCACCTGAGTTACCCCAGACAACGGTTTTGCCATCCTTAAACCATTGACGAGTGCGTATATGCGATTGCACATATATAACACGCGGTTCGGTCGTACTACAGGAAACTGCTTCTATTTTTTCTCCTACCACATAATCTAACCTTTCCGCTAGAACGCTTCCAGCGACAGCGCCCAACTGGATAGGAACGGCATTTCCTATTTGAGCGTACTTCTGGGTTGTTTTTCCCGAAAATTCCCAATCATCGGGGAACCCTTGTATTCTGGCATATTCGCGAACCGAAAGAGCGCGGGTTTCAGTCGGATGACAAAGAGAAGTGCTGGCATGGTTTGGCAAAGTAACCAGAGTGGGCGAAGGAAGCTCAAAAGTCAATCGCCGCCACCAACCAGAACGCCCTCCCTTAGCATACCAAGCCTTGCCCATAGATTCCTTTTGCACTTCCTCTGGCAAACTCCTCCAGTTAGAGCCCGGAGGCACGAGGGACAAAAACCTCTTTTTTCGCGGACTGAAATCAAGTATTTCCGGTTCTTCTTCGTGCAAAGAAGCGATCGCATCCCCCAAGGTTCGCCAAGGCCGCTTCGGTTCCTCAAATAAAGAACCCTGTTTCTCTGGTTGGGGTTGTTCGTGGGTTGGGTTGGGAAAATCTAATTGCAAATCGTATTTATTGCCAAAAAACAAGGCACGTTCCCGTATTTGTGAAGCGCCATAATTAACAGAATTAACCTCAAAAATATCCAGGTGGTATCCCGCGCCGTCGAGCTTCGATAAATCTTCAGCAAACAAACGAACCACAGAACCGGGTTGCTCTTCTGGTTCTAAAGGAGGACCGCCCTTATTGGGACGTTCTGCCAGGGGACGGTGCTTCAGGGCCGCCGACAGCAGACCGCGAACGTTTTCCATCAGGAAAAATTTTGGCTTGACGTACTCGATAAAACGCAAAAAATCCCAAAGAAGGGTTCCTCTAGGGTCTTGGGTTGTCCCGCGCCGACCTGCAGTGCTAAACGACTGGCAAGGCGGACCGCCAACGATGATGTCGATGCTTTCTGGAGGGATGTTATGTTCCTCCAGAACTGCTTGTGGCACTAGCTCGGAAATGTCTGCCTCGATGACAATGAGGTTTGGCGATCGCTTTCCTTTTTCTTTGTTGTTTCTGATGGTGTTGCAACAAGCACTTTCCTTTTCAATACAAGCTACCGTTTGGAAGCGGCCTGTTAATTCCAAGCCTAAGTCGAGGCCCATTGCTCCAGAAAACAACGATAAGACCCTATATTTTTTGTCTTTCTCATCATTCATTTGTTTGGCAATTAAATATTAATACGAGGCAAGAGGCAAAAGTAGGGAAGAGACAATTTAGCAATTAGCAAAATAACAAAAACTCAGTCCCAGAGGATAGCTATCCGGGACTGAGTTTAAATTTTACAGGTATTTACAGGTAGAGAGCAGGTCAAGAAACCCGGAATTTCTGTAAAAACCGGGTTTCTGAGATACCAAAAAACCCGGTTTCTCGACCGACTTTAGAGCTTTTAGACGTCGTAAGTTTCTTTGCCTGTAAACTTGACCTTAGCCGGATCGGGATTGGACCCAATATTGCGGTCAATTTTGCCAACATAAGGACGGCCTTCGTTAACCTTTTCAGGAAACACGCCATCTTTGGGATGGAGGTACTCGGTGGAACCATCGGGGAAAATCCGATAGATTTTGAAGTTTTCGATTTTGGGCTTAAATTTGGTCCTCAATTGAGTACCTAAAGCCAAACACTGCTCTTTGCGGGCCAAGTAAAGCAAGTTATCCCCTTCGTTCATAATTGCGGCCCCACCCGTGGGCATTTCAAATACTTGCTCTTTAGCGCTGTTCCAGGTAATAGCGTATTTTTCTTCAACCTCGGCCTTTGTGAGCAAGCCGCCGGTGCTGCCACCAAACTTTGGCGGCTGTCCCGTTAATTCTTCTGCCATTGGTTCCTCCTTAAAAGCTTTTTCTCGAATCCTAACATCCAGCCTGCACTTCTCTCATAACTTGTAACGAACTGTTACAAAAGACAGAAAGGGATGGCCACACTCTTCCCTAACTAGGGAGCATCCCATATTTGTAAAAAGACCAAAAAGTTAACTATCTTTGTCAGTTTGTTCTTTAAGTTAATTGCTCAACTAACAACTGACAACTAACAAAAAGCATTAAATTCTTAGTTTTATTCAAAATTGCAGTGTACCCATTAACTACGGGAGCAAGTCAGTTTTGAAGTTTTCCCAAAGACTTAACGCTTTTTGGTTCGGGGAGAATAGGGAATAGAGAATGGGGAATGGAGAATAGTCCATGGGGCCATCGTTCCCTTTTGGATTTTGAGCTTAACCTGCAACGGTTTCCTCGGGAGCCGTTGCACCATAGAATCATGGTTAGGATTAACAATTCCATCTTCCCTATTCCCTATTCCCCATTCCCTATTCCCAAAAAGCATTTACGGCTCTTCGGTGTTTAGCTTGCGCTCATCATTGATGCTCGGGAACGAGGAACGGGTCGAGGGAACGGATTTGGGATTTTTTTCTTACTAACTAGCACATCTAGTTATTAAAAAAAAGTAGTTTAATGGTGTTTGCGTCAATTTTAAATTTGTTCTTCCCCGTTCCCTGTTCCCTGTTAAGAGTTCCCGCTCATCGTAAAATTACCATTTTAGCCAACCTTCGTACCGAAGACCCGCATTTACTTTTTGCTTCTCTTCAAAGTTGACGTGCAACCATTAACTACCTTCTTTTTCTTCTAGTTCTGTTACTACTAGAAACTTTTTTATTAGTAGTTTTAGACTTTGAATTAGGCACTTTATCGACAATGGGGATTGTGAAATGAAATACGCTACCTTTATCTTTACCCGAAGAGTAAGCCCAAATTTCGCCTCCCAAATGAGTAATAATTTGCCGACAAATTGCCAAACCCAAACCGGTACCGCCAACAGTTCGCCTCAAGGCACCTTCTTCCTGATAAAAGCGATCGAAGATGACTTCCAAACGGTTTGGTTCGATGCCGCGACCCGTGTCAGAGACGGTAACTTCTAACATATTACTGCCCTTAATAGCAGCCTCAATAGTGACTTTTCCCTTCGGCGGAGTAAATTTACAAGCATTGTCCAGCAGCTTCGAGAGAACCTCTACTAATCTCTCTCCATCGGCCAATACCAGTGGCAGTTGTCGCGGGACTTTAGTCGTAATTGTCGGTAAGTCCCGATCGAGGTGGTGGATGCGAACGCTGCTGAGAGCTAAATCGATACATTCTTGCAATCTTAAAGACTCCAGATCCCACTCAACCCGGTTGCTTTCTAAGTCCGATAAAGTGAGGAAGTCTTGGATCGACTTGCGCATTCGTTCGGCATCGGCTAGGGCAGTCTCCAGCATAACCTGTTGCAAGTCCTCTGGCATATCCGGTTCCTGGCTCAGACTTTCGAGGCAAACTTGGATCGTGGATAGGGGCGTGCGCAGTTCGTGGCCAGTAATGGCAATGAGGTTGCTGCGGGTGCGATCTAGGGCCTCTAATTGTTGGTTGAGTTCTTCTAAATTGCCGTAGGTTTCCGCTTGGATGAGGGTAGCTCCCAGTTGAGTAGCGATCGCTTCTATTAAATTTAACCCCTCTTGAGACCAGCGGTGGGAACCATCGCCGCAGTCGTGCAGCTCTACTATCCCCAATAGTTGCCCTTGGTACAATACCGGTACCATCAACCACGAAGCAATCTTCCACTGGGAGATGAGCTCGGGGATGCAATTTTCAGGTTCGTCTAAGATGTCCTCGCTCTCTTTCTCTAGTATTATTGCCAGCTCTTCCATTTCTCCTCTCTGGAGGCTAGCTGTATTGGGAATGTAAATTCGAGATCGGGTTTGGATGACTTTTTTAAATAGAGGATTATTTTTCAAAGGCCAAATCTGGCCCCGCAGGGATTTTACAGAAGGGCCTAAATACTCGTGTTCGATGGTAGCTTGTTTATCTGTGGCTTTGCATTGATAAATCAGACATCGACAGGCCCCAAGGGCTTCTCCCAGTTCTTTAACCGTTACTTCGAGAATTTCATTGACATCGAGCGATCGCCTCATGGCAGCGGTAATGATATTTATCAAACGCTCTTGTCGTTCTCTAGCTGCTATAGACCGATAGGCTTTTAGTAGTTGATGCTGTCCTGCCTGCAAGTAAGTCACCAGACGTTGGGCAAAGGGATCCCTTAATTGAAGGTCTGGGGTTTTGCTCTGTGCGCTTTTGGTAGTGGATGTTTTGGCAGACTTTCTTTTTTTGGCTCTTCTGGTGGGGATGCCGTAAATTTTTCTTACTTGTTGTACCTTTTCTTTTAATTCTGGGCGGTATTCGAGAACTCGTTCTAGGAGTAGCCCTGCGGCCTGAAAGCAAACTTGGCGATCGCTCGTCCAGATACCCTCAAACCGACGGGCCCGATCCATTGCCCGATCCGCTTCCTCTTCCTCTCGCTCGTGGCCAGGACGCTCGTTACAGATCAGACAGGTTGAATATTCTTCAGCGATCGCCACTAAATTCCATTCCTGAGTCAAGGTATCGTTGGAGTCGAAAGCCACTGTTTCGTAATCGACCGATGAGTTTCTAAACTCTGATTCTGGGGCCGCCAGCACATAGACTTGCGGTGTTAGCCGTCCAATGCGTTTATAGCGGTGAGCTTCCTGGCGATAAAAACGCTCTTTTTGAAAAGTTGCGATGACCAAGGGGCTACCAGACCCGGCTAATACCAGGTCTTCCATTGCATGAGATAAGGCCGTTAAGGATGACTTGAAATATATTTGTGGCTTTAACTGGGGAATTTCGCTTACCAGTTCTGCCAAAACAGAAGTAGGAATAGTCATCTTTTTTTTTATAGTTTTCTTGGGGTTGCTTTAGCTTTTGCCCTGGGACCATCCCATATTTTTCTTTACATTTGCTGCTGCTTTTTTCTTTTATCCTTTTTTTTCTGGATAAGCATAAATCGCTACTTTCAGCTCTTACTTTTCTTACTTTTGAGCCGCCGTGCCACCAGAGTTCGAGCCCTTTTATTTTGCCTTAAAAGCGAACTGCTATTATTCTTTAGTTACAAAACTAAAAAATAATAGCAGTTTGTTGGACTTTATTAAACTTTTAATGTTATAAATCTTTACTTTTCAGATTCTCCCCGGTTTTCGCCCCGAGAACCGGGTTCGGAATTGTACAAATCGTCCAATTGTTCCCGAGCTTCTTGTACCGATACAGAACGCATCACCAACAGAGGTTCCTCAATCACATTGCCCGTTTCATCCAAAAGTTCTGGATGGGGTACTCCTCGATTTTGCAGGGAGGGGCCGATACTAGACCATCTTTGGGATGGAGGGCGTTGGGACTCGATGCCGACTACAAACAAACTGCGGATTAAATTACCAACTGCCAAAACGGCAATGGTAGTGAAAGCTAAGATGTACAGCAAATGTAACATGGTTTTCTCCTTAAGGCCAGATAGCTAGCTAGTTACAAACAGTTTTTTTAACAAGATTCTTTTATTTAAAGAGTTAAGAGGGGAGGGAGGAATTTTTACGATACTTGGCCGATACTTGCCAACATTTCGTTAGCAGTTTGTGCCAATCAATCAGCACTGAGGTTTCTACTCCTACTCTAGCTCCTGTTGCTTCAAATAAAATTGCACTGGTGTTTACTTCTTTTTGAGCTTGTTCGATTCTAGCGAGTAACTCAGATTGCTCTTCGTTACTTAAAAAGTCAATTTCCTTGGTTTCCAACAGTTGGCGCGAGCGCTCGAACCAATATTTAAAATCATCTAATAGGGGTTCGAGTATGGCCTTTAATAAGTCCTCTTCTGGTAGTTTGGGGTTTACCATCTATCTTAATTTCTTTTTTCCTGATTACAATTATCTTAGCAGTCTTTACATTTCTTTACATTTTTTTACACAACTTTTAAGGTTTTGTTAAAAATTGAGTTTTAGATTTTAGAATTATTAAGGAAAGTAGAGGGCCAGCAGCAGGCAACGCAAGTTAAGAAACAAGAAACCAGGTTTTTTAGAAAAACCGGGTTTCTGAGAAGAGCGGAACCCGTACTGGGGACGAAGCCGAATGGTAAAATTACGCTTATAACGAATCAAGTGGAAAATCCCCATTAAAGTAAAGATGAAACAGCCGATGCCGAACCAAGAATCTAACGGTTCAGAAAAAATACATTTACCCCGTACCAGCGAATCAGAAAACCTCAAAAAAATTCGCCATACAACTTCTCATGTGATGGCAATGGCCGTGCAAAAGCTGTTTCCTAAAGCTCAAGTAACCATAGGTCCGTGGATCGAAAATGGCTTTTACTACGACTTTGACACTCCAGAACCATTTACGGAACAGGATTTAAAGGCCATCAAAAAAGAGATGGTCAAGATAATCAAGCAGAAACTGCCGGTCATCAGAGAAGAAATACCGAAAGAAGAAGCCAAACAGCGAATAGAAGCAATTCAAGAACCCTATAAGTTAGAAATCCTGGAAGGATTAGAAGACCCCATCAGCATTTATCATCTGGGCGATCGCTGGTGGGATCTCTGCGCGGGCCCTCATGTGGAGACTACCGCAGATATTAATGCCAAGGCCATCGACCTCGAAAGCGTAGCGGGGGCCTATTGGCGGGGGGACGAAACTAAGGCCCAATTGCAGCGGATCTACGGCACGGCCTGGGAAACTCCAGAACAGTTAGTGGAATATAAGCGCCGTAAAGAAGAGGCCCTCAAACGAGACCACCGCAAACTGGGCAAAGAATTAGGGTTATTTATTTTTACCGACATCGTGGGGCCGGGTTTGCCGTTGTGGACTCCCAAGGGAACGATTTTGAGGAATTTATTAGAAGATTTCCTCAAGCAAGAACAAATTAAACGGGGCTATCAACCGGTGGTAACTCCCCATATCGGCAGAGTGGAGCTGTTTAAAACCTCGGGACACTGGCAAAAATATAAAGAGGACTTGTTCCCGATGATGGGAGAGTCGGAGGAGGAGGGTTTCGTTCTCAAGGCCATGAACTGCCCGTTCCACATTCAGATCTATAACAACGAGTTGCGTTCTTATCGAGAACTGCCCATGCGCCTCGCCGAGTTTGGCACCGTTTATCGTTACGAGAAGTCGGGAGAGTTGGGGGGACTAACTAGAGTGCGCGGTTTTACTCAGGATGACTCCCACTTGTTTGTAACTCCCGAACAGTTAGACGAAGAGTTTCTCAGCGTGGTGGATTTAACTTTGTCGGTGTTTGGGAAATTGCAGCTTAAAAACTTTAGGGCCAGACTGAGTTTCCGCGACCCCAGTTTGGATAAGTATATCGGTTCCGACGAGGCTTGGAATAAGGCCGAAAATGCGATCCGCCGGGCCGTGGAAACTTTGGGCATGGAGCATTTTGAGGGCATCGGCGAGGCTGCTTTTTACGGGCCGAAGCTGGATTTCATTTTCAACGATGCCCTAGAACGGGAGTGGCAGTTGGGGACCGTCCAGGTTGATTACAATTTGCCGGAACGGTTTAAGTTGGAATATGTGGCCGAGGATGGCAGCAGGAAGCGTCCGGTTATGATTCACAGGGCTCCTTTTGGTTCTCTGGAACGGTTGATCGGGATTTTGATTGAGGAATATGCGGGGGATTTCCCGTTGTGGTTGGCCCCGGAACAGGTGCGACTGCTGCCGGTCAGTCACGAGTTTTTGCCTTTCGCCCAGTCGGTGGCGGCCATCATGCAGGCAGAGGGTATTCGGGCCGTGGCAGATACCAGTAACGAGCGTTTGGGCAAGTTAATTAGAAATGGGGAGAAGGCCAAAGTGCCGGTGATGGCAGTGCTAGGGGCTAAGGAGATGGAGTCCAATAGCTTGAGCGTCCGGACTCGGGCAGATGGAGAGTTGGGCGCGATGCCGGTCGCCGAGGCTCTGGATCGGTTGAAGGAGGCGATCGCTAACTACAGGAATTTTTAATAATTGTAATTTGGGAGCTGGCGATGCCAAAGCTAAAAAAACCTGGTTTCCTAAGTTGTTAGCTAACAATTTGCGGCTCATAATTAGAGGAAACTGGGTTTTTTGTTTTTGGGTTAATGGTGGTTTAAGAACATATTTAAACGATCCCTGAGCCGATTTTAGAAAGATGATGCGATCGTGTATCATTATCAAGTAGGCAAGTTATTTGCCCTACCCTTATAAACTTCTGATTATCCCTGGTGGCCATCAAAAGGGCTCTATTTTTTTGCTACAGGCGTCCAAACATGAAACTGCCAAATTTACTATTATATAATAGGCTTGGGTCTTTTAACAACAATACGACCCATCAAAGCATCTATGACTCTGACATATTCTTGTTGGAGGAAATGTTTTGCGCCTCGATATGTCTCGAAAGCAAAAGCAACAGGCGAGATGCCTGTTCTACGCCTACCATAGCCACCCAGTGGAAGAAGAGGGGGTAGTAACCATTAGTGAAAGCTAAAAAGAGACTAAAAAAATTATGAATACCACCAAGAAAAAAGTAGAATCTCTATTGAGCAAATTACCCGACAATTGCTCCCTTGAAGATGTCCAATATCATCTCTATGTGATTGAAAAAGTTCTTCATGGATTAGAAGTAGCTGGTACAGCAAGGAAAATCAAACAAGAAGAGGCTGAAGGGCTTTTGAATAAATGGGTTATCAAGTAGTGTGGTCTTATAAAGCTATTGATGATGTGGATGCGATCGCCTCCTACATAGCACGGGATTCGGTTCCGTATGCTGCGGCAGTGGTTCAAAAGATCGTTAACGTCACCCGTTCTTTGGCCAAAGAGCCTTTGGCGAGGGAAGTGGTAGAAGAGTTTGGCGATGACAATTTAAGGCAAGAATTTGCCTACAGTTATCGGGTCATTTATCAAATAAAGGAGGATGTCCTAACGATTGCGGCGGTAGTTCATGGTAAAAAGCTTTTGGACTTGTAGTAGGCCATCACTGATTCAATAGACTTCTTGCAGAAGTAGGCAAGAGGCAAAAGGCAAAAGGCAAGAGTAAAGAGCTCTTGAGGAAAAATAAGCCTCAAAAGATTTTGGACATGACTTTTGCAAGAGATCTAATAATAAAAACTCAAAACAAAAATTAATTTTATTTATCGACCGGGTTCCGTTTCGACGAAACCCGGTTTCTTATGTCAATTGTTATTACCAAATGGTTGCTAAATCTAGAAGGAAACCGGGTAAGATATTCTCTCCCGATACAGTTTGGGGATTCTCTAATATTTCTACTTCTCGGTTAGGGCGATAAACTTCTACTTGTCGCTTTGTCCGGTTAATTAACCACCCTAATTGCGCCCCATTTTCGATGTATTCTTCCATCTTTTCTCGCGTTTGTGGTAGGGTATCGCTTGGCGACATTAATTCCACGACAAAATCGGGGCATAAAGGCAGAAATTTATTTCGTTCTTCTTCGGTTAAAGCATCCCAACGATTCATTTTTAGCCAAGAAGAGTCGGGGGCACGCTTGGCTCCATTTGGGAGTACAAAACCCCCGTTAGAATCAAATACCTTACCGAGATTATTTTGGCGGTTCCACGCTCTTAATTGAAAGTTTAAATCCGAGTTGCGATCGCTTGTGTATCCTCCTGTTGGCGACATAATAATTAATTCCCCCTTTGCAGTTGTTTCAAATCTTAAATCGTCGTTATCGCAGCATAATTGCCAGAACTGTTCGTCGGTAAGGTCGATTTTTAATTCTAATCTTGGGGGCAAATAAATTGTCGGCGGTTCCATAGTTTTTTCCTCCTCAAAATTGTTAATTGTTAATTATCAATAGGCGATCGCACCTCAGCTAATAACTCGTACAATTTTTCCCCTTCGATAACCTCCACTTCGAGAATTTCCTGAGAAATAGACTCCAACAACTCGCGATTAAAATTTAAAATCTCCAAAGCTTGCTGGTGTGCCTTCTCGACAATTTCCTTAACCTCGCTATCGATGGCCTCGGCAGTTTTTTCGCTAACCATGCGGCGGGGGTTAACGCCATCATTTCCCAAAAAACCGCGATCGCGCTTTTCATAAGCCAAAGGCCCCAAAACCTTACTCATACCGTAACTCATCACCATTCTTTCTGCCAGATCCGTCGCTTTTTGCAAATCCCCAGAAGCGCCAGTGGTAACTTTACCAAAAACAATTTCCTCGGCGGCGCGACCGCCCAAAAGAGTCGCCACTTGACCTTTTATTTCCGCTTCATCCCATAAAAAGCGGTCTTCGGTGGGCAACTGTAAAGTATAACCCAAAGCGGACATACCGCGCGGCACGATGGAAATTTTTTCTACTTTAGCGCTACCCGGCATTAAAGCACCCACCAAAGCATGACCGACCTCGTGATAAGCGACAACTTTTTTCTCCCGTTCGTTGAGAACGCGACTCTTTTTCTCCAAACCGCCGATAACCCTTTCTATTGCTTCGGCAAAATCTTCTTGGGCGACGGTTTCGCGCTTGTTTCTCGCGGCTAATAAGGCCGCTTCGTTAACGAGATTTGCTAAATCTGCGCCGCCAAAACCGGGAGTTCTAGTAGCTATTCGATGTAGATCGACATCGTTACCGAGTTTAACTTTCTTGGCGTAAATATTCAAAATTGCTTCTCGACCGGCTAAGTCTGGACGATCGACTAAGACTTGGCGATCGAACCTGCCGGGACGCAATAAAGCGGCATCCAAAGCTTCGGGTCGGTTGGTGGCGGCGAGAACTATAACCGTAGTATCCCCGGCACTAAAACCGTCCATTTCCGTTAACAACTGATTGAGAGTTTGTTCTCGTTCGTCGTTGCTGCCGCTTTGGAAGCCGCCGCTGCCGCCGCGAGATTTGCCGATCGCGTCTATTTCGTCGATAAAAATAATACAGGGAGCCTTCTTTTTTGCTTGCTCGAAGAGGTCGCGAACTCGGGCGGCGCCGGTGCCGACAAATAGCTCCACAAATTCCGAACCCGAAATGCTAAAAAATGGCACTCCTGCTTCTCCTGCCACTGCTTTTCCTAAGAGAGTTTTACCCGTTCCTGGAGGTCCGACGAGGAGGACTCCTTTGGGGATGCGGGCGCCTATTTTGGTAAAGCGATCGCTCGATTTCAAAAACTCGACTATTTCTCCTAACTCGGTTTTCGCTTCTTCGACTCCTGCGATATCGACAAAAGTAATTTTATCTGCTGCACCTTCTACATAAACTTTGGCTTTACTTTTGCTAAAGGAAAGAGAACTCCCCCCACCGCCACCACGGTTGAGGAAAAACCGAAAGGCAATTACTAAGATTATCGGCGGAATTATCCAGTTTAACAGAATCGCAAACCAGGCATTTTTCGGCGGTGGCGCTGCTTCGTAGGCGACATTTTTTGACTGTAAAAGTTGGATTAATTGCGGGTCGTCTATGGGAGTAGTTGATAATAACGGTCCTAGTTCTTGTTCTCCTTCTCCTTTGAGGCGATAGAGGATGCGGCTGTCGCTTAATTGTACCGCTTCTACCTGTTCGTTTTCTACCAATTTAATAAAGGTGCTGTAAGGAACTCGGGGAAGTTCGGGACGGGGTTTGAAAAAGGTGGTTGCTAATAAAATTCCGCCTATTGCTAATAAGACGTAGCCTATTTGGCGGCTGTTGGGTAAGTTGGGTTTCTTTTTAATGCTCATTGTTAATTGTTAATTGTTAATTAGCATTTGGCGTGCTAAGACTGCGGTTGCTGGTGCTAGTAAGATGCCGTTGCGGTAGTGACCTGTTGCCAGTAGGACGTTGTTAAACCCGGGTAAAAAACCGATGACGGGGGCAGATTGTCCTTGGGGGCGGGGGCGCAACCCGGACCACCGCTTTACTTCTGTTGCTTGGGCGAGGTCGGGGCAGAAGGCGATCGCTCTTTTGATAACTCCTTCTAACAAGCTCTCGTCTGCGACTACCTCACCTCTGGCATCGGGAAATTCTACAGTTGCCCCCACCCAGTATTCTCCTCCTCCCAATGGTACTATATGCACGTCATCTCCGGTAACGACTGGTTGAAAGTCGGGGTTTCCCAGGGGAGATTCTAAACGCAATTGCACCCCTTGTCCTAATACTGGGATGAGTTTAATTTGGGGGTCTATTTTGCTAGCTAGGGAAACGTTCGAGAAACCAGGTTTTTCCAAAAAACCTGGTTTCTGAGACACCAAAAAACCGGGTTTCTGAAACGTGGCGATGCCAGTTTGCCAATTTTCTCTGTTTGGCAGTTTTTCTAAGGAACCCAAACCTGCGGCTATTATTAGGAATTGGCAATTGTCAATTGGGAATTGAGAATTGCTTTCTATATTTTTAGCTATTATTGTATTTTTGCCGTCGCTATTTTTTTGGTAGTTTTCTACTGTAACGTTCCAATAAAATTCTACCCCGTTTTTTTGTGCCGCTTCTATTAATGCTAGGGTTAAAGCTACCGGCTCTACTTGTCGGTCTTGGGGAGAATAAATCGCCGCTTTGATTTCGGGGCAGTTAATTTGCGGGCAGCGATCGCTCAGTTTATTATTATCCCAAATTTCTAATTTTAAACCTTCTTTTTCCCTAAATTTTACTAATTTTTCCCATTTACTTAAATCGTCTTCTGGGAGGCAAAGCATGAGAATGCCTTGGCGGTTAAAGGGGATTTTTCGATTGAGTTTAGTTTCTAATTCTGGGATTAAAGTTTGGTAGCGCTGCATGGTTAATTTTCGCAGTTGCCACGCTCTTCCTTTTGTTTTTTGACTAATCGCTCCCATTAACACTCCCAAGGCGGCGCTGGTAGCTTCTTTTGCCGGTTCTTGTTTGTCTAATACTGTTATTTTTAGCCCGGAAACGAGGCTTAATTCGTAAGCGATCGCCGCCCCAATTATGCCGCAACCAATTATTACAATATGAGTCATTTTTTTTAGGTAATGGGGAACAGGCAGGATGCCTGTTCTACGGGGAATTGTCAATTAACAATTAACAATTGACAATTCCCTTTTTTTTAAGTCGAACTAGGTTTGGGGATTAAGTCCAAATAAGCGTCAAAATCTCGCACTGCTTCTGCGTAGTTTTTGACCGCTTCTTTGTAATTTCCTTCCGAGGCCGCAGTATCGAGCTCTTCTAGTTCCATAAATAGATCGTCAGCAGCATCTAAAACTGGCTCTTTGTCCTTGGGTAGTAACAGACTTTGGGTTAGATAGTTGGTCTTGTACCGCAAATCTCCCAAGGGGCCGTGGATAAATGTCCCTACATCGATCCAGTTTTCTTTTTGGATGAGGGTTTCGAGATCCTCCTCCATGCGATCGCGCAATTCCACGAGTCCAACTTTATATTGGTCGATTTTTTGGAGGTCGGCATTGCTGTAGGTTGGCGGCGGGGCCGGTTCGCCGCAACTGGTCATAAATGTCATCAACAGGGCCATTAAACAGGCTAAGATAGAACGCTTCTTTATCATATTTTTCGTTTTTTGTCAAGCTTGCTGTAATCTTCCATTCTCATTTAATAATAGAAAATGCCCCTTTGGCAAGGGGGAGCAGATCTACTTAGGGCTTGCGGAATAAATATGAAAAGTCCTGGGGGGTGGGGAGGGTGGGAAGTGTGGGAGGTGTGGGGGGAAAGATTGGTACAGCAAAACTGGCGGGTTAAATAAATTCTGGTATCTCTAACTCCCCAACTCCCCAACTCCCCACACCCCCCACGCTCCCCATTCCCCATTCCCCATTCCCCATTTCCAATTTTAACTGTTTCTAAACTGTTTTTCAATGGTATTTACTAACATTTCTCGGGGCAAAAAACGAGGCAAATTAACAATAACTTGATTGATAAAACTTCCAGTTACAACATTAGATTGATTCTTGTCTAAAGCATCGAGAGAATCTCGAACTACTTCTTCGCTGGAGGCGTAATTTTGAGAGCTAGTGGCATCGACAGATTGGGGAAATTTGGCATTTTCAAAAAAGTTAGATTCTGTAGGACCGGGGCAAAGTGCCTGGAGGGTCACTCCTGTATTTTGGTTTTCTGCCCGCAGCGCTTCGGTGAAATTGAGAACGAATGCCTTACTTGCGGCATAAACTGACATATAAGGCATGGGTTGAAAGCCACCGATGGAGGAGACGTTGATAATGCTGCCCGATCGCCTTTCTCGCATTTGGTTTAAAAATAGGTGAGTTAATTCTACTAATACTGTGATATTAAGCTGCACCATGTCTAACTGTCGCTGTAGGTCGCGATCGCCGAAGGTGCCGTAGTCGCCAAAACCGGCGTTATTAACTAATAAATCGACTGTCAATCCTTTTTGGGCGACACTTTCAAAAAGCTTGGTGCCTGCGGCGGGCTCGGTTAAGTCTTGGGCGATCGCTTCTGCTTTTATTCCATGTCGTTCTTCTAACTCGGTTGCTAGCTGCTGGAGCTTGTCTTCGGAACGGGCGACTAAGATGAGGTTGGTTTTACGCGCTGCCAGTTCGCGAGCAAAAGCTGCGCCTATGCCGTAGGAAGCTCCCGTGATTAATGCGGTTTTCATTTGTTGTTTGGGAATTGGGAATTGGGAATTGGGAAATTGCCCTTATTTTTTAACCGTTGATTAAAAAATCAAGCGTATGGCCGAGTTCCCCCGGACAGTTTAATTATAACTTTTAAAAAAACCTTTGTCAAGGGGT
>CAZSTZ010000180.1:0-14734 GCA_964609515.1 uncultured bacterium | reverse complement strand
ACTTAATTTAATCGCAATCTCTCTGAAGGTAGAAAAAATAATTCTAGGCCCAGGCCATACTAAGATAAAGAAGAGCGACAAAAAGCAAGCTGCCCCAAGGGGCAAGGAGGACTTATGCGAGGAGTGTTAATGGCAGGAGGGTCGGGAACCAGGTTAAGGCCCCTAACCTGCGACCTTCCCAAACCAATGGTGCCAGTCTTAAACCGTCCCATAGCCGAACATATCATCAATTTACTCAAACGGCATAATATTAAGGAAATTATCGCCACATTACATTATTTGCCAGACGTAATGCGGGAATATTTTCAAGACGGCGGTCAATTTGGAGTTCAAATGACTTATGCAGTCGAGGAAGATCAACCTTTAGGAACCGCAGGTTGCGTGAAAAATATTGCCGAACTTTTAGACGATACGTTTTTAGTAATTAGCGGCGATACGATTACAGATTTCGATCTGAGTGCGGCTCTCGAATTTCATCGCCGCAAACAATCGAAAGCTACTTTAGTATTAACTCGGGTTCCCAACCCTATAGAATTTGGGGTAGTAATTACCGATGAAAACCAACGGATTAAAAGATTTTTAGAAAAGCCTTCCAGCAGCGAAGTTTTTTCCGATACGGTTAACACCGGTACTTATATTTTGGAACCAGAAGTTCTCGATTATTTGCCAGCAGAAAAAGAGTCGGATTTTTCTAAAGAATTATTTCCCTTGCTCTTGGATAAAGGGGAACCGATGTACGGGTTTGTCGCCGACGGTTATTGGTGCGATGTCGGTCATTTGGATGCTTACAGACAAGCTCAATACGATGCCCTGCGGGGTAAGGTAGAAATTGATTTTCCTTATCAAGAGCGCACTACCGGGCTATGGTTGGGAGAAAATACTTATATCGACAGCAGCGCTAAGATTGAAACCCCAGTTTTAATTGGAGATAATTGTCGCATAGGCCCCAGAGTAAAAATCAAGGCAGGGACCGTTATCGGAGATAACGTTTCTGTAGGGGCCGATGCCACTCTCAAACGTCCCATAGTCTGGAATGGAGCCATTTTAGGAGAAGATGTTAATTTGCGGGCCTGCATCATTTGCAGGGGCACTCGGGTGGATCGTCGGGCTCAGATCTTGGAAGGTGCGGTGGTGGGCTCTCTTTCGACGGTGGGAGAAGAAGCGAAAATATCTCCCAGCGTCCGCGTCTGGCCTAGTAAGAAAGTAGAATCGGGGGCAACCCTCAATATTAATTTAATTTGGGGTACTACCGCTCACAGAAATCTTTTCGGTCAACGGGGGGTTCAAGGATTAGCTAATATCGACATTACCCCAGAATTTGCTGTTAAATTGGGCGCCGCTTATGGCTCGACTTTAAAACCGGGCGCTTCGGTGTCGGTTTCTCGCGACCAACGCAGTATTTCTCGCATGGTTTCCCGCTCTTTAATTGCAGGTTTGATGTCTGTGGGAATTAACGTGGTAAACTTTGAATCTACTGCTATTCCTATCGCTCGTTCTGTGGTGTTAAATCAGGGAGTCGTTGGGGGAATTCACGTTCGTCTCTCGCCAGATCGCTCGGACCAAATTTTAATAGAAATTTTTGACGAAAAGGGAATTAATATCTCTAAGTCTAAGGAGAAAAAAATAGAGGGAGCTTATTTTAAAGAAGATTTGCGCCGGGCACAAATTCCCGATATTGGCAATATGGCTTATAGCAATCAATTGCTGGATCTTTATGCTATTGGTTTTGAAAAAAATCTGAATGTAGGGGCAGTTCAAAACAGTAAATCTAAGGTGGTAATAGATTACGTTTATGCTGTGTCTGGGGCGATTTTGCCTTTGCTTTTAGGTAAGTTTGGTTGCGATGCGGTGGTGTTAAATGCTAGTTTGAAGCAAACGGCAGTTTCAGTGGAAGAAAAGGAGAGTTTGCTAGATCAATTAGGGCGCGTGGTGGAGGCCCTGAAAGCAACTTTTGGGGTTCAGGTTTCTGCTAATGGAGAACAGCTTATTTTGGTGGATGAAGCGGGCAGTCCAATTCGCGGTGAAATGCTGACGGCCTTGATGATGAGTCTGATGCTGACTGCTAATCCAAGAAGTGCGGTGGTGGTTCCTGTAAATGCTTCTTCGGCTATCGAACAAATTGCCCGCCGTCACGATGCAAGGACGATTAGAACTAAGGCAAATCCAACGGCTTTGATGGAAGCCTGTCAAACTAATCGAAATGTTATTATTGGTGGTAGCGGGGATATGGGTTTTATTTTCCCTCAATTGCATCCGGGTTTTGATGCGATGTTCTGCGTGGCTAAGTTGATCGAAATGATGACTATTCAAGAGCGATCGCTAGGACAAATTACGGCAGATTTACCCCGGGTTACTCACCGCAGTTACACTATTCGCTGCCCTTGGACGGTGAAGGGTGCTTTAATGCGCTATCTGGTGGAAATTAATTCGCCGGAAAAATTAGAACTAATCGATGGGGTGAAAATAGTTACTCCGGGAAGCGAAGACTGGATCTTGGTTTTGCCAGATGGGGGAGAACCTTTGGTACATATTTACGCTAATAGCGAATCTCCCCATTGGGCAGAGGAGAATTTGAGGAAGTATCGCAATATTATTCACGATTTTGTTAATATTTGTTTGACGGGAGACCGGATGGAACAAGAGTAAAATTGATAATTGTCAATTGATAATTGTTAATTGCCCATTACCGATTACCCAGAATTAAACCAAAAATTAAACCAAAAATTAAACCCAGAATTATAATGAATAGCTGCATTTTAATGGTGGAACTTATTAGCGATCCTCAATTACGATATACTGCCGACGGTCAAATTCCTATTGCTGAAATGCAGGTACAGTTTCCTAATTTGGGCAAGGATTCGCGACCGGCTATTTTAAAGGCGATCGCCTGGCGGGCTCTAGGTAAAGAAGTTAGCGAAAAATATCGTGCTGGCGATCGCATTATTATTGAGGGCCGCCTGACCATGAACGTTATTGAAAGACGGGAAGGTTTTAAGGAAAAACGAGCAGAATTAACTGCCTCTAAAATTTACAGCCTACTTGAATTAGAGGGCATAGATGGGGGCGCCGGTCGGGTTTCTGATGGAGATTATGCCAGGGAAGTTTCCTCGCCCCAGGAAGAGCAGAATTATAACAGCAATGTCGTGTCTCTGGAATCTCGCCGCCCTCCTGCCGGCAGTCAAGGAGGAGGGGGTAATAGCTCCTTGGCCGATGGGGATGAGGATTTTTACGGGGAGCCTCCTACGGCCCCCTCTGCCTCGGAAGAAGATGAGGGGGCAGATGACTACGATCCTATTCCTTTTTAAATAGGTAATAGGTAATAGGTAATAGGTAATGGGTAATGGGAATGCTTTATTTTTGCTTTGGTTGCGAATTGCCCCCAACTCATTTTTTTCTGAAAATCTCTTCCCCATTCCCCATTCCCCATTCCCCATTCCCCATTCCCAATTCCACGCCAAAGACTTCGGTAAAGGCAGAGGCCACTAAAGGTTGGAGGCGATCGCGATCGATTCCGGGGATAAATTGAGCCAAACTGCCGACCGGTTTATCGACGATGCCGCAGGGGACGATGCGCTCGAAACCCTGGAGGTCGGGATTTATGTTTAAGGCAAACCCGTGCATGGTAATCCAACGGCTGACCTTGATGCCGATGGCCGCTACTTTTCGTCCCTCCAGCCAAACTCCGGTCAAACCTTCATAGCGTTGGCCTTCCAGCCCGCAAGCTGCTAATACTCTCAGTAATACTTCTTCTAGCTGTCGCAAGTACCAGTGGAGATCTTGGCGGTGGCGGCGCAAATTGAGAATGGGATAGCCTACCAGTTGGCCGGGACAATGATAGGTTACTTCGCCGCCCCTTTCAACTCGGTGGAGCTCGTAGTTTTCTGCGGCGGGATCGAATTTGAGAAAGTCCAATTTTGCCCCTCGTCCCAGGGTATAAACCGGAGGATGTTCTAAGAAAATTAGGACATCCTCTAATTCCGATCGCTCGCGGCGCTGTTGGACGAGCGATCGCTGCCATTCCCAGGCTAGGGAGTAGGGAACTAATCCACAATCAAACAGCTTGCAGGGGAGGGGTTTGAGGCTTTTGCTATGGTTCATGGCGAGGTGCGGTCTGAGTATGAGTGGGAGTCTATAATCTAAAACTAAGGGATCGATTCTTAAAAAAATCGATAAAAATCGCAGTTTGAATCCAAGGGATGTGTAAAAATACGTTAAGAATTGTCAAGCTATGCAAACTATTTTAAAGAGATTATGTCGGTTAGAACACAAAATGCTAAAGTAATAAAAGAAGCAAAAAAAGGAGGAAGCCTGCTGAAAATTAATCTGTGGGCGATCGACAGATTCAGACCTTAAAAATAGAGTCAAAAAATTAATGCAGTTGGAGCCTGTAAGAGATGATACAATTAAGTTAAGAGCTAAGTTAGGCTCCGGAAAAAAAAGTAGTAAGGAAAAAGGACAAAACAAGAAAAACAAACAATAACTTAGGGAAACCAGGGCGGGTTCGACCAAAATTAGCCCCGGGCAAAAAAAAAAGACTTGAGTCCCTCAAGCAAAATAGTTTGGTAAAATAGTTTGGTAAAATAGTTGGGTAAATCTAATGTAAATAAAAATAACTAGATAGATTTACCGAACAGAACAAAAAGCCCAGATTTTCAGGGAGGAAATTTATGAAGCTTGTTATCCACGGTAAAAATATAGAAATCACGGAAGCGATTCGCGAATATGTCCATCAAAAAATAGAAAAAGCAGTCAGTCATTTTCAACAACTGACAACGGAGGTGGACGTACATCTATCAGTAGCAAAGAATCCACGGATAACTCCCAAACAGGCAGCAGAAGTTACTATCTATGCCAACGGCACGGTAATTCGCGCTCAAGAAAGCAGCGAGAATCTCTACGCAAGCATTGACTTGGTGGCGGATAAAATTGCTCGCCAACTCCGCAAGTATAAAGAAAAACGACAGGCTAAAAATCATAAGGACAAAGCGGTGGAGCTTGTCGAGTTAGTAGAACAAAAAGTAGAAGAACAACCCATAGTTGAAGATTTAATAGGCGATCGCGCTCCAAAACTACCCAAGGAAGTAGTACGGACTAAGTATTTTGCCATGCCTGCAATGACACTGGAAGAAGCTCTGGAACAGTTGCAGTTAATCGACCACGATTTCTATATGTTCCGTAACGCCGAAACCGACGAGCTTAATGTCATCTACAAGCGCTACCACCACGGCGGCTACGGTTTGATTCAACCCCGTCCGGGCAACGGTCACACCCATACCCAGAACGGTCATATCGCACACAGCAGCGACGAAGCCGCACAAAAGGTAAAATCTGGAATAATTTAGGGGACAAGCCGGACTTGCGAGGACAAGGAGGACAAGGCGGACTTGCGGCAGACTTGCGAGGACAAGGGAGCTCTGCAAGTCCCCCCTCTCCCTTGTCTTCCCCCTCTCCCTTGTCCCCCTTGTCTCTTGCCTTCCTATATAGCCTTCAGGGTTTTAAGAGCTTCTTCAACGTGAGCGTTGAAATTAAGCATGGAATCAAAGACGTGCCGCACGACACCTTCTTTGTCGATAACGTAAGTTACCCTTCCCGGCAAAATCCAGAGAGTTGCAGGAACTTCGTACAACTTTCTGACTTTACTTCCAGTATCGCTGAGAAGGGTAAAAGGAAGATTGTATTTAGCAGCGAACTGCTTGTGGGACTGGGGGGAGTCATCGCTAATGCCTATAACTTCAGCACCGGCATCCTGGAAGACTTGATGGCTATCGCGAAAGGCGCAGGCTTCCTTGGTACAACCGGGGGTGTCGTCTTTGGGATAAAAATAAACGACCACATCTTTCTTGCCCCGAAAGTCAGAGAGGCTGACTTCGGAACCGTCTTGGGATTTTAAGGTAAAATCGGGAGCGACATCTCCTACTTTAACTGCCATATTTGTACGTTATCCTGAATCAACTTCGATTAGGATAGCATAAAATGTAGATTTTGGAATTTTCCCAATTCCCCATTCCCCATTCCCAAAATTATGAACATCGATTTCAAACAATCGACCAATAAAGGAACTGCCATGCTGAAACTCGCCCATCAGTTTCAGAAAGAAATGCTTTTCCGGGATGAATACCTTAGCTGGTTCTTTGATGAAACTGTCATCAAAGATTTTCGAGAAAATCCTCCCAACTTTGATGCCCCACCAAAGAACGATAGCGAGCATTTTAAAAAAATCGCTTATTATTACGTTATTTTAAGAGAGAAATATGGCGATCGCGCCGTTGAAAAAGCGATCGCTGCGGGATGCAAACAGATTCTCTTTCTGGGTTCTGGATACGACACCAGATTTTTCCGCCTTTCCTCCATACAGAAAAACTCGATCGCAACTTTTGAAATCGATCTACCCAAAACTATAGAAGAGAAAAGAAGTTGTTTGGTTGAAAAAGTCGGCGAGATTCCTTCTGGTTTAACCCTGGTTCCTCTCGATTTCAATCGAGACGACCTCGATAGTATCGCAGAATCTGGTTTCGATGCAAGCCTGCCGGCGGCATATATATGGCAGGGAGTAAGCTATTACCTACCGCGAGAGAGCGTTTCTAACGTTCTAAATTTCCTTCGAGCAAAAATGGCACCGGGCTCGGTTCTCGTCTTTGACGCTTGCTCTCCCCTAATGACCTTCAAAAACGATCTAATTCCCGGTATCATCTCTCAGATAGATACCCTCCGAGAAATTGGGGAACCCTTTTTATTTGGTTTGTACCCTTGGGAGATGAAAAAGTGGTTGACGGAAAAAGGTTTTCGCGAAGTAGAGATCCTGCAGCAAGATGAATTAGAAGTCGAGTTTCTTAAGAGACGAACTTTGCCGGATAATATGTGGTATGTGGTTGCGGCAAAAGTTGAACGTTGACGTACCCATTACCGATTATCCGCTTGACGGACTGGAATGGCGATCGCGAATTCCGTTCCTCCTCCGGGTTGGGAACAACAAGCGATATTCCCGCCGTGTTGTTGCACGATAATTTGATAGCAAATAGATAAACTCAAACCCGTGCCTTTCCCCACTTGTTTAGTAGTAAAAAAGGGATCGAACAAGCGCGATCGCTCCGACTCGGAAATGCCAGAGCCGTTATTAGCGATCCGGATCGAAATAGTATCTCGATATGGTGCTTCCGTAGTAATTATAATAGTAGGAGTGAAGTCATCTGGCATCTGTTCGGGTAGTGTTTGATAAACACCTGACAAAGCATCGATCGCGTTATTTAATAAATGTAGAAAAACTTGATTTAGCTGCCGGGCGTAACAATCAACTGGGGGCAAATTCCCGTACTTTTTGATAACCTCGATTCCTTCGAGGCGATGCTGCAAAATCGCCAAAGTGCTGTTCGTGCCTTCGTGGATGTCAACAGTTTTTAGTTCCGCTTCGTCCAAGCGAGAGAAATTTCTTAAAGACATAACGATCGCTTTTATGCGGTCCGCCCCCCGGTGCATCGCCTGCAAGATATTTGGCAAATCCTCCACCAGAAAATCGAGATCGATCTCATCCATAGTGTCTTTAACCAGAGCCGTCGGTTGGGGATATTCCTGTCGGTAAACCTCGATTAACGAGAACAAATCTTCGATGTATTGACTGGCGCTGCCGAGGTTAGAATAGATAAAACTGACTGGGTTGTTGATTTCGTGGGCAACTCCCGCTACTAATTGACCTAAAGCGGCCATTTTTTCGTTTTGAACTAACTGGACTTGGGCGGTTTGCAATTCCTTTAAAGCTTTTTCCAGTTTTTCCTTGCTTATTTCTAAAGCTTCTTTTGCCTTCTGGCGTTCTTTAATTTCTTCTTCGAGCTGGCTATTTTGTTCTTGGAGGCTTGCTTGGAGTCGGAACAACTTTAAATGAGTCTCTACGCGAGAAAAAACTTCGGCATCTTGAAAAGGTTTGGTAATGTAATCCACTCCTCCCTCCTCAAAAGCTTTAACTTTAGCGTCAACGTCGCTAAGGGCGCTCAAAAAAATCACCGGAATTTCGCGAGTTTTCTCGTCTTCTTTCAAACGACGACAAACCTCGTAACCGTCCATCTCCGGCATCATTATGTCGAGCAGTATTAAGTCGGGTGGATTTGCTAGACAAGCTGTGAGAGCCATCTTGCCGTTTAAGGCTTTAAAAACTTTATAGCCTTCTCCGGCGAGCATTCGCGACAACACCCGCACGTTATCTGCGGTGTCGTCAACCACCAGAATATTTCCTTTGCAGTTCTTCATGGTTATATCAATTAACAATTAACAATTAACAATTAACAATTCGAGCTTAGTTGTTAATTGTTGAAGGTATAGTGAAGAAAAAGGTAGTGCCTTCTCCTAGTTGAGATTCTATCCAGATTTGACCGCCGTGACGTCGGACTATTTTCTGGCAAGTGGTCAAACCGATACCGTGACCGGGGTATTCTTCTGAGGAGTGAAGTCGGTGGAATACTTCAAAAATGCGATCGCGCTTTTCCGGAGGTATGCCGATGCCGTTATCGCGGATAGCTATCAGCCATTGGCCCTCTTGAACCGTAGCCGCGACTTCAATTTCAGGAGTAACCTCCGGGCGGCGGAACTTAATAGCATTGCCTATCAGATTTTGAAAAAGCTGGACGAGTTGAGTGCGATCGCCCCTGACAACCGGCAACTCTCCAGAAACAATCTTCGCACCGCTAGCAGAAACGTCGAAAAACAAATTAGCTCGCACTTCTTCTAAAATTCGATTGCAGTAAATGGATTCAAACTCTAACGGCTTGGCATTTATTCTCGAATAAGCCAGCAAATCTTGAATTAGGCAAGACATCCTATTGCCCGTCGCCGCGATTTCCTCTAATAAATTTTTTCCGTCCTCATCGAGAACCCCTGCATATTCCCGTTGGATTAATTCCACCAAAGTCACCATTCCAGCAAGAGGAGACTGGAGGTCGTGGGATACGATACTAGCAAACTGTTCCAGTTCGGCATTAGACCTTTTGAGTTCCCGTGTCAACTGGGTAATAGTGAGTTGATGGGCGATTCTGGCTGCCACCTCTTCTACCTGAAAAGGTTTGGTGATATAATCAGCGCCCCCCACCTCAAAAGCTTTTACCTTATCCATTACCTCGTTAAGGGCGCTAATAAAAATAATCGGAATATTGCAGCTTTCCGAACGCGCTTTTAACCTCCGACAGGTTTCGTAACCGTCCATTTCCGGCATCATTACATCCAGTAAAATTAAATCGGGCAAAGTCTTGTCGCAGATAGTCAAAGCCATTTTACCCGACAAAGCCTTGCGGACCGTACAGCCGCGAGCTACCAGTATGGACGATAAAACCCGCAGGTTGTCTGGGGTATCGTCAACGATTAAAATATCTTTTCCTTGTAATTCGAGCTTTTGGTTCATTTTTCCTCCTTTAACAACTAAGTACCTGCGCAAAATTAATTAGACACCGAACAGGCAAGATGCCTACGGGCAATTTTTTATGCAAATGTTTTTGCATACCTACTTAAGAATTAACCATTTCTGTCAATTCCATGATGGCTTCAAATTGGAACTCATTAGCTAAATCTTCTAAAGCTCTAGCTAAAAGAGCCAGTTCTACAGGAATCTGTTCCAATAGTTCCAAGATAGCATCCTCGGTGCCCTGAGAGGCTGCATGGCGAACCTCCACCACCCAATTTTCGGGCATTTGGGACAAGTATTGTATTATATCAGAAGTCGTGCAAATTTTCTCAGGAATTTTGTTTGACTCTTGGGAGCTTGCATCGTCTCCTTCATATATATATTCAATTCCTAAATGCTCTGCTATTTTTTCCAACAGCACCCCTTCTCGGAAAGGCTTGCCCAAGAAATCGTCGCAACCTGCGGCCAAGATTTTCTGGCGGTCTTCCTCGAAGGCGGTGGCAGTCAAAGCTATAATAATAGTGCTTTGTCCTTTCTCGCTTGCCTTAATTCGTTTGGTAGCCTCATAACCGTCCATCACCGGCATCCGCATATCCATTAAGATTAGATCCGGTTCCCAACTCGATCGCAAGCTCAATGCTTCCCCGCCGTTTTGCGCTTCCCGCACCTCAAAACCGAGAGAAATCAAAAGCGCTACCAAAAACTGACGGTTGTTAGCCAGATCGTCCGCCACTAAGATGCGATGTTTTTTCGCCACATCTGCCAGAGCGATCGCCCTTTTTTGAGAGAGTTCGTCCCGACAGTCCTTAGCATTGGCCCCAATTATCCGAATATCGAAACTAAACGCGCTGCCTTTATCAACTGTGCTGCTTACCTGGATATCCCCTCCCATCTTCTGCACGAATTTGCGGCTGATGGGCAAGCCCAAACCGGTTCCCTGCAAGGACTCCCGACCGGTTTTAGTTTGTCCGAAGGGCTCGAAGAGCCGATCCATTTCTTCTGGGGCAATGCCGGGGCCGGTGTCTTCTATTTCAAATCGCAACTGGAAGTTAGGAGGTTCGCTCTTTTCCACTTTAGCTCGCAAAACAACCCATCCCTGTTTGGTAAACTTGATGGCGTTGCCCAAAATATTAATTAAAACCTGGCGCAATTTGCCTTCATCAGCTTTGATTGCTGGGGGCAGATCGGGGGCGAGCTCGAACCTCAACTGCAAGCCTTTCGATTGAGCTTTGAGTTCCAGCATACTTTCGAGGTTTTCCAGCATAGAAGTTAAATTGAAGCGGCTTTCGTTTAAGGTAGTGCGACCGGCTTCTATTTTCGACATTTCCAGAATATCGTTAATCAATGCTAGGAGGTGTTCTCCCGCACGGTTGATGGTTTTTAATTGTTCTTGGTTTTGGGGGCTGAGGGAGCGATCGCGATTCATCAGTTGGGTAAAGCCCAGGATCGCGTTGAGGGGAGTGCGCAGCTCGTGGCTCATGTTTGCTAGAAACTCGCTTTTGGCGCGGTTGGCTGCATCGGCAGCGATCGCCGCTCGTTCGAGAGATTCGGACTGTTTCTTTGTTTGTTCGAGCAATTCGGCTTGCTGTATTGCCACTCCTAATTGATGGCCGATTTCCGCTGTAATTTTTTCCTCGCTTCTTTTCCACTGCCTGGGGCCGGAATGTTGATAAGCGGCCAGCAGCCCCCAGAGTTTAGAGCCGCAAAAAACGGGAACGATAACATAAGCCCTAATTCCGTATTTCACTAACTGCTCCATATAACAGTCTGGAAAATTCCTTTGGTAGATGTCTTTTGTTACCAAGCAATACTTTCCTAGAGACTTGAAAAGCCCACCTTCGGTTTCTTTTAAGTAACTATCGTACCACTTTTGGGGAGATTGCAAGAAAGTACCTAAATAGCTATCTTCATCTGGTTCTATGCGCAGGCTTCGTCCGGGGCTAGTTGCTTCTGGTGACATGACTGCAAATTCTTTTTTTGTCAGCGACTCTGCCACATATTCCCCGGTATAGTCGGCATCGAAACGATAAATCGCTACCCGTTCGCATTCGAGGGCAGAGCGTAACTCTTCTGTTGTAGTTTTAAAGATAGTATCTAAGTCTAGGGATTGACGTATCCTTTGGAAAGCGAGAGCTAGAGTTTTTTCCCGTTCTACCGCTTCCCGCAGGGCCGCTTCTATCTCCTTGAGGGTAGTAATATCCGATGCGGTGCCGAGAACTTGTTTTGGCTTGCCTTCGGCAGTTCTGGCAAATATTGTTTCCCGACCGAGAAGATAGCGCCATTCTCCTCTAGCGTTTCTCACGCGATACTCAAATTCTATAATTTCGCCATCCTCAGCCGCGTATAATACTTCGTAATGTTCTGGCAAAATCGCAAAATCTTCGGGATGCACGATTGTTGCTAACAATTCATCCTTCATTCCTCGAATTTGCTTTTGAGTATAACCGAGAAGTTCTGCCAGCTCGCGGTTAGTATAAACGTTACGTTGCTCTTCCATGTCAAAAATGTACAAAAGGTTGGGAGAAGTATCGGCTATTTGCTGCACGAAGCGCTGGCTTTCTCGCAGGGCCGTTTCTGCGACGGCCCGCTCCCAAATTTCGGCTTGAGCTTGCTCGTAGAGGGTTGATTGTTGGATGGCGATCGCTAGCTGGACGGAAATTTGTTTGAGGGATTCGAGCTCGACGGCCTGCCACTCCCTCGCCGATCGGCATTGATGAACCGCAATTAATCCCCAAAGTTCCCTATTTTTCAAAATGGGAATGCCGAGTTTGGCTTTAATTCCCGACTGGCGCAGAAACTCGGCTTGTTTCGGAGATATTTCGGCTTTGTCTATATCTTCAACGACAAAAACTAGCCCCCGCCCGTAGTTCTCGCTACTTTCCCCGGGAAACGCTTCCTCGGGAAAAACAATGTCGCCAATGGGGCTCGTCCCCGATGCGACGGATTCGATAATAGGAATTCTAGCGCTTGGGGGCATCTGACGATAGATTAAGACGCGATCGCTCTCTAAAAACTTCCGGATTTCTTCGGCTGCGGTTTTGAGAATTTCCTCTAAATTCAGAGAGGAGCGAATGCGCTCTAAAATCGCACCGACTAGCTTTTCTCGCTTCATTTGCGCTGCCAGAGCGATTTCGGCTTCCTTGCGATCGCTGATATCTTTGTTACTTCCCGCCATCCGCAGGGGCTCGCCTTGGGAGTTCCATTCTACCAGTTTGCCCCGAGCTAAAATCCACTTCCAGTCCCCAGAGCGCGATCGCATCCTAAATTCGGCTTTATAGGTTGGAGTTTCCCCGTGCAAGCAAGCATTTAAAGCTCTCCTAGCTTCTGGTAAGTCTTCCGGGTGTACCAGTCTCCCCCAAGATTTATAACTGTTCTCTATTTCTTCGTCTTCGTAACCGAGCATTTTCTTCCACTGGAAGGAGTAATAAGTCTCTCCCGTCTCGATATTCCAATCCCAAATCCCCAACTCGCTCCCTTCCACTGCCAGTTGCAAGCGCTCTTCCCCTAAGATTAAAGCTTGTTGTGCTTGTTTGGTTTCGATCGCCCCTCCCAACTGAGAAGCTATTGCCTCCACCAGCTCCACCAACTGGCGATCCTTGGGTAGCGGTGCGTCTTGAAAAAAAACTAAAACTGCCACCGTCCGTCCGTCGGCCATAACCGGAACTCCCAAACCTGTTTCGAGCCCTACTGCTGCTGCTGCCTCCCGCCGCAGGAAAACTTTTTCGTCGAGGGTCTTTATGTCTTGGAGCCATTCCGACTTTCCCCTCGACCAAACTCGCCCCGGGAGCCCTTCCCCTGGAGCAAAGGTTATCCCTTCGCTACTTTGCTGGAATTGTGTTAAACTCGAATCCCTGCCGTAGCAAGCGCCGCTGGATATTAAGACTGTGCCGTCTTTTGATGGCTTCCAAGCCTCTCCCCAAGTCCAATCGATGGCCCGACAGATTAAATCTAGAATGGCCCCCAAGGCGCTATCGACGTCGGCAGCAGAGTTAATTGCTTGGCTCCCTCGCAGCAGCAGGCGGATTTTTTCTTCGGCACGCTTGCGATCGCTTAGTTCTCGAACTACTGCTAGCACCGACTCTACTGCCGCCTCCTCGCCCCACTCCGGCACAAAGATCGCAGAATAATACTTCGTCGCCCCTTTGGGTCGCTTGGTGTGGGGAGTGTGGGGAGTGTGGGGAGTGTGGGGAGTGTGGGAAGGGGTTTCAAACTCGAACCCTCGTTCGGTTCCTGTATCGAAGACATCCGTCACGGTTTTCTCCCAGAGAGAAACTAACTCCTGGTTCGTTTCCAACTCCCGAATAGTTTTACCGACGATTTCTGCTGCCGACTTGCCCGCTTTCCGAGCAAACTTGGGATTGACGTATAAATACTGGCACTGGCGATTTAGCCGCAAAATTAGGTCCGGGGCGTTTTCGACTAAGGCTCTAAATTCTCGTTCTCGCGTGCTGGCGGTTTTTTCCGCTGCTTGCAAGCGTTCGTTTTGGTCCATCAGTTGCGTTTCCAGTTGCGATCGCTCCCGCAATTCTTTTTCTCTGATGGCGATTTCTTGTTGGAGGCGATCGTTTGCCTCCCTTAACAAATCGATCCGTTTCTTTACCTGCTGGCGCAGCTTCTCTAAATCCAAAGGATTAAAATTGCTGTTTGCCAGTTCCACTCCCGCCCGCTGCAACTGTTGAAGTTCTTCTTGGAGTAAGTTATTTTGCTCTCTTAGTTCTTGCGACAGCCGCCAGATTTTGAGTTGGTTCTCGATACGGAGCGCTACTTCTTCCGTGACAAAAGGTTTGGTAATATAATCTACTCCACCCACGGCAAAACCTTTAACTTTATCGAATACTTCTCCTTTGACGCTGAGAAAAATAACGGGTATATTCTGAGTTTTTGGATTGGCTTTTAATTGAGAACAAACTTCATATCCATCTACTCCCGGCATGATAATATCTAGTAAGATTAAATCCGGCGGTTGCGCCAGGGCAGATTTTATCGCAAATTTCCCTTCTCGCACGAGCCTAATTTTGTGCCCGCGTTCTCTCAAAATCTGCCCTAACAAACGCAAATTAGCGGCGCTATCGTCCACCACTAAAATATTAGCAAAAAACTCGGATTTTTGGTCGCTATTTTTAGATGCCATTTGATTTTTTGTCATTTGTTAATTAAACGGAGAGTTGGGCCGTCTAAAATCTAAATCAGTATCCCATCCCCTCCTGACAAACACCCTTCACGCCTTTACTTGCGGTTATTGTAGTCTATTATACCCCATTGTTCGAGATTTGGTCGAGAAAATCTTCTAAATCAGTCTTTAGTCGTAGTTCGTAGTAACGACTTTAGTCGTAGTTCGTAGTAACGACTTTA
>CAZSTZ010000179.1:0-14755 GCA_964609515.1 uncultured bacterium | reverse complement strand
GCTGCGCGGCATGCAACATCGCTCAAAAAATGGCGAAGGTATTGTTCAAAAAACCCGGTTTCTGGTCTGCGCCCATATCTTAATCCAATTGTTAATCGATTTAACCCATACGGCTTAAAACTCGATTTACTAAAACTTTTCCTTGGGGGTTGAAAATCTTTAATCTGTACTTGCCGGTATCGTTAATTGGCGACATATTGTAAGTAAAACCATCATTTTCCCAGGTGTAATGTCCTTGGGTGTAGTGGGAAGCTTCGGGAATATACAGACATTTGTTTTTAGAGTTGCAACCGCGATAAGAGGCGCTGCCGGCATATCCTTCGATGGTTACGGTGTAGCCGCCGCCAGAAAACCTGGAAGCGCGATCGTTAAAATAACCTTCTAATTCTGCGGTACGTTTTTCGGTTTGTGCTGTCAGACAGTCGGTATAGAGCAAGCCTTCGAGAGTTCCGCCCAAAGCCGATGAGGCTTCAAAATTACAGGTTTTATCGCGAAAATCGATCCACGCCAGTTGCGCTTCTTTGAGTCGTTGTTGTCTTTCTTCGTCGTGTTGAGACCCAACTATTTGATAAACTCGATTTAGTTCTTTGTCTGCTGCTTGGTATTGTTCGGCAGCGCATTGTTTCATTTCTACGGTGTTCCCTGCCGGGTTGCATTGAATATTTTGGGCGATTACCTGTTCTGCCGGAGTGCGAATGGCTAACAGCGAGGAAGCTGATAGGGAAGCTAGGATTAGAGAAATAGAAAGTCTTTTCATAATTGGAACTCCTGAACTAGGACTATAGATTTATTTCTATAGCTTTAGTTTGCGACAGGATGATTTCTATTGGAACCGGAAGGATGCCACTTGGTTAAATGTCTCATGCCGAACCACCAAGGAATCGAGTGTTTGAGCGCGGGTGGAGGGTGCCAGTTGAGAAAGTGGCACTTTTTGGGTTTGGTAGCGATAAAAATAGTGTTGGGTTTCGTTTCACGGAGCCCGACCTACATATTACTACTCCACCCAACCTACATATTACCCTAACTGCTTGCTTGTATTCCTCTCTCTCGCAGTTGGTTCATAAAAAATTCTTCCAGACTTTCTCGTTCCCTATTCATAACGATTAATTCGCCTTTCATTAACTCGATACTTTCTAAAAATTCCTTGGGGTTTCCTTGTAAATGACCCTGCCAAAATTCTTCTTCATATTCTAAATCGGGAATCCAGTTATTGAGAACATTTAGATGACCTCCTTTGCCTTTAACGTAGTATTTGTCTTCAGTTTTAAGAATGTCGTCGAGGGTGCCGGTGCAGATTAATTCTCCTCTGGCAAGGATGGCGATGCGATCGCATATTTTCTCGACATCTGACAGGACGTGACTGTTAAAGAAAATAGTCTTGCCTTGTTGTTTCAGCGAGAGAATAATTTGCCTGATTTGATAGCGCCCCATCGGGTCTAAACCGGACATCGGTTCGTCTAAAAAGACTACTTCTGGGTCGTTAATTAATGCTTGGGCCATGCCAACTCTTTGCAACATTCCTTTGGAATATTGACGCAGTTGTTTTTTAATAGCTGCGGACCGGGCTAAACCTACTAAATCTAATAAATCCGGTATTCTTTTTTTGGTGACAGATTTAGGAATTTGAAACAGTCCGGCGGCAAATTCTAAGAACTCCCAACCGGTGAGATAGTCGTAGAAATAGGGATTTTCGGGTAAATAACCGACTTTTTCTTTAACGGCGCGATCGCCCAACGGTTTTCCCAACAATTCACCGGAACCACCAGTAGGTTTAACGATGCCTAAAAGAGTTTTCAGCAAAGTAGTTTTACCCGCGCCATTTTGTCCTAACAGTCCGAAAGTTTCTCCCTCATAAACTGTCAGGCTACAACCTTTTAAAGATTCTATTTTTTGATTCATCCAGAAGCCCGTGCGGTAGGTTTTAGCAAGATTAGAAGTTTGCACTATTGGGGTTGCTTCTGGGGTTGAATTTTCTTGTTTTACATCTACAGCAGAATCCATAATTACCAAGTTTTTTTACCAGTTTGTAATAATTCCAGTTTGTAGTAATCGCGCTCCGCGATTACTACGAACTTTTATCGCGCTCCGCGATTACTACGAACAGAACTAACTAAACGAGTTTTAAATCTGGATACTCGGCGAACATATCGTCGGAAGTCAAAGTATCCCCACTTGCTTGAGGAGTCCAGAGAACTTCTACTGCTAATAATTGTTCGCTAGAAATAGCGCCCATTTGACTCAAAGCTCGACGTAATTCTTCGGCGTTATTAACTGCTGGCAGTTGCATTTTGCCTTGGGTGCCGGCAACTATGGTGACGACGATGTATTCTCCTGGGGCTTGAGTTGCTTCTGCCAGTTCTCCTTTGCTGCCGTCGGCGGGTAAAGCTGAGTCGCCGCTGAGTCTATTGTTATAGTTCGAGAGAGTTTCTTCGCTAAATTTGCTCCGTTCTGCCAGAGCCCACTGATTAAATTTAGCTTCTGCGGAGTCTAAACGAGCTTGTTCGCTTTTGGCTGCGCCATAGACCCAGTATTCGGGATGGCGTAATAAAGAGAGGGTCGCTTCCTGGAGAACTTGGGCCCGACCTGCTGCCGAACCGGTGTCCGCTGTTTGGCCGATGCGGTCTAGGTCTGCTTGGAGGCTGCGGGCCTCTGCTAATAAACCGACTTGGACCCGACCGACGGTGACGGTGGGGTTGCTGGTGTAGCTTTCTCCTTCGCCTCCGCCCCCTTGGCTGACCTGGCGGATGGTGTTGACTACGAAGTTGGCGATCGCGATAAATAAGATGATGCCAAACAAGCCGCCAAAGCCGCCGCCGAAGCCGAAGAAGGGCAGCAGGAAGGGAAAGCCAAAGCCGCCCCCGCCGTAATATCCGCCTCTGGCCGGGCTGCGGCTGGGGGCGCTGTAGCTTCGAGTGGGGGCTCTGAAAGAACCGCCACCGATGCGACCTCCGCTTCTGGCGGCTAAGGCCGAGTCGGCTTGACTGAAGGCCAAGAGGGCTACGAGGCCGATTACAAAGAGGGATTTTAAAATTGGTTTGATTTTAGAGAGTAATTTTTGGCGCATAAGGTCCATGAATAATTCCTACATCTTTTAATTTACAGTCTTGGGGGGGAAGTAGGGAAGGGGGCCTTTTACTCGGAAGCGATCGGGAAAACCGTACCTGGCAATTGACAATTAACAATTAACAATTAGGGTCTGCATTTCACCCGAGCAAAAACAATGGTTTCTTCCTCAAAGAAAAAACCTATCCGATAATCTCCCACCCGAATGCGATAGGCACTGTCAAAGTTTTTTAACTGCTTTAGGTTTTTGATATTTTTCAAGTCTGGCAAATTAGGAATTTATTCAAAAACTAATGCCTTTATAGACTGGAAATAAGGCGTACTTTTAAGTGCTTTTAAGTCTTTAATAAAACTAGGCTTATATTCGGTATTCATTCGCTTTCTAGTTCTGCTAATGCCGTTTCAATATCTAAAGAAATCTCGTCTTTAACCTCCATCATTGCTAGAGATAGTGCTTCATCTTCCATCGCTTCTAATAAAAGTTCGTAGTCGCTGAAGTCGATAACAACTTGAGAGACTTTTCCTGCTCCATCAAAGATCGAGTCTTTGGCAAAAGGATACTTTTGAGTTTTCATATTTGTCATAAATCAAGTATTGGCTTATTTCCTATTATAACAGTTGTTAGGAGATGCACTCTAATGCAATTAGCTAACAAAGCTTATCCCCCTTGTCCTTCTTATCTCCCTTGTCTCCCTTGTCTCCCCATTCCCAATTAAGAATGAGGCTCTCCAAACAATACCAGAGAACAACGGATTTCATTTAATACCTCAGTAGTGACATCGCTAACCGCCAAACCGCCGGCAGTGCGACGCCGCACAGAGCGTAAAATTACTAAATCGAAAGACCGAGAAGTTCTAATAATTACTTGCGCTACATCGTCATAAGCAACCATTTTAATCTTAAATTTTTGGGGAGAATTATTTACATAAATAATCTCAGAAAGTTGCTCTCGATACTCGGAAATTTGAGTGGAGGATGTCGCTTTAGGACAAACGTGCAATAAAGTAACAGACGCTTCGTTAGTTTCGGCAAAAAGTTGAGCGAAACGGACAGTTCTTAAAGTTTGAGGTGTAATGTTTTTAATAGGTACTAAAATACGATGAATATTAATCGGTTCGTCTAATAGTCTGGTTACGGCTACCGGACAATGGGAAGACCAAAAAACGTTATCTATGAGATTGCCAAATAAACGAGCCCGCAAACCAGTATTTTCGCTCCAACCCATGACAATTAAGCTGGCATTTTGTTCGCGGGCAGTACAAGATATTCCCCGGGAAATGTCGTCGTAAATTCGCAATTCTGGCTGAGTTTTTACTTGAAATTCTGCACCTATTTCTTGGGAACGTTTGAGCAGTCGCCGACTTTGTTTAATCAGAATATCGAGCTCTGGTTCCTCCATGTGAACTCGGGCGTTAACAATGGATAAAGGCACGATCGCCCCCGACTCGTGTTTGGCTAACATAGCACCCATTTCGATTAAATTTCTTTCCGTATTGGGGTTAGATAAAGAGACAACTACTGTAAAGGGGCGATCGCTATTTTCTTCTAGGAATTGTTCCTCTTCAGTTTCCCACCAAATCGAAGATTTATTAGCTGTTGTTAAACTGACTGGGGGAGATATTAGAGGTGCAAATCTAGCCGTTGTTAAAGGCCCTAAAACTGAAGTTAATAATACTAAAACGATAGTGCCGTTAAAAAATTCTGGCGTTAATAAACCGACTTGCAAACCCACTAAAGCTTCTACCAAAGTTGCGGCGACGTGGGGCAAAGTTAAAGACCACATCGTTAGAGCTTCTGGAAAAGAATAACGATAGAGTTTTTGGGCTGCAATAGCGGCAATAAATTTACTAATGACGACACCGCCAACTATAGCAAAAGTCATCCAAAATTTAGATAAGATTGTCGATATGAAAGCTGGAACGTCGAGGAGCAAACCCATATCGACAAAGAAAAATGGGATAAATAAGGTACTGCCAATAAATTCTATTTTTTCTTTAACCGGTCCATCTTCTACTACTTCATTTACAGCTATTCCTGCTAAGAAAGCACCGACAATAATATCCACATGAATTAACTGTGCTTCCACGCTAGCTAAAAATACCACTAGCATTACGAATAAAAATTGATTGCCTTCGTCGTTGCCGGTGCGACGAAAGTATTGTTGCCCCAACCACTTAAAACCAAATAAAATAACTATGGCATAAATAGCTAATTCTCCTAGTTGAATGATGAGGCTAACTAGGGTAAATTCTCCCGCATGAATCGCCACGCAAATTGCTAGAATTAAAAGGGCGGCGATGTCGGTAAAAATCGTAGCGCCGATGGTAATAGTTACTGCTTCGTTGGCAACGACTCCCAAGCGGTTGACGATGGGATAACCTAAGAGAGTATGGGGAGCAAATAGGGAGCCTATTAAAAAGGAAGCGTTCCAACCAAAACCGAAGATTCTGCCTACTATAATACCAAAAATTAGAGGTATAATAAAAGTTAAAAAACCAAAACCCATAGACTTATTTTGGGTTTTGGCAAATTGTTTTAAATCGATTTCTAAAGCCACTACAAACATCAGATAAATTTTGCCGATATCTGATAGCAGTTTCATGGTTTCGCTTTCGGAGTTTAACAACTCCAAACCATGAGGCCCCAGCACTATTCCTCCTACTAATAAACCAACCAAACCGGGTAGTTTCAGACGTTCAAATATTGGCGGTACTACCAATATTACTAATAAAAGAACTGTGAAAGCAGCGATGGGGGTATTTGGCAGCATTGTTGTTTTACGAACTAAACTTGTTCGGCGGCTTTTAGAATTAAGCGGCGGGCGACGGTTTGGGTGCCGGTGTGTTGGAAATAATTGGTACTCATATCCAGAAATGCCGCTACATAATCTAGTTTGTCGTCGGCAATTTCTACAGCACCTTTAAGGTGGCTGAGAATAGCGTCGGGATCTAACCCTTGGGAACTAACCAAATTACCCATCCACCCGGTGACGGCATCGAAACTGTTGCCGATGAAGTTGAGTTTGCCTTCGGCACTATCGCCGGGGATTAAGTCGTTGATTTTTTGGAAGACGGGGTTTTGTTGCAGTCTGGAGGAGCTCAAACCGCTGATGGTGGAACCGACTTTTTGCAGGAAGTCCGGCCCCAGGGGCAATACTCCGTCGAAACAAACTAGGGCCACCATGCGCATGAGGGAGGGACCGCTGTATTCTTCTGCTAGGGCGGAGGTAAATTCGCCGATGCTGTCTTTGGTGGGGATTCCTTGGAGTTTGGAGAAGGCGATCAGTTCGGCTACCACCTTGAGGCAGAGGTCGAGGGATTGGATGGTGTCTGCTTTGGGGGTGACTTTGTTGAGGAAGCTTAGGAAGGAGATTTTTTCGCCGATTTTGTTAGCCATCGCTGCGGCACCCAAGGCGGCGTCGGCACTATCGACGGTTTGATATAGCCAAATTGCTCTTTGATATCCCAGGGATTCGTCGTTGTAGAGCCAGAGGGCCTTTTCGCTAATTGCTTGGATTCGATCTGGGTCTTCTTCTCCCGCGATTTCGCGGACGGTGTTGGCAAAGCCGATGAGGTTGTTCCACTCTCCGGGGAGGGCAAAGTCAATGGCTCGCAGGGCGGTAACGGTGATGCCGCCACTGGGCAGGTTATCGACTAAGCTGATAATTGAGTCGCTCATTGTTTATTCTCCAGATTGTTTGTTTTGGGCTGGAAGCTAAGGGGCGATCGCTTGAATAAAATCCCTAAGTTTCATGCTTTGGACATCCTTTAGGGTCCAACAAAATTCTACACGATACTAAGGATTGAAATCCAAAAAGGGCAAAAACGATCGCTCTTTGGGAATGGGGGCAACGGGTTCGCTGAGAGTAAATTTGCCAGTTTCGATCCATTCTTTTAATTCCAAAGCAACTTGACGGGAGAGAAAAATACTTGCCAAGGGGGCAGCTCTAACAATTTTGCCCTCTATTTTGATGCGCCCGCTTTTTAATTGAGCGTAACTGACTAAACCAAAAGTCGGTCTAACCCGCCGAGGAATGGAAAAATCTACCACTGGTGCGACTATATCTTTATCTTCTACGGCACAATTGGCAACTACTTTTTCGTTTATTACTGGCAAGGGAACGCCAACTCCCAGCATTAAGGATGGGCCGTAATTTTTAAAATAGCAACCTCGAACCCATTGGGGTTGCATTTGTTTGGCATCGCCGATTAAGGCTAAGGTGGCCGAAGGACCGATGGGGGTTTTATTGGGGAGGCGTTTTTGGAGGGGGAAATGTTGGGTGCCTTCCCAGGTGATATAACCGATGCCGCCACCGAGAAAGACGCGAGTGCCGATACCGATGGCCTCCAACTCCGGATCGTTGAAGAGGGGGGAAATGGCCCCGGGATTGGAATAAACCGCGTTGCTTAAGTGGGGCAGCAGGGGACCGAGGTAGGTAAATAAGGTGCGATCGCCCGAATTGGTGCCCACGATAAAGTTTTGATATAGATTCCTGGGATTGAATAAGTAAAACTGGTTAACCGTGTCTTTAGTAATAGTTGCTTCAAAGGTAGCGCGAGGATAGCAGTCGGTCACTTGTCCCACGGCCCGCACTTGCACCGGTTTGCCTGCAATTAAGTCTTCGATGACATGGCCTCCCCCCCGTTCTTTAAGTTCTTCTCCATCTTCTGTGGCTTGAGTAGCTCCCAAATACAAATCCACGGCCCCAAAACCGGAGTAGGCCAAAACTCCATCTAACCAACAGGACTTGATTTTAATCGGCGGGTCGGTGTGTCCCAGATTAATAATTGCTCCGGAAGATTCCATCGGTTCAAAGGTGCCGGTGGTAATCACATCGACTTCTTTGGCGACTTGCTCGATACTGGTTTTAGCAATCAGGGTTTTTACTTCTTCAACTGTTTTAACTGTGGCTTTTTGGCTGTTAATTTTGTCGTTAATTTCTGCGATAGTTCTGAGCATTTTTTTCTCTATTATTTGAGCGGTTATTACCGTTTGTAGTAAGCATTTAGGTGCTAAAAATTTTTGGGAAAAAGCGCTATTCGCGCTTACTACGAACATCGGCCTGTGAAACCCGGTATGCATGAAAAAACCGGGTTTCTGGGATACCGAAAAACCTAGTTTTCACTGGGATACGATTTGCATATCTCTAGGGAGCTTCGCGCTTACTACGAACCTAGTTATTAGTTTCTGGTTCGGCTGTTTCTGATTCTGGGGGCGATCGCCTGTCGATTATTTTCACCATTTCCGATGGTTCTTCGATGACCGCATCCACTTCGCATTCCCCCGAATCTTCGTAATTATCTTGCCATTCATCGAGAATATCTGTAACTAATACTTCTTTAATCCAAACTTGACCGACCACCGTTAGAGGCAGGGATAATAATAATCCTAAAAAACCAAAAAATTGAGCAAAAAATACTTGGCAGGTTAAAACTAATGCTGGCAAAACCGACACTTGTTGAGCCATGACTAATGGAGTTAAAAGGTTGCTTTCTATTTGTTGAATTACGATATAGGCAATTAAGACAAAAACCGATTTTAAAGGAGATTCTAAAAGAGCGATCGCTATTGGTGGGATGACGCTGAGAGTCGGTCCGATATTAGGAATAAAAGTCAGCATACCCGCCAATACCGCCTGAGCCCCTGCCAGAGGAATACCTAAAATCAAAAGAGCGGTCAAACTCAACAGAGCAATAACGCTCATATTGATAGTCACACCGATGACCCATCCCCCCAGAGCAATTTCGCACTTGTCAAGAATACCGTCCACCCGGCGGCGATAAAAAGAAGGAAACAGATGGATAAACCCTTGGCGGTAAGATTTGGGGTCTGCCAGCATCATCAAGGTGAGAACCATCATCAGCAAGAGACTGAGGGCCACCCCAAAAGTGTTGCCGACAAAAGCTCCTGCTCCTCCGAGAAGTTGATTGAAGAGCGGTTGGAGCTGCTGGAGGAGCTTATTAGAATCTATGGGAGGTAATTCCTGGACTACTTTTCCAGGCAACCAGACTCCCAGGAAGTCGATCCACTCGTTCAACTTATTGATTACTCTAGGGATAAGGGTGGCCAATTGCTCGAATTGACCGATGAGGGGAGGGACGATAATTAAGAAAAAACCGATGAGAGTGAGGATAAAGAGAGCGACGGAGATGAACACTGCCAGAGGGCGCGGCATCCCGGTTTTGTTTCTCATCCAGCGGGCCGCTCGATTTAAGGCCGTAGCGATGACCACTGCCGTAAATACCAGCAGCAGCAGTTGGCGAATCTGCCAGAGAATATAGAGCGAGGCCAAGAGGGCAAAGAGGCCGATCCATTTACCTAAGTTCACGGGCATTGGGGGGAAGAGGTGGACTTTTATCGATGGGCAAAACCGCATCTGAGAATATTTAAAACTATTTTGGCGCAGGTAGGCTCGCTTCTGTTCGTAGTAACGACTTTAGTCGTAGTTCCGTAGAACAGACGTCTCGTCTGTTCGCAGCCATACCTTAGCACTAAAGTAGAAAAGAGACACACCCTCGATCCTACTCTTCTCAACTCAATACCGCCAGAGGTGAGAGTCAACCAAAACGAGCTTAAGGTATCTCCATCTCTTGATAAATGCGATCGCGACTTCTAGCAGATTGCCGACAGCTTTCAATTTCATAGTAGAACAGGCATCCTGCCTGTTACCCATAGCTCGATCGCACTCCAGAAACCGGGTAATTTCTGCACGCACTCCAGAAACCGGGTAATTTCTGCTTGCGCCCGGTTTCTTTATCCTTGGAAAATGTAGAACACCTCATGTTGCCTGTTCTACGGTCTAACTTTTCTTAATTCTCGGTTTGGGATTATTGGAAGCCGATCGCATCGATAAACCGATCCGCTTTAACTCTTTCTTCACTTCCAATACTCGCACTTTTACCACTTGCCCCACCTTAACTATCTCTTTGGGCTCCTTCACAAAGCGATCGGCTAATTGGGAGATATGTACCAAACCATCCTGATGCACGCCAATATCAACAAAAGCGCCAAAATTAGCCACATTTGTTACTATCCCTTCTAATTCCATTCCTACTTCTAAATCGTCGATTTCTTTCACTCCTTCCCGAAATGTTGCATACTTAAATTCTGCTCTGGGATCTCGCCCCGGTTTTTCCAACTCTGCCAAAATATCCCTCAAAGTAGGTTCCCCAATTTTGTCGGTAACGTACTTTTTAAAATCCAGCTTTTTCAACTCATTTCCTACTCGGGTAATCTCCACCAAAGGCACGTTTAAATCTTGAGCGATCGCCTCTACCACCCCATAACTTTCTGGATGCACGGCAGTATTATCCAAAATATTATTGCCGTCGCGTATCCTCAAAAAACCGGCGCAAAGTTCAAAAGCTTTCGGCCCCAATTTAGAAACCTTTAATAATTCCCGCCGATTCTTAAAAGCGCCGTTTTCATTTCGATACTTAACCAGATTTTTCGCCACCGTCGGACTCATCCCGGAGACAAAAGTTAATAATTCCTTGGATGCCGTATTCAAATCTACGCCTACATAATTAACGCAACTTTCCACGGTTTCATTTAACTTTTGTTTGAGCAATTTTTGGTCGACATCGTGTTGATATTGCCCCACGCCGATAGATTTGGGCTCTATCTTGACTAATTCTGCTAAAGGATCTTGCAACCTTCGCCCGATACTAATCGCCCCGCGAACGGTTATATCTAATTCTGGAAACTCTTCTATTGCTACTTCAGAAGCAGAATAAATAGAGGCCCCAGATTCGTTGACCGTAACTTTAATTGGTTTCTTTTCCAAAGTAGCAATTACTTCGGTAATAAATTCATCGGTTTCTCTGCCGGCGGTACCGTTGCCGATGGCAATTAATTCGACGTGGTATTTGTCGATTAATTGCTTGATAGTTTTCGCCGCTTGTCCGCGTTTTTCCGCAGAAGAAGCGTGGGGAAAAATGGCTTTGTATTCTAAGAATTGGCCGGTGTTATCTAATACGGAAACTTTGCAACCGGTTCTAAATCCCGGGTCAATTGCTAAGGTAGGTTTCATGCCTGCGGGTGGGGATAATAATAATTCCCGGAGGTTAGCTTCAAAGGTTTTAATTGACTCGATATCTGCTTCCGTTTTTTTGAGCGATCGCACTTCGGCGATCGAGGAATTTTTCATCAACCGATTAAAAGCATCGGCGATAATTTCCCGATAAAATTCTTTAACTTCTTTAGTTTTCGTTTTGATTTCCGAGTCCTCCAAATAGGAGAGGATATAGTCGCGATCGAACTCGATATCGACTTTTAAAATTCCTTCTTTTTCTCCCCGCAACAATGCCAGGAGATTGTGGGAGGCGATGTCTTTTACTTTCCCTTGAAATTGGCGGTACATTTCATATTTAGTCGTCCCTTCTGGATGGTCGTCTTTAACTTTGGAAACAAAACTGCCCTTGTTTAATAAATACTCCCGAATATAGGCTCGCGATGCTGCTTTTTCTGCCACTTCTTCTGCTAAAATATCTGCAGCACCTTTGAGGGCTTCTTCTGCTGTTTTGATTTCCTTTTCTTCGGAGATGTATTTAACGGCTTCGTCAGTAAAAGATTGATAAGTTGCCGTCGGTTGGTTGAGGGATTTAATAAATTCTGCTAAAGGTTCCAAACCTTTTTCTCTGGCGACGGTTGCCCGAGTTCTGCGTTTGGGTTTAAAAGGAAGATAGAGGTCTTCTAATTCGTTTTTTTGCAGGCAAGATTCGATTTTGTTTTGCAGTTTTTCGGTGAGTTTTCCCTGGTCGGCGATCGCTTTTAAAATCACCGTTTTTCTATCTTCTAATTCCTGCAAATAACTGTGCCTCTCGAAGAGGTCGCGCAGTTGGGTTTCGTCCATCGAACCGGTGCGCTCTTTCCGATAGCGGGCGATAAAAGGAATAGTCGCCCCTTCCGCCAAAAGCTCCAGGGCGCTATTGACGTTTTGAAGTTTGAGATTTAGCTCTCTGGCTAAGGTGTTAGATATGTCCAACATGAGTTTTCTGAATGAAGGATATTTTTATGATAGACTAGAATTTAGCAAACAAGCTCGTTCGTAGTAATCGCAGAGCGCGATTCTAAGAAAAAAACAAGACTGTAGGGGCACTCGCATTCGGGCGGTAAGCTTTGAGAAAAAATATAATTTTTGATGTCCGAATGCTTTGCCCCCGCCCTCTATTTTTTGATATAAAAAGAAAATGGTATTAGTTTCAAAAGAACGCTATTTACAAGATAACTTATCTATGCGACTGGGAAACTTAGCATCAAATTTAGCGAGAATTGAATCTCGATGCCAAGTTGGAAGCGATCGCGATTTAGTAAAAAGTTTGCTCGGAGAAAGTAAGTTTTTTATTGAGCGGACTGCCCCAGAATTTGAAGTCGAAGTAGCTGCTGAGTTGTCGGATAAAGTCCTAAAATTATCGACTGGTTAAGAAACCAGGTTTTGCCGAAATTACCTGGTTTCTGAGATACGTTACAATTACCCATTACCAATTACCCATTACCCAAATAAAAAAAATGGCTAAGTTAAAATTACGTCGAACCGAAAACGTCAGCGGCGATTTTTACGTCGATACCACTTGTATAGACTGCGATACTTGCCGCTGGATGGCACCGGAAATATTTAATCGCAGCGGCGAACAATCTGTAGTTTACCAACAACCAACCAACGAGGAAGAAAGGTTGGCAGCAATGCAGGCATTATTATCCTGCCCCACCAGTTCCATCGGCACCGTCGAAAAACCCCAAGATATTAAAGAAACTCAGGAAAGTTTGCCGATTTTAGTCGCCGATAACGTTTACCACTGCGGTTATCATGCAGAAAGTTCTTTTGCTGCTGCCAGTTACTTGATTCTGCGACCCGATGGTAACGTTTTAGTTGACTCGCCTCGGTTTGCGCCGCCTTTGGTGAAACAGTTGGAAGAGATGGGGGGAGTTAGGTATATGTATTTGACTCATCAAGACGACGTGGCAGACCATCAGAAATTTAGAGAGCATTTCGGTTGCGATCGCATCCTCCACGCAGACGATATTACTGCCTCCACCCGGGATGTCGAAATTAAACTGACTGGGGAAAAGGCGATCGCTTTAACCCCCGACTTATTAATTATCCCCGTTCCCGGTCATACCAAAGGTCACACGGTTTTGCTTCACCGACAATTTTTATTTACCGGCGACCATCTCGCTTGGTCCTATCGCTTAAACCAACTTTATGCATTCCGCCGCCACTGTTGGTATTCGTGGTCGGAGTTAATCGAGTCAATGGGTAAATTGACGGATTATACTTTTGAGTGGGTGTTGCCAGGTCACGGTCGCCGCTACCGCGCCGATGCAGAAACGATGCAGTTGGAACTTCAGAAATGTCTGGAGTGGATGAAAACTGTTTAGCGGTCAATCCAAAATCCAAAATCTCCAAATAGAGATAGGGTTGACGAAAAAGGAGCGTTCGTGTTAAATTGAGGAAATGTCACCAATTCCCGGTCGGGGATAACTGACCGATTAGGATTGACATCAACCTGGAAAAAACAGTAGTTTAGCATAAAGGAGGATAACACGAATGACCCAAGTGATTCTTGGTGAAAACGAAACAATTGAATCAGCATTAAGGCGATTTAAACGGCAAGTTTCCCAGGCGGGAATTTTTCCAGACATGAAGAAACATCGTCATCATGAAACCCCAATTGAAAAACGCAAGCGCAAGCAAATGGCTTTGCAAAAACAGCGCAAGAGACGTTCCCGCTTCCAATCATAGCTTCTTAGTTATGGATAGATTTAAACTTAGTTAAAAAGCTGACATCTCTGGATCGCCCGATGAAATTCTAAGTTTAAATCTATCCGAATGGGAAATGGGGAATGGGCAATGGGGAATGGGAAATAAAAATTTATTGTTGATATTTAACAAATAAAAATAACTACAGAAAAAACTATGGCTGTCGAGGGTTCAGAAATAGATATTGCCCCTTTTATAGACCACGCTTTATTATTACCAACTGCCACTCCAGAACAAGTAGAAAAATGTTGCGAGGAAGCGGATAGATTTCAATTTGCCGCAGTTTGCGTCTATCCTTCTTATGTGCGTCTGGCAGCCGATCGCCTCCACAATAAAAAACCCAAAGTCTGTACCGTTATTGGCTTTCCTACCGGGGCCACGACAGCCCCCGTCAAACTTTACGAAGCCCAGGAAGCCGTAGAAAACGGGGCCACCGAGTTAGACGTAACTATTAATTTAAGTTTGGTCAAAGCAGGCCAAACCGATCGAGTTTATCGAGAAATGGCCGAAATTTGCGAAAAGACCGATCGAACGGTTAAGGCCATTTTAGAAATGGGCTTGTTGAACGAGAAGGAAAAACGACTGGTGGCCGAAATGTTGATGGATGCCGGAGTGTCTTTCCTCAAAACTAACACCGGTTGGTATGGCGGGGCCACGGTGGCGGATGTTGCCCTTTTAAAAGAAATTGCTAGAGGGAATTTAGGGATAAAAGCTTCTGGGGGTATTAAAACTCACGAACAAGCCGTAGATTTAATTATGGCCGGGGCGACTCGTTTGGGCACTTCTCGCGGGCCAGAATTAATCCGCCAGCGAGAGGGGAAAAATTAGAGCGATCCCCCCCGGCCCCCCTTGAGAAGGGGGGAGACAAGGGAGAGGGGGGAGTATGAGTATGAGTATGAGGGGGAGTATGAGTATGAGTATGAGGGGGAG
>CAZSTZ010000178.1:5647-14840 GCA_964609515.1 uncultured bacterium | reverse complement strand
ATAGGTTATTAGCGGCGGGCCGTCAGTCGGGGGCTAACGAAATCGATTTATTAAATGGCGGTTTGGGAGAAGATACATTTATTCTCGGCAACAGTACCACTGCTTTCTATAATGCTGCGGGTAACGACGATTATGCTTTGTTGGAGGATTTTAGCGTTGAGGAGGGCGATCGGATCGTCCTCTTTGGGGCCGGCGGGGCAGTTTTAGGACCTTCGCCAGACCAGTTACCCCAAGGAACGGCAATTTCTGCTGACGGCGATATTATTGGTGTGGTAGTTAATGTCACTCAACAGGAGGTTAGTAGGGGATTGATTTTGATTTAATTGTTGGGAATGGGGAATGGGGAATGGGGAATGGGGAATGGGGAATGGGGAACAGGCAGGATGCCTGTTCTACGGGTCATCGGGAATTGCCCATCGGTTTCATCCGTTATCTAAATCGCTAAAGCGATTACTACGAACTAACTTTTTTCCCCGCCAATAACCCATCCGCTACATCCGCTTCAACATCCGCTGCTAACCAACCTCATTGTTCATTGCTTCAATAATTTTCATCGTCTCCACGCTGACGGCACAAACTTTTTCTAACAAATCAATAACCGTTTCTTTATAGTCGGCAAAACGGTAATTATCGAACTGTTCGGCGATGGTTTTATCTTTGGGTTTCTTTTCTTTATATTGGTCTAAAATCCATTCTAAAGCGGAACGGTTGCCGAGGCGATATTCCCAGGCAACTTTGGGGATGCCTTCTAAAGTCGTGACGGTATCGATGATAATTTTGCCTTTGGTTTTGTCTGCTTTTAATTTCGGTTTGGGGGCGAGTTTTTCTTCGTCTTGGGGTAGGTCGATGCGGGTTAATTTGTAGGGTTGAGTTGTTTCGTAGTTAAGATGTAATTCCATTAATTTCTCTCCCCACTCTACCCACTGGCGGAAGTTTTTGTAAAAGGGAATGCGGGGAAATTCGCGTTTGAGATTTAGTTCGTATTTTTCGCGGTAGGCGGGGTTGTGGAGGACGGCGTAGGTGTAGTGGAAAATGTCGATTTTGGCGATGGTTTTATCCTGGTAATGGTTTTGGAATTGTTGGAGTCCCCAGTCGGTGATGTTGTCGATACGTTGACCGTTTTCGTAGTAGTAAAGGGGGAGGCATTGGGAGTCACCAGTAAAGTGTAAATCTATTATTGAGTCGCCGCCGAGACAGTGAAAAGGTTTTGAACCTCCCAAAGCAACAAAAGCAATGTAACGGTTATCTAAATCTTGACTTTTAAAAATCTCAAACCACTGATAAGTCATGCCAATAAAATGCTTATCAAAATACAAATACCGCTTTCCGTAAGGGCGATAAAGACTAACCATAATATGGCTTTTATCGAAATTTTTAACAATTTTTTTAGCCAAATACTTTGTTAATTCCCTATCCCACTTGATTTTCATCTTATCCGCGTAGCTTGTATTCTCAAAAGTCTTCTGGTAAACTTCGACAAAAAACTTCATTTTTTCCTCTAAATTGGCTTCAGAAAAATCGTAAACCCACTCATCACGCTGAGTTGCAATTCCCCGAGAAAACAACTTAAAAACAGCTTCCTCTGACTTACCTCGCTTTACTTCTTTATCAATTAATGGCAGCAGTTCGTCGTAGTTGTTATCGGTTAAACTTAACCAGTTGTAATTTTTGTCTGGGGCGATGCGTTCAAAAGGAATTTGAGAAAACTTATTTTCGGCTAAAAAACTTAATTTAGCTTCCTTCCGTTCCAACTCGGGGCGACGAATATAAAATACTTTACCGGGCGCATTTCTAACCCCTTCTTTCTTTACCAAAAAACTAATAGCAACGCCAGTCTGGATGCCAAAAACGTTATGAGTTGTTCCCGATATTTTCGGATTTTTCCTAACATCTCCTCCCAAGTCAATAACGTAAATATCGCTAAATTCGTTCGCCAATACTTTCCTAAAACCGTCGAAAGTTCTGGCATCAATAAACGAGGAATTAGTAATAAAAGCAATAACGCCATTTTTGCCGAGGCGATCGCCCGCCCAACGAATAAAACGGCTGTACATATCGTAAACTTTGGTTTTTTGTGCCGTACTTTGCTTGACATAAGTATTCTTAATTTTTTTGTCAAGTTCTCGATATTCGCGGTTTTTATTGTTGTCATTTTCATTAGCTTGATTGGCATTATAAGGAGGGTTGCCAATAATCACAGAAATCTCTAAATCGTTTTGCCTTTTAATCCTCATAGCATTTTCCGCCGTCACGAACAAACTTAACTGCTTGTCCGCAAAAGTAGTATGTTCTAAAGTATCCAAAAAACAAATATTCTTAAACTCCTCATATTCCCCCATCTTCTGCTGATAAGCGTACTCAATATTCAAATTCGCAATATAATAAGGCAAAATTGCCACCTCGTTACAGTGAATTTCCTCCCGATATTTCTGAGGCAAATATTGTTTCGGTAAATACTCGATTAACTCTGTAATAAAAGTACCAGTTCCCGTAGCAGGATCCAAAATTTGCACCCCAGAATCTCCCAACAACTTATTAAAATGTTTCTCCAACAAATAATCGACACTTTCCACCATAAAGCGGACGATTTCATTAGGAGTATAAACGATGCCCAACCTATCCGCCCCTTGGGGGTTGTAAGTTTTATAAAAGTTCTCGTAAACTACTTTAAGAAACTTCTGTTTTTCGTGGTGGTTGGCAATAGCGGCGGCCTCCTTTCTAATAACCGCATAATAACTCTCGATACTCTTTAAAGTATTGCGGCGAAGCGTTCCAGTAAAAAAAGTATCCAAAACCCGCTGTAACTGACGGGCAATATTATTTTCTCGGTGGAACTGAGAGTCATTGAAAATATTAGTAAAAATATCCTCGCTGAGAACGTGTTGGATAATCATTTCTCGGACATCATCCCCAGAAATATCCGGGTTTATCGACTCCCGACAAATTGCTAAAAATTCATCCCTCGCTTGTTTGAATTGTTTGTTATTTTTATCTTGTTTTTTAATCAATTCCCGCAGGGTTTTTAAGATAGTCGGTAAATCTTCTTTAAATTGAGCGATCGCCTCCCGAAAATTAGCAACCTCCGGGCGAACGTATTCCAGAAACCGAATCAAGATTTTATCCAATTCCTCCGGTTCCCGCATCGAAACCCGCATCATTTCCTCGCCGCCTTGAATTAAAACCGCAGTTTGGGAATCCTCAAATAAAATATTATCATCCGGGTAGCCCTTAGCCAGTTTTTTCTCAATTTCCTCATCCAAATTATCGTACTCGTCCTTACTTTCCCAGAACCCCCATTCAAGTCTTAAGGCATCTTTAACCGTTCCGTCTGGGGCGACTTTTTTACCTTTTTTAGTTTGATACTCTAATTCGGGAACTAGGAGAAAATCCCGAGTTTGGCAATAATCATTAAGCAAGTGTTGAAACGCCCCGCGAATTGAAGTTTCGTTGCGAGAACCTCCATATTGAATGATGCGGTCTAGTTGGTTGTAATATTGATTGATTAATTGTTTTGACATGATTTTTTTGTTGATAATAAATTGGTTTTTTTGAGAAGTTAGTTTAAATCGCTGAAGCGATTACTACGAACTAGCTTTTTTTATTAAGAAGTTAGTTTAAATCGCTGAAGCGATTACTACGAACTAGCTTTTTATTGGGAGGTTAGTTTAAATCGCTGAAGCGATTACTACGAACTAGCTTTTTTATTGAGAGGTTAGTTTAAATCGCTGAAGCGATTACTACGAACTAACTCACCTACCAATAACCCATCCGCTACATCCGTTTCAAAATCCGCTGCTAACCTAATTTTATCATACACCAATAACTCAATTTTCTTCTAATAACTGGTTCTGTCGCTGTTGGTAAATTCGCCTTTGGAGAACTTCCAAAAGCATTCCTTGGTCTTCTAAAGAAAGAGCCTCTACAGCCTCTATCGCTAACTGAAATTGAGATGTATTTTTGTTTTTACTCATCAATTTTTGTTCCCTAAAATAAAACAACAAAAAAAGGTTTTTTGTGTTGGGTTTCGCTTCGCGGAGCCCGACCTAGATCTTAATCGTCAGCAGCAAGCGATCGAGGACGGCCAGAAAAAAAAGTCCCATCGCGGCCTCCTCCCCTCGCTCGCAGAAGCTAGAAGGCCCCGGTGGGACTGTTGAATGGAACGCTGTGTCGTCTGATAAAGGAGAACGCAATTAGCTCCATTCAAGATTCATCTTAACTTAATGAGACTAATTGTCAATCATCTTTTACTTATTTCTTTCTGATTAGCGGATTCTGGCCATTAAATCAATAATTGGCCATAGCGATATGGCCTTCTCTTTCAGTAGTTGTAGGCCATTGCCAGTAAAAATTAATGAAACTTTTTTTCATTAACCCCTTGACAATTGAAAAAAATTATTGATAATTAATCTTAATAAGCCGAAAAGGCTGAAAACTCATAAAACGACAAAGGAGGTCCACAGGCCATGACAACAAGCATGGTGACTCAATCCTTCCCGGCGGAAGGACAATCGTTTCCCTGGTGGGCAGGGAACGGACGTTTAGCAAACCTATCGGGACGACTGCTCGGAGCCCGCGTCGCCCACGCAGGTTTAATCGTCTTCTGGGCGGGAGCTTACACCCTATTTGAACTCTCCCGGTTCAACCCAGATCTGCCCATGTACGAACAGGGCCTAATACTATTGCCGCACCTGGCCGCCCAAGGTTGGGGCGTCGGTGCGGGGGGTAAAATCGTGGATACCTACCCCTACTTCGCCATTGGCGCCATACATCTCATTAGTTCGGCCTTTCTCGGTTTCGGCGGTATCTTCCACGCCATTAAAGGGCCGGAAATCCTCGACAAAGGCTCATTTTTCGGTTACGACTGGGAAGATGGCAAAAAAATGACCGCCATCATCGGCATCCACCTCCTTCTTTTAGGGGCAGGAGCCTTCTTGCTGGCGGCCAAAGCTATGTATTTTGGTGGTTTATATGATACCGCAATTGGTGACGTCCGCGTAATTTCCAACCCGACTTTAGACCCGGGAACCATATTTGGCTATCTCTTCGGAGCGAATGGCAAATACTGGCTGGCGGGAGTCGATAACCTGGAAGATGTCGTCGGCGGGCATATCTACGTCGGCCTGATTTGCATTTTGGGAGGTTTGTGGCATATTCGCACCGAACCCTTCCCCTGGACTTACCGACTGTTCGTATGGTCGGGAGAAGCTTACCTCTCCTATAGCATCGGTGCCGTTGCCCTCATGGCTTTCGTTGCCGCGCTGTTTGTCTCGGTCAATACGATCGCCTACCCAGTAGAATTCTACGGACCGACTTTGAAGGTGGGCATCGAACAATATCCCTTCTTCAAACTCGGAAGCGGCGATCTCCTCACTTCTCGCGTCTGGCTGGCAAACGCTCACTTCTGGCTGGGCTTCTTCTTCCTGCAAGGACACATCTTCCACGCGCTGCGGGCGGCTGGCTTTGATTTCCGTCAGGGCACAAAAGTCGCTTCCTTGGAAACCTCCACGGCAGAGGAGGTATAACCATGACAACAGCATCGGTAGCGCAAGAACGATACGACTGGTTGGCAGGCAATGCCCGCTTCGTCAACCTTTCCGGCAAATTGTTGGGAGCCCACGTCGCCCACGCAGGTCTAATTGTCTTCTGGGCGGGAGCGATGACTCTCTTCGAGGTCGCTAAGTACGATCCAACTCTGCCTTTGTACGACCAAGGGTTAATCCTGCTGCCGCACCTCGCCACTCTCGGTTTTGGTGTCGGCGACGGCGGACAAATTGTGGATACTTATCCTTACTTCGCGATCGCCGTCCTCCACCTAGTAAGTTCCGCAGTTCTCGCAGCGGGCGGTCTCTATCACGCTCTACTGGGACCGGAAATTCTGCCCCAAAATAAAACCTTTGCCGGCTTTTTCGGCTACGAGTGGAGCGACCAAGACAAAATGACGAGCATCATCGGCATTCATTTGGTGCTGTTGGGGTTTGGCGCTTGGTTGCTGGTAGCTAAAGCGATGTTTGTCGGCGGTTTGTACGATCCGGCAGCGGAGTCGGTGCGGGTAGTTAGCAACCCGACTTTGAACCCCGTCGAGATTTTTGGCTATCTTATAGGAGCTAAGGGTGCTGCGGGTATGGCAGCAGTTGACAATCTCGAAGATGTTGTCGGCGGTCATATTTATGTGGGACTTTTGTTAATTGGCGGCGGTATCTGGCATATTCTCACGGTGCCGATGCAGTGGACCCAGCGCTTGCTGTTTTGGTCCGGGGAGGCGTATCTTTCCTACAGTCTCGGTGCCCTGGCTTATATGGGATTTTTGGCAGCTTATTTCGTGACTGTCAACGATACCGTTTATCCAGAAGCCTTTTACGGTCCCGTCGGTTTGTCCGTCACCGATGGGGGAGTTGCGACCTCTCGCACTTGGTTGGCGACGAGTCATTTTGTCCTGGCAGTTTTGCTGCTATTCGGCCATCTTTGGCACGCCATCCGGGTGCGATCGCAAGCGGCAGGATTTAATCTGCGTCTGGGGCAGTTCGTAACTCCCGAGGGCGATCGGGCAGAAACTCTCAAATATCTCGGCCAAATCGATCGCAACGATACCACTCTCCTTTTCTTGCGCAATTTGCCCATTTATCGTCAAGGAATTTCCCCTAATTTCCGAGGGTTAGAAGTTGGCATGGCTCACGGTTATTTTTTAGTAGGGCCTTTTGTCGCTTTGAGTCCTTTGGACGACGATAATTTAGCTTTGAAAGTTGGGTTATTGCTGGCAATGGGAACGGTGGTAATTGTAGCGATCGCTCTCAGTTTCTACCACAGCCAAACCCCAGAAAAAGGCAAGGTTTTCTCTTGGTTAAAAACTAGCGAAGATTGGAGTTTATTCCGAGGTAGTTTCCTCGTTGGCGGCGTTGGCGGAGCCATTATTGCTTACTTTTTGATGTCAAATTTTGACACCATCGACGCGATTTTCCGAGGCACGATTAACTAGAGGATCGAAACCCGATTTCTGAGGCACTTTAGGAGATAAAGGAGACAGGGGAAGGGAGAGGTTTTTAACCTATCTCCCCACCCTCTCCCTGCAATCGCAAAGGGCAATTAAAGGAGAAAATAAATGTCAAAAAATCCTGGTTTTTTTAACAGCAAAAAAGACAGCGCCGACAGGGAAAAAGTTGTCGCCATCCACAGCAGCGATCGCTCCCAATTTAATGCCGAAAAAATAATCGTTAGACGCTCTATATCATATCTTGACGAAGAGCAAAACGACTGGAGCGGTTATTGTGACGAACTTGATAGTTATTAACTTTTGAACCCTTCGTAGCGATCGCGCTTGACTCGATTTTAAAAAAACCAAAAATCAACTCAATTTAACAAGGAGAAAAAAATGTCACAAATTGGCTTATTCGTAGGCAGCACCACCGGAAAAACCGAAGAAGCTGCAGAAATCGTACAAAAAGAGTTCGGAGGCGAAAACGTCGTTACTATCCATAACGTTGCCGATATCGAAGCTAGCGAATTGGAAAACTACGACAAAATAATTATTGCCTGTCCTACTTGGGATATTGGCGAACTCCAAAGCGACTGGCAAGGTTTATTTGATGACTTGGACAGTATTGATTTCAGCGGCAAAAAAGTAGCTTATTTTGGCACCGGCGACCAAATTGGATATGCCGATAATTTTCAAGATGCTATGGGTATTTTGGAAGAAAAATTTTCCGGTTTGGGCGGCACTACTGTCGGTCATTGGCCGACGGATGGCTACGAACATGAAGCCTCCCTAGCCCTTAAAAACGGTAAATTTGTCGGCTTGGCATTGGATGAAGATAATCAACCAGAAATGAGCGGCGATCGCATCAAAAAATGGGTCGCCCAACTGAAAACAGAATTCGGTTTGTAATAACTGAAGTTTGCGAATTTCTCGTTTTAGCGAGGTACTTGCGATCCCCCTAAATCCCCCTTAAAAAGGGGGACTTTGAGGGGAGCATCTCAATGCAAGAATAAAACCAAGAATTAGATGCTTTTTGTTAGTTTGTTCTCGGTGTTAGTTGAGCAATTAACAACTAACAACTGACAACTGACAAAGATAGTTAACTTTTGGGTCTTTTTACAAATATGGGATGCTCCCACTTTGAGTGGCTCCCCCCTTGTAAAAACTCAATTCCCCATTCCCAATTACCCATTCCCAAAAAAGGAAATTAAATGCGAAATCTTCCAGATGTTTTGTCTTTAAACGTTAGTCCTAGCTTGCAAGTATTTGATAAGCCATTACTGCGTTATTTATCAACCAAATTAGTAGCTGCTCGGTGGGAATATTCTCAATCCCAAGACGAGCCATGTTCGTTAGATTTAGCAGTTACTTTACTCCACGATTATCTCAAATCTCGAAATCGACCGATTCATCTTATCGGTCATAGTATGGGAGGATTATTAGGCTTGCTTTATGCCCGTCGGTATCCAGAAAGAGTGCAGTCTTTAACTCTCTTAGCTGTCGGCGTTTATCCCGCAATTAATTGGCAAGCTCATTATTACGTTCATCGCCAACTTTTCCCTTTTAGTCGAGAAAAAATAATCGCTCAAATGGTAGAGAGTTTGTTTGGCGATCGCTACCCAAAAAACTGCAAAAAATTAGCTAAAGTTTTAGAGGAAGACCTAGATTATTCCCTGTCGCCCCACTCCCTGTTAAAAAGGATTAGTATCGAAGCAAGTGGAGTTGACGTACCGTTGATGGTCTGCGGCAGTCAGGATGATGTTGTTGTCGATCCTCATTTATTGCAAGGATGGCAATTCTATTTAAAGAAAGGCGATCGCTTGTGGCAATGCCCTCAAGGCCGTCACTTTTTCCACTGCTTCTATCCCCAACTCGTGGGAGAACAAATTCTCAATTTCTGGCAAGAATTAGAAAGCAAAAACCCAGAGTTTCGCTCAAGAAACCCGGTTTTGCAGGAATTACCTGGTTTCTGAGATACCCCTCACCAAAAAGCCTATTTCTGAGAAGAGAAATTAAGCCCCAATTAATTGTTAATTAGGGCTTGCTGAATAAATCAAAGACAAGGGAGACAAGGGAGAGGGGAGAGACAAGGGAGAGGGGGGAGAAAAGTGCGAAGTAAAATCAATAATGTTGGGTTCCGTTTCGCGGAGCCCGACTTACAGACTTTCTGGTGCGAAGTAAAATCAATAATGTTGGGTGGAGTTTCACTCCACCCAACCTACA
>CAZSTZ010000178.1:0-5547 GCA_964609515.1 uncultured bacterium | reverse complement strand
TGGTGCGAAGTAAAATCAATAATGTTGGGTGGAGTTTCACTCCACCCAACCTACAGACTACAGACTTTCCAATTAACAATTATCGGGTAAAAACCATGTTTGATGTTTTCATTAATTCTGAATTAGGATGGCAGCCAATCAAAAGTTTGCTATTTTCTGCGTGTATTTTTGGAGCGATCGCCACCTGTTTGTGGAATGGTTTTGCTACCTTTAGACAAGGAATAGCTTATGTCAAAAAACTGCATCAAATACCTTGCGATCGCTGCGCGTTTTTCACCGGAGATTATCGTCTAAAATGTACGGTTCGTCCCTATTCTGCCCTCACAGAAGATGCCATTAATTGTAACGACTACGAACCGAGAACTACTCCCATCAAACCTTGCATGAAACCATGTCATAAATCCTGCAAGTCCATCCCCTTAATTGCAGAAGTGGGGAATGGGGAATAGGGAATTATTTGGGCTGCAAAACCGGGATTTTTTTTGGGGGGGGAAATGCCGATGCGATCGCATCTTCACTTCACTATAAACCCGGTTTCAATAACAAAAAATAGAACGGGGAGTCCAACCAATTTTCATTTTTAATCATCTAACTCCTCTAAAAAATCTTCCACCGAACCAAACTTGACATTTCCCCCAGCATATTCTTGACGTACCAGCGCTATTTCTTCTAATAATTGGTTGCGTCGCTGTTGGTAAATTCGCCTAAGGTTTTTTGGTGTTGGGTTTCGCTTCGCGGAGCCCGACCCACATCATTTTTTTCCCACCAATAACCCATCCGTTAAATCCGTTACAAAATCCGCTGCTAACCACCAATAACCCATCCGCACTCGTCCCTTCAAAATCCGCTGCTAACATTATTAATTGCCCCTGGCAAATCTATTAAGCTGTTCCACCAATAAATGCACCGTTGTTGAAGGATTATTCTTAGCGGGGTTGGGTGGATTATATTCTTTTAAAAGTCTTTTAGCATATTTAATTGCTCTACTTTGCTTGTCCTCTAAAATCTCGTACATATTTTGACTGTTTTTTCGATACTCTTCATTATTAGAAATTAATCCTGCTTTTCTCAGTTTTTCCGTCAATACCGATTTATAATCTTCCCTAGACATGGCCGTATCGCGATAGTCAAAATGTAGCAAATACCAAAGTTCAAAAGCTTCGTTAGAATAAGCAACTTTAATTCCATTTTGTTCTGCATAACTAATAGCTCCATTAAAATCATCCGCTGTCCAAGAGTTGCGATCGAAGACGCACCAAACTTGGTCGTATATTTTTCCTTGCCTGCTAATTTCTATTGCCTTTTTTACCAAATTGCTAGGATTTTCTCCAAAACCTATAACGTCCATTTGAAGCTGAGATAGTGGAAAGTGTTTGAAGTAATTTGGTTCCGTTTCTGTCCCTTCGCAAACTATTAGAAAAACCTTTATTTCTTCCTTTGGTTCTCGTCCATTTACACTTTGTTTTTTCTTTTTAGATATCCCCCCAATTGAACTTGAATTGGTTTTTTTTGAGCTTTTCCGTTGCTGTTTATTTCGAGCCATTTTTATCGCCAAAAAGTTGAATAAAATTACCAATAAAGGGTATCGCACCATATTTTCCTTTAATGTAGTCGTTTTCAAAGTCAGAATTTTTATCTACTTTAAACTCCACTAAAGAATACAAATCACTGACACCTTCCTTGTTTTTTTCCAAAAACCAAATTTGGTCCCTTCTAAAAACTATTTTGTTCAGTAAATTAGTATCGTGAGTCATAAAAATTAATTGGGCATTATGGGGGTTAGTGTCGTTAGAATTGAACAAATCAATAATAGTACGAGTCATAAGTGGATGAAATCTAGCATCGAGCTCGTCAACTACTAAAACTTCCCCATTCTTTAATGTATCGAGAATTGGTACTGCCAAAGCAAACACTTTTTTAGTTCCTTCCGATTCATTTTCATCAAAATCTAAAATTGCTGCGGATACGACATTTCCTTCGCGATCGTACTTTTTATGAAAGGTTTGGATATTATCCGTTTGTATTTCCGAGTCTAGAATAAACTTTCTAAAATTTTCTGGCATTGAATTAGATAAATTATCTGCTGGTATTTTCCAGATTTCTTTATCTATACTAATGTCATCAATGCCTAAATCAAATTTTTTAATTAGCTCCAAAATATCGTTTTTGTATTGACTAAAATACTCAACTGTTAAATCCTTGTAAATATCGCTGTGTATTCCTGAAATCACATTAAAATCGCTTTCAAACCAGCGAAATATTTTTGTAGATATTTTACCCTCAAAGTGGGCATTGACAGATAAAAATAGAGCATTCCTTCTGGTTCTATCTGCTACTAAATTACCTTCTTTAAAAACCTTGGTCATCTTAATTTCATTACCATTACGCTCAAAAAGCTTTGACTCCTTAACTTTAGGAATGTGAAATAACCATTCAGAAACTACCCGCTTTTTATCCACTTCAAAACCGTATCTATAAACCCTTCCCTCCAAAATAAAAACTATTTCAAAAAAAGAAGGTTTTCCTTCAGTTTCCATACTGAATCTAAATTCTTCAACACCAATTAAATCAGTTAGTAGAGTATCTTTGGATGAGTTTACCACAAACCAACGCATAAAAGCCATTGCTTTCACCAAATTACTCTTGCCGCTGGCATTAGCACCATAAACAGCAGCACTTTTAAGCAAGCTTAATTCATCGTCTATTTTAAAGACATTATTTTCGTTTAGTTTCTCAAATTTAGCTTTCTCGTCAGTCGCCGTCATGCTCAAAGTGACGGGTTCTTTAAAAGATAAATAGTTTCCAACAGTAAATTGAATTAGCATGGTTTTTTTTTCAACAGTAGTTAACTTGGAAGTTGGGTTTCGCTTCGCGGAGCCCGACCTACATCATTGACAACTAATTGTCAATGGCTAATTGTTGATTCATTACCATTAACAATTAACCATTAACAACTTTCTCAGGAAATAGGATGGCTATAATTACCCATTCCCCATTCCCCATTCCCCATTCCCCAAACCTTAATACTTCCTCTCCTTCGGTTCAAACATACCAAGCGCTACCGGGCGATAAGCAACATCGATACCCGCTGGAGAATAATAAGCCAAAGTGTGCCGCAAATAATTCTCATCGTCCCGTTTGGGGAAGTCTTCCCGACTGTGAGAACCGCGACTCTCCTGCCGGTTCAAGGCACCGTTTAAAATAATCTGCCCCACCAGCATCAAATTGCGCAACTCCAACGCTTCCACAATTTCCGTATTCCACAACTTGCCCTTATCGTCCAAATAAACCTGGGAATATCGTTCCCGTAACTGTTGGGCCTTCTCCAAACCCTCGCGCATCACCTCCTCAGTACGAAACACGCCGCAATGCTGAGTCATCATATCTTGGAACTCCTGGCGCAACTGCCCGATGCGACACTCTCCCGAACGGTCTAACAACCCTTGGAGCTGTTCCCGCGCTTCTTCCAGATAGCGCCCTTCGTTGACTTCTGGCAACTTGCGACCTTCCACAAAATCAGCGATCGCCGCCCCAGTCCGTCGCCCGAAAACCACGCACTCCAACAAAGAATTACTCCCCAAACGGTTCGCCCCGTGGACGGACACGCAGGCACTCTCCCCGGCAGCAAACAAACCATCCACCAAACCATCGGCGCTACTCAAAACCCGCCCGTCGTTATTAGTAGGAATGCCGCCCATAGAATAATGAGCAGTCGGACGTACCGGCATCGGTTCGTTAACCGCATCGATACTTAACAAGCGATGGGCCTCCTCCCAACAAAAAGGCACCCGACTCATAATCTTCTCGCGCCCCATGTGTCGCAAGTCCAGATAAATAAAAGGACCGCCAGCGCTGCCATCGAGGTTAATGCCCCGCCCGGCGCGAATTTCCAGAGTTATCGCCCGGGAAGTAATATCTCGGGGTGCCAGTTCCATTTGCTTAGGGGCGTAGGTTTTCATAAAGCGATCGCCCTCGCTATTAATCAAATAAGCGCCCTCGCCGCGAACCGCCTCGGAAATCAAAACCCCCGCCGGATACAAACCGGTCGGGTGAAACTGTACGAACTCCATATCTTGCAACGGCAACCCCGCCATCGCCGTCATCGCCAAACCGTCGCCAGTGGAAGCATAGTCATTTGAAGTCGTATTGAAAACCCGACCGTAACCCCCAGTAGCAAACATCACCGCTTTAGCGCGAACCACCTCCAGTTTTCCATCGAGGATGTGATACATAACCAAACCTTTAGCGTGGTTATCTTCTAAAATCAAACGCATCACATACCATTCCTCGTAAACATGAACCCCATTGCGGCGCAAGTTGTTGACCAACTCGTGCAAAATAGCATGACCGGTTTTGTCCGCCGCGTAACAAGTGCGCTTGTGGGAGTGACCCCCAAAAGCGCGTTGGGCAATGCGTCCGTCTTCCAAGCGGGAAAATAACACTCCTAAATGTTCCAGTTCGATAATCACCTCTGGCGCTTCCTTGGCGAGAATTTCCACCGCATCTTGGTCTGCCAGATAGTCCGAACCCTTTACCGTATCGAAAGCGTGAGCTTCCCAAGAGTCTTCCGGGTCAACATTTTTCAGAGATGCCGCGATACCTCCCTGGGCCGCCACCGAGTGGGAACGGATCGGGTGAGTTTTGGCAACTACCGCCACGTTTAAAGTCGGATTTTTGCGAGCTATTTCCAAGGCAGCGCGACAGCCGGCCAGTCCGCCACCTACGATAATTACGTCGTGTTCTAGCATGGTTGAGTTGATTTTTGATAGTTGTACTTCTTAATATGTTGAACCATAAAAAAACTCCCCCACTCAAAAGCTGAGAAGTTCTTAACATTTGCTTTGTCGCGTTCCCCGAGACCGTTAAGAAACCCGGTTTTTTGGAAGAATTAAGAAACCCGGTAATTTCTGCAAAACCGGGTTTCTGGGTTGGTCTTTTCAAAAAAACCGGGTTTCTGGGGGGTTTCTGGGCTACTGCCGAACTTGATAATCTAAAATCTAAAATAGGTTTAGCTGGCCGGCTGCGGGGTTTGTTGGCCCGATACGTTGGGCACGTCGGAGACAGCTTCCTCTGTTTCGTCCACCGGTGTCACCTCAATATGGTTCAATAGGGTAGTGACGAAAGCAAAGAGGAGGAAGGGTAAAGACATTACTACTACTAAAGCAGTGGCGGCGATCGCGTAAATTTGCTGGCTGCTAGCCCACAGGGCCAAACCCGAGGCCACGCTGAAGAAAATTATGCCCAGCCATGCTAATATTTGGCCATAAATGTCCCCGAAGGAGAGGGTGCATTTGATGCGGTATTTTTGTAGGTTCATATTTTTTCCTCGTTACATTCCTTTAAATTTCTAGGTTAAAGCACTCGCAAAGAAACGCTTCATTTCTCAATATTTTGATAAGATTCGTTACTTTTCTTTACTAATGGGTGATGGGTAATGGGTAATGGGTAATAGGTAATGGGCTCGGGAAGCGTTAATAACTTCCCTATTCCCCATTCCCTATTCCCCATTCCCTATTCCCCATTCCCTATTCCCTATTCCCTATTCCC
>CAZSTZ010000177.1:0-14934 GCA_964609515.1 uncultured bacterium | reverse complement strand
GTCCGGTTTTGAAGAGGAGGTGCGAGGGATAATACCCTCCATCGACCTTAACAAATAGAGGTGCGGAGGGTTATACCTCCCATCGACTATAACAAGTAGAGGTGAGGAGCCGAAATGCTCCCATCGACTACAACCTCAAGACAACCAAGGCAAGAAAACAGCCGGAGTTGATGGAATCAAAAATCTGAAGCCAAAACAAAGGTTTAATGGGAGCATCTCAATGCAAGAATAAACCCAAAATTTGAACGCTTTTAGGGAACGGGGAACGGGGAACGGGGAACGGGAAAAGAGGGAACGGGAAAAGAGGGAACGGGAAAAGAGGGAACTCTTAGCAGAAAAAAAGTATTTTTGGAAATATGAGATGCTCCCGGTTTAATCTAGTCAAGATGCTTGCAAAGACCAAGAAGAAAGCCAAACCCACCCGTAGGGTATGGATACCAAAGCACTTTCAATGCGACGAAAAGAGACCACTAGGAATACCAACTATGTATGACCGAGCAATGCAAGGTCTACATAAAATGGCTCTAGAACCCGAATGGGAGGCAAGATTTGAGCCTAATAGCTACGGTTTCAGACCAGGACGGTCAGCAGATGATGCAATTACCAAATCCATAACTGCATAAATCGAAAACCGAAATATGTATTAGATGCGGATATTGCAAAATGTTTTGACCACATAAGCCATAAGGCGCTCCTGGATAAAATCGGGAAATATCAGCGCTGGGTTAATGCTTATCGGTGGCTCTATAACTGGACGATAGCTCAACTTAGAGATGGCAACTCTTCAAGTGCTTACGATTTGCAGAAGTTAGCTCGGAATGCAGAACGCCCAGACTGGGTTAAAGAATTGCCAGGGCATTCATTACAAGAAGCTGTTGCCGATGCCGTGGATGCTCATAAACAAGCCAATTCTAACGGAGGGGTTGCTAAGTTTAAATCTTGCCGACAACCATCTCAAATTATTAAATTTAAAGCGGGCAACTACAAGAAAAGCCAGTGGTACCCTACCAAAGTCAAGGGATTAACATATCGCTCCCCAGAAGGGTTTCCTTCTGAATCTAGCTACGGTACTCAACTGGTTTTCAAACGGGGAAAATGGTACGGAATCTTCCCAGAATACCAAGAACCAACTCCCACCGAACAGTCAAAAGTTATTGCTCTTGACCCAGGAGTTCGTACTTTTATAACTGGATCTGATGGAGAAAAAATTGTTGAATTTGGCAGTGGGGATATGGGAAAAATTCAACGACTTTGTTTTCACCTTGATAAGTTAATGAGCCGCATCGACTTAAGCGCTGCTAAACGTCAGCGACGAGCAATGCGCAAAGCTGCTTATCGTATTAGGGAACGGATTCAAAGTTTAGTTAAAGACTTGCACAATAAAGTAGCGCGGTTTTTAGTTTCGGAATATAAAGTCATATTTTTACCGACTTTTTCTACTTCTGAAATGGTGGTAAAGTCGGGGAGAAAGCTCAACAAAAAAACCGCCAGAAATATGTTGACTTGGAGTCATTATAAATTCCAGCAACATTTAATACAGATGGCTAATCGTCATAATGTTTTAGTCGTGTTGTGCAACGAGTCTTATACCTCTAAAACTTGTCCCGAATGCGGTCACATTCACGATAAATTAGGTGGAAATAAACAGTTCCAATGCCCCGAATGCGGATCTACTGCACATCGGGACTGGAACGGCGCTCGTAATATTATGTTGCGGGCATTGCAGGCAACAGCCATCACTTTAACTGGTGATGCTATACAGATTCAAGGTGAAAGCTTTGAGTATGTTAAATGTTGCACGTACAAACAATAATCGAAGCATTTGCAAATAACGATTACAGTAGTGCAAAAGCCCCTAATGATAACCACAGTTATTACACAAATTTTGTACGGTTTTTATTTGCGACGGGTTGCCGGCCCGAAGATGCCCGGGCCAGAACCATCTCATTGTCAAATTTTCCCCGGTGTATGGGATTGAATTTGTCAAGCTGGCCATCTATTGTGAACTTAATGGCTATGGAGCCGTTATTGTCGATGGGCTTAATTTTTGGCCCATTGTTTTTTTGGCCTTTTTTTGGCCTTTTGTTTTGCTCTTTCGATTGCATTTTGCTTAATTCGTACTAAAAAAGGACTAAGTTAAAAGTCAGTCAAGCTAAACCATTGTTATTTGGTTGTTTTTAGTTTCCTTGCCAAGGTTGATGTCGCGCGGAAGAATCGCGTTACCCGCTTTTTTTAATTGGGAAAATAGCTTGTAGGTTGTAGGTTGTGCGGACCTACGTGAAACCCAACAAAAGGACTTGCAATTTAATAAAATACCGAAAGGACTTGCAATTTAATAAAATACCGATGTGTTGGGTTCCGTTTCAAAGCCGCCCAACCTACGATAGCTATAAAACTCCAGATTTAAACGGCCTACCTTATCTTGGGGGAGTTGCAATTTAATAAGATATCGGCTGTTGGGTTCCGTTTCACAGCCGCCCAACCTACAAGACTTGTCTCCCTTGTCCCCCTGGATAAGGTAGGCTGAAAATTGTATTGACCCATAAAATAGGAATTGCTACTAGAACGAGGCGGGCAGATATGACTAATGGGACGGCAATGCTTCCTGGCTATAAGATTCTCGAAGAAATCTACGACGGTTCGCGAACCGTGGTTTATCGAGGCAGGCGGGAGAGGGACGACAAAGCAGTAATTATCAAAATCCTCAAAAACGAATACCCAACATTTAACGAACTCCTCCAATTTAGGAATCAATACACGATCGCCCATTACCTCAATCTCCCGGGGATAATCAAACCCCTAAGCTTGGAGAGATACGGCAACGGTTACGCCCTGATAATGGAAGACATCGGGGCCATTTCTTTAGCAGAATATGGCGTAGAAGGAGAACTCGGCCTCAAAGAAATTCTAGCCATCGGCATTTCCATCGTCGAGACTCTAGAAGGACTCTATCAAAATCGGGTCATCCACAAAGACATCAAACCGTCCAATATTCTGATTAACCCAGAGACAAAGGAAGTCAAACTGATAGACTTCAGCATCTCTACCCTCTTACCCAGAGAAAATCAAGAGGTCCAAAATCCCAACGTCCTCGAAGGGACTCTGGCCTATATGTCCCCCGAACAAACGGGACGGATGAATCGGGGCATCGACTATCGCACTGATTTTTATTCTCTGGGAGTCAGCTTATACGAACTGTTAGTGGGACAATTGCCCTTCGAGTCTAACGATCCGATGGAATTGGTCCACTCTCAGATCGCCCGCAAACCGAAAACGCCGACCCAAATAAAGCCCGAAATTCCCAAAACAGTCAGCAATATTATCCTCAAGTTGATGGCAAAAACCCCCGAACAGCGCTATCAAAGTGCGAGGGGGATTTTGTTCGACCTCCAAAACAGTTTGCAACAGTGGGAAACTAACGGCAGTATCAGCCACTTTCTGCTGGGGCAGAGGGATAAGAGCGATCGCTTTGTCATTCCCGAAAAACTCTACGGCAGGGAAACAGAAATACAAGCATTACTCGATGCCTTCAACAGAATAGCTAATCCCGAACGCACCCCCCACACCGGACACACTCCCCACACTTCCCACACTCCCCAGAAAGCGGAGCGAGTTGAAATAATGTTAGTGGCGGGTTTCTCCGGTATCGGTAAAACTGCCTTAGTTAACGAAGTTCACAAACCGATAGTGCAAAAGCGGGGCTATTTTATTAAAGGCAAATTCGACCAATTTAAACGCAACATCCCTTTTTCTGCCTTAGCTCGAGCATTTTCGGGCTTGATGGAACAACTGAATGGCGAAAGTGCGGAGGCGGTGGAACGTTGGAAAGGGAAAATTTTGGAGGCAGTGGGGGAGCAAGGTGGGGTAATTATCGATGTCATCCCCGAACTAGAGAAGGTTATCGGCAAGCAACCCCCCGTAACCGAACTCGCTGCCAGCGCGACGCAAAACCGATTTAATTTGCTCTTCCAAAAATTTATCCGAGTGTTTCCTACGGCAAGTCATCCCTTGGTAATTTTCCTGGATGATTTGCAATGGGCGGACTCGGCCTCTTTGAAATTGATGCAACTGCTGGCGGGGGATAGGGAGACGGGGCATTTGTTATTAATTGGGGCTTATCGGGATAACGAGGTTAGCCCGGCCCATCCTTTGATGCTGGCGGTTGGGGAGATGGAGAAAAATGGAGAGGCCATAGCTCGCATTACCCTGGGGCTTTTGGATAAGTCTTCTATTAATAGTTTAGTTGCCGAGGCTCTCTGCTGCGGGCGACAGCTAGCTATGCCCCTGACGGAATTGGTTTACCAGAAAACTCGGGGCAACCCTTTCTTTGCCACTCAGTTTCTCAAATCTTTACACGAGGATGGATTAATTGAGTTCGACTTCGCCAGCGGTTCTTGGCAGTGCGATCTGACCGAAGTGAGGGATATGTCCCTAACCGATGATGTGGTGGAGTTTATGGCGGGGCAGTTGCAAAAGCTCCCAGAGGCAACGAGGGAAGCTTTGAAACTGGCAGCTTGTATCGGCAACCAGTTCGATCTGGAGACTGTAGCGATCGCTTTGGAAAAGTCGGTTGCCGATACCGCAGGGGATTTATGGAAAGCTTTGCAAGCTGGTTTAATTGTCCCTCTGGGTCAAGTTTATAAGTTTTATCAGGGGGAAGAGACGATCCCCTGGGAAAGGGGGGAGCCTTCAATTCCCCATTCCCCACCAACAACCCATCCGTTAAATCCGTTACAAAATCCGTTGCCCAATTTCCAATTCCCAAAATACAAATTCTTGCACGATCGCGTCCAGCAAGCGGCTTACTCTTTAATTCCCGAGTCGGAGAAACCTGCAACTCACTATAAAATCGGGGAGTTGTTGTTAAAGCAAACCCCAGAAGCACAAAGAGAAGAAAAAATCTTCGATTTAGTCGATCGGTTAAATTATGGAGTGGAGTTAATAACTCGATCGGAATTGCGCGAACAGTTAGCGCGATTGAATTTAACGGCGGGTATCAAGGCTAAAGCGGCTACTGCTTACAGTGCTGCAGTGGAGTATTTGGGAGTTGGTCGAGAGTTGCTGGCGGCGGACTGCTGGGAAAATCAGTACGAACTAAGTTTAGCTTTGTACGAGTCGGCGGCAGAGGCAGCGTATCTCAACGGCGAGTTTGAGGAAATGGAGGGGTTGGTTTCTGTAGTTTTGGAACGTGCCAGAACTCTGTTAGACAAAATTAAAGTTTATGAAGTACAAATCCAAGCGAAAATAGCACGAAACCAGTTGCTATCGGCGGTAGAAACAGCCTTAAAAGTGCTGAAATTATTAGGAGTGACATTTCCAGATTCGCCAGACTTCTCGGAGGTCCAGAAGGCTTTGGAAGAAACCAAGTCAAATTTAGGCGATCGCCCCATTGAGGAGCTAATAGAACTGCCAGAAATGAGAGATGCAACTGTTCTGGCAGCCATGCAACTTTCCAACAGTATCTTTGGTGCGGCTTATTTGGCGGTTCCCGCCCTCATGCCTTTAATTGCTCTGAAACAGGTAAATTTGTCTCTGAAATACGGCAATACTGCCGTGTCTGCTTTTGCTTACGTTAATTACGGGTTGCTTTTGTGCGCTTTAGCAGGAGATATAGAAGCCGGTTTTGCCTTCGGTAAGCTGTCGTTGAAAGTTTTGTCAAAGTTGAATGCCAAAAACTTTCAAGCTAGGGTTGTTGCCAATTTTAATATCTTTGTCAGACATTGGAAAGAGCATTTGCGATCGACCTTAAAACCTTTGCAAGAGAGTTACTCTACGGGACTGGAAACGGGAGATTTAGAATTTGCTGCTTATTCGGCTTACAACTATTGCCGTAATTTATATTTTCTCGGCACGTCGCTGTTAGATCTGAAAAGAGAGCTATCTAACTACAATAGCGGACTGGCTCAGATTAAACAAGAAACAACTCTTAATTACGGACAAATCTGCTTGCAAGTCGTCTGTAATTTGATGGAGAAAGCGGAAGATTATTCCCAGATAACGGGCGAAGCTTACAGCGAAGAAACTATGCTCCCAGTCCATCAGCAAGGAAACGATCGCTACGCGCTTTTCTGTTTGTCTTTCCACAAACTTATCCTCTGCTATCTGTTTTCGGAGTATGGAGAAACTGTTTCCCACGGAAATTCGGCAGCGAGTTATTTGGATGGGGCGACGGGGATGCCGGATGTGGCTATATTCTATTTTTACGATTCCCTGGCAAGGTTGGCAGCGTGCGAGTCTGCCACAAATTCGGAACGAGAAGAGCTTCTGGGTAAGGTAGAAGGAAACCAAGAAAAAATGCAAAAATGGAGCCGTCACGCGCCGACGAACCATTCCCACAAATTTAATCTGGTGGAGGCGGAACGAAATCGGGTTTTGGGAGAATATTTAGAAGCGATGAAGTATTACGATCGCGCCATTGCCGGAGCTAAAGAAAACGGTTACATCCAAGAAGAAGCGATCGCCAACGAACTTGCAGCCAAATTTTACCTCCAGTGGGGCAACGAAAAAATCGCGGCGGTTTACATCGGCGATGCCTACTACGCCTTCGCCCGTTGGGGCGCTAAAGCTAAAGTTGAGGATTTAGAAACTCGCTACCCCGAAATGCTGCGCCCGGTTCTCGCCCGCCAACAAGCTAACCTCGCCCCCAACGCAACCATTAGCAGGACTTTAGCCCCTACGATGGCGGGGACGACCACGGGAACGGCAACAATGCTGGATCTGTCAACGGCGATCGCTGCGGCGAGAGCTATTTCTGGGGAGCTGGAATTAGATAAGTTGCTGTCGAATTTGATGCGGGCGGTCATCGAAAATGCCGGGGCAGAAGTTGGTTATTTTATCGTACCCAAAGGGGACGAATTGGTAATAGAGGCAACAGGGGCGATCGACTCCGACGACGAAGAACGAGTCCCAGAAGCTCAGATAGTGCGTTCGCGAACTGTCAGCGAGTCCGAAGAGGTTCCTCAGTCGATAATTAACTACGTCTATCGGACCTGGAAAACCGTAGTTATCGACGATGCAACGGAAGAGACTAACTTTGCCGGAGATCCGTATATTATCTGGCGAAAACCTCACAGTTTGTTGTGTACGCCAATTAAAAATCAAGGTAAATTAATCGGCATTCTTTACTTAGAAAATAATTTAGTTACCGCTGCGTTTACCAGCGATCGCCTCGAACTTCTCAACCTGTTATGTTCCCAAGCTGGCATTTCTTTAGAAAACGCTCGCCTCTACCAAAACAGCCAAAATTACGCCCAACAACTCAAAAATTATCTCAAAGAACTCCAGGAGGCACAATTGCAATTAATCCAAAGCGAAAAAATGTCTGCCCTGGGTCAATTAGTCGCCGGAGTTGCCCACGAAATTAACAATCCTCTGGGCTTTATCGTAGGTAATATTGAATGCGCTTTGGAGTATCTCGAAGATTTGTTAAAGCATTTAGAACTTTATCAGCAATACTATCCCCAACCGGCGCCAGAAATTAGGGAAAATGCAGAAGATATCGACCTGGATTTTTTAGTAGAGGATTTGCCAAAGGCGATCGCCTCCATGACGGAAGGAACCGATATTATCCGCAATATTAGCACTTCTTTAAGAACTTTTTCCCGGGCAGATACTGTATCTAAAGTGCCATTTAAGCTCCACGAAGGCATCGACAGTACCTTGCTAATCTTAAAACACCGCTTAAAAGCAAGCCCTGGACGAGGGGCGATAGAAGTTATTAAAAACTATGGCGAATTACCTCAAATAAATTGTTATGCCGGACAATTAAATCAAGTGTTTATGAATCTCATAGCTAATGCTATTGATGCTTTTGACGAAACCGATTTAGAGAAAGAACTAGAAGGAGGTAAAAACCGCCAATATCGAATTACAATTTCTACCGAATTTTATCGAGATTCCCGCAACGTTGCTGTTAAAATTAAAGACAACGGCCCGGGGATACCCCCAGACGTACAATTGCGAATGTTCGACCATTTATTTACTACTAAAGCAGTAGGTAAAGGTACGGGTTTGGGCTTGTCTATTTCCCGTCAAATTGTCGAAGAAAAACACTGCGGTAAATTGAGCGTTATTTCTGCCGTGGGAGAAGGCGCAGAATTTATTATCGAAATTCCCGTTGATGGCTAATTGTTAATTGTAGAACAGGCAAGATGCCTGTTCTACGGTCTTTCCCAATTCCCAATTCCCAATTCTCTAAAGAAAAAAGATGACTTGTTACCCCGCATTAGGGCGAATTTTAATTATAGACGATAGCCCGATTAATTTAGATTTGCTAAATAAAACTTTGACAAAAGCTGGTTTTGAAGTAGCCGTAGCTAATAGCGGTTTAACTGCTTTAGAATGGCTGGAATCTAACGAAACAGACTTAATATTATTAGACATAATCATGCCGGGCATAGATGGTTTTGAAACCTGCGACAGGCTTCAAAAAAATGTCTCGACCCAAAACATACCAATAATTTTTATGACTGCTCTAAACCACAGTCAAGATAGAGTAAAAGGTTTGAGTTTGGGGGCGGTAGATTATATTACCAAACCCTTCGAGCAAGAAGAAATTTTAGCTAGGGTAAAAATCCACTTAAGACTGCGAAGCTTGACGAAGGATTTGGCAGAAAAAAACGAACTTTTGGAACGGGAAATAGCGGAACGCGATCGAACAGAAAAAACTTTGCAGGAAAGAACTAGAGAACTACAGGAGCTGACAGAAGAGTTAGAACAAAGAGTCGAGGAAAGAACCGCAGAAGTTACTAAAGCTTTGCAGCAGTTTCAGGATGCAAAAATTCAGCTAATGCAAAGCGAAAAAATGTCTGCTTTGGGTCAGTTGATGGCCGGTATCGCTCACGAAATTAATAATCCAGTTAACTTTATTGCGGGTAATATTAATTACGCGGAAGAATACATTCAAGATTTGTTAAATTTGTTAAATCTGTATCTAGATACTTTCCCGGAACCGGGAGCAGAAATAGAAAACGAGATAGAGGCGATCGAGTTAGAATTTTTGAAAAAAGATTTACCCCAATTAATTGCATCGATGAAACAGGGCACCGACAGAATAACTAGCATTACTAAATCTTTGAGAACTTTTTCGCGGGCTGATACTTCCTCGAAAGTTGCTTTTGATATCCACGAGGGCATAGATAGTACCCTGATGATGCTGAAACACCGCTTAAAAGCTAGCGATAAACGTCCGGAAATTGAAATAGTAAAAAAATATGGCAAGCTGCAAAAAATAGACTGCTATCCGGGACAGCTAAATCAAGTATTTATGAATATTATTGCCAATGCTATAGATGCTCTGGAGGAGGGTAATGAAAAACGTTCTTTTGAGGAGCTTAAACTCTGGCCCAATCAGATTACAATTACTACCAAGCTTAACGAGGAGAAAACGGCGGCGATCGCGATAATAAAAGATAACGGCCCGGGAATGTCGGAGGAGGTACAAAAAAAGATTTTTGAAAATCTATTTACGACGAAACCGGTGGGCAAAGGTACGGGATTGGGTCTGTCGATTTCTCAGTCTATTATAGTAGAAAAACATGGGGGTAAGTTAAGCTGTTATTCTGAATTGGGGGAAGGTACGGAATTGACGATAGAGATTCCTATTGGGTAATAGGGAATAGGGAATAGGGAATAGGGAATAGGGAATAGGGAATAGGGAATGGTTAGAATTAGCAATTAGCAAAAGGCGAGGTGAGGTGCATCCAAAAAGTTCGCTACGAGCAGTTTTTTGATGGGAACAGTGATAAGATAAAAAAGTTTGCGCTTTTTCGAGAAATCTTTACTTGCAGTTTTGAGAAAGTTTTGTTATAATGCTTTTCTAAAATAAACCTTTAGAAAATTCAGCAAGGACATGAAGACATCGAAACTTTTGGCCGTTGTGTTTGCCACTGTAGCGATCGCTGGAGGAGTCCAGTTTTCCACGACCAATGCAGCTGATGCCTGCCCTTTTAGCAAAAAATTGACCGGTAATCAGTCCAACGGTTCCATCACCGACCCCTCGGGTTCCTTCCTTGGCAAAATTTTCCCCTTAAAATCCGACAATGCGGGCATCTGGACTGCTGCCGGCACCGCAGGTTTGTTCGGGTTGGGGGCTCTTTACTTGACCCTGCGCGGTTCTGAAGAAACCGCCGCCGTTGCTGTTGATGCGATGGGCGATCTAAACGAACATCCCGAGGCCCCGGGTGGCGAGTTCGATCTGCCAGAAGAGGAAGTCAAGACCGAACAGCCAGAAGTTGTTGCCGATGATAAGACCGAAAAAGAAATTGCTTTAGTATAATAGAAGAAACCGTCAATGGTTTACCCGGTAGGACCTCCAGTTTTAATTAACTGGGGGTTTTTTTTCGCTATTTCTAGTTATACTCATCTTCATACCATTTCTCTTGCTCCCCTGGCCTCCCCCTTTTTAAGGGGGACGGGAGGGGGAGCCCTGGGGGGGCAGGGAGAGAGCCCCATTCCCCATTCCCAATTCCCAAAACAAAAAGTTAAACTAAAAACATCAATTCTAATTCTTAAGTGAAATTTTATGAACGTGCGAGTTAAGACAAAAAAAGTTTACGATGAAGTTATCGATTTCATCGCCGGGGGAACCACCCCAGAAAGCGTCATCGCTTTCCAACTTTCGGAGACGGCAAAAGAACGCTTGCAAGATTTAATCGAAGGAACCAAAACCGAAGGACTCTCACCAGAAGAACGAAAAGAACTCGAAACATTTCTGGTCCTAGAGCATATAATGACTTTAGCAAAAGCCAAAGCTAGAATACAAATTAAATCTAAATCGGAGTAAAAATCGTTATGTCTCGCGTTTATATACCTGTGGAACTGCGACGATTAGTTGTCGAACGTGCCGGCCATCTGTGCGAATACTGCCTCATTTTAGAAACAGACCGAGTTTCTGGTTGCCAGTTCGACCATATTATTAGTCTCAAGCATGGCGGTTCGACGACGGAGGATAATCTTGCTTATGCTTGCGTTTTTTGCAACCTTAATAAGGGAACGGATCTGGGCTCTATAGTTTGGGGTACGGGAAATTTGGTTAGATTTTTTAATCCCCGCCGAGATTTGTGGGCGGACCATTTTTGTTTTAATGAGGATGAGGGGGCGATCGAACCTCTCACCGAAATTGGAGAAGTGACCGTCCGTATCTTAGAATTTAACAGCAGCTCTCGCATTGCCGAACGACAGCTTTTTGTAGAAGCGGGCAGCTATCCTTCCCCAGAAGCGCGACGGCGGATGACAAAGTAATCTATTGTTAATTGATATGAGAATCTTATTGGTAGAAGACGATCCGGAACAATTAGAACCGCTCCACGCGGCTCTCTCCCAAGTAGGACATATCGTCGATGCGGTGGAGGAGGGAGAAACGGCGAAATGGTTGATGTCGGAAAAAGATTACGATTTGTTAATTCTCGACTGGATGTTGCCCTTGGTAAGCGGCGTGGAACTTTGCAGTTATTACCGACAAACGGGTAAAGCCTCTCCCGTATTAATACTGACTGCCAAAGATACTACCACCGATAAAATTACGGGTTTAGATGCCGGGGCGGACGATTATTTGGTCAAACCGGTGGACTTGATGGAACTGCTGGCAAGGGTGAGGGCTTTGGGGAGGCGATCGCCTTTATGGACGGGAGATACTCTCTGTCGCGGCGATTTAACTTTACACCTAACTACCCTCAAAGTGGAACGCGAGTCATCAACGGTACAACTTTCGGTGCGGGAATTTCAGTTATTAGAATATATGATGCGCCACTCAGGTCAGGTATTAACTCGCAACCAAATAGAACAGTCTCTCTGGGAATGGGGAGAAGAACCGGAAAGCAATGCGGTAACAACTTTAGTCCGCCGGTTGCGAAAGCGGTTGCAAGAGGTGGGAGCTGCTGAATGGGTAGAAACTATTTACGGCATGGGATACCGTTTAACAATTAGTACGAGGCAAGAGGCAAGAGGCAAAGGGCAAGAGTAGGCAAGAGGCAAAAGGCAAGAGGCAAAAGGCAAGAGGCAAAAGGCAAGAGGCAAAAGTAGGCAATTAACAATTAACAATTAGCAATTAACAATGAAAAAATCAGTCGCTAAAAACTTGCAAAGTTTCTGGGGTAAGATACCAGTACGAAGCAGGGGGAGGTTTATTATTGCCATTCCCGTTACTTGTTTTATTAGCACCTTAGTTGCGATTTATTGGTTGAAACTCGATTTGGTGGAGGATGAAAATTGGGTGCAACATACCCAAAAAGTGCGTTTGGAAAGCAAACATTTGCTCGCGGCTTTAATTGATGCGGAAACCGGAGTTCGAGGTTATGCGATGACGGGGAGGCCGGATTTTCTGGCACCCTATAGCGAGGCGATCGCTGAAATTCCCCAATCCTTAGATATATTGCGACGGCTTGTTTCCGACAACCCAGAACAAATTTCCCAACTAAAAGAAGTCCGACAATCGACAGAAGAAACCCTAGCTATTTTAGAGCAAAAATTAGCGAGAATGAACGCTAGAGTTTTGCCGGGTGGCTGGAAAAAAAGAGAGGGTACAAAAGACGAAACTGAGGGAGATTTTTCTTATTATCAATCTCCTTTACAAGAACAGTTTTCTCCTAGCGAACTTTACGACTGGTTGGAGGAAGCTAAAATTCTCATGGATGCCACTAGAGAAAAGATAGATGCTTTTGCTGCGGAAGAGGAAAGATTGTTAGAAGAACGCAAAGAACATTTAGAGTTAGAGCGAATTTTGAGTTGGTTTGTTTTGTCTTTATCTGGCTTTTTAGGCATTGCTAGCGGGATTTTGGCCTTACATCTTTTTGGCAATTTAGAACGAGAATTATCCAGGGAAAGAGCTAGTTTGCGGGAAACTAATGAGAGGTTAGAGGAAGCTAGAAATGCGGCAGAATTAGCAAATCAAAAACTACAAAGCGCTTACGAACAATTGCAGCGTTTTACTGCTAATGCTTCTCACGAATTGCGCTCTCCTCTGGCGGCTATTTTAAGTAACGCTCAGGTGGGATTGTTAGGACCGGGTGACGATGCTACTCAACCGCGCAAGCGTTTGGAAAAAATAGTCGAAATTGCTAAATCTATGAAGAATTTGGTGGGTAATTTACTGTTTTTAGCTAGGTGCGAAAGGTTGCCAGAAACGGTGGTAGAAATAGATTTAAAAGACTTATTGAAAAAGTGGATTTCCGATTGTCAATTACAAGCTAAGGCGAAAAATTTTAATTGGATAATTAATCTACCTCCCACTCCAGTTATAGCTAAAGTAGAACCGGATTTGCTGGGGCAAGCTGTGGTTAATTTAATCCAAAATGCTTGTAAATATACGCCGGCTGAGGGGACTATTGAGGTCCAACTTAAAACCGATTTGGTATCTCATAAACCCGGTTTGGTATCTCAGAAACCCGGTTTTTTGAAAAAACCGGGTTTCTCGACTGACGTGCCCGGGGAGCTTCTTATTGTGGTAAAAGATACGGGAGTAGGTATTCCCGAGGCAGATTTAGCTCGTATTTTTGAGCGGTTTTATCGGGTGGAAGGGGGGCGATCGCGCTCTCAAGAAAGCGGTTTTGGTTTGGGGTTAGCGATCGCCGAGCAAATCGTCCGCCTCCACGGCGGCCAGCTCGTGGCAGACAGCGTTGTGGGGGAGGGGTCAACTTTTACGATTTCCCTGTTTAGTCAAAGAAACCCGCTTAATTAGGGTCTGCTGAAAAACCCAAAAACTTGACGCTCTGGGTAATGGGTAATAGGTAATAGGTAATATTTGCTTCTAATTAGGGCTTGCTGAAAAAGTCTTTCGTGAGGGTCAGGGAACGGGGAACGGGGAACGGGGAACGGTTTCGGAGATTTTCTGTGAATAAATTTTCCTCTATTTTAGGAAAAAATCTTAGATTTTCGAGACAAAGAACCGAAAAACTCTAACTTTTTGGAGTCCTAAAATGGCTATAAGGCTTATCCTACCTTGCTTATAGTTTTATTCAGCAAGCCCTAATTACAAGAAAAATGAGTTAAAAGCATGGATTAAACTTCCTGCTATTACCCATTACCCATTACCTATTACCGACCTTCTCAATAACTTTTATCTTTTTTCAGCAAACCCTAATTAATCTTGAGGAATTTCAATCTCGGTACCGTCGGCGAGAATAACGGTAAAAGCATCAAACTCATTTTCATCTAGTTCGCCAACTACCGTTAATTTATCGCCAACAGATACATCTATGGTTTCCTGCCACAAAGAACCTGCATCGACAACAACGGAGCCTGTATTGTCGGCAACTACCCACTCATTATCATCGGCATCGCCGACAATCTCGGTAACTTCACCGGATATAGTTACAGTTTCTTCTTGTAATAAATCTTCAATGTCAGTTATAACTCTTGCTAAAGCAGGAAGAGCAAAAACAGAAACTACTGATATTGCTAAACTGGCAACTATGTTAAGTTTCATTTTGATTTATCTCCTTAGATTTGATAGATTTTGAAATTGGTGGCAAGTGAATTTAAACCTGGCAATGCCAGTTTTGATGCTTATTTCCTGCTTCAACCTGGGGAGTCGTTTTTTCTACCAGTTCGCAGGCGTAACTTCGGGTGGAGCTCGCCCTAGCCATTTTTTCGTAAAATTAAGCATTTTTCCTTTTGGCGAAGGTATTGTTAGTGACAACTAACTTTGGGGAAGGACTTGGGAACCGTTGGGGCGAGTAATTTCTAAGGCGTCGAAGTCTCTACCGTCTCTTTCCCCTACCACGCTAACCCTTTGCCCCCGTTTTAAATCGAGGAATTGAGAATCTGGCAAGTCGGCATCTACTCGAATTCGACCGTCGCTGGTTTGTAGGAAAAACTCATCGTTATCGATGGTCCGAATTACCCGACCAGAAATAGTATCGTTGCGCGAAGTTTGGGGAAGGACTTGGGAACCGTTGGGGCGAGTAATTTCTAAGGCGTCGAAGTCTCTACCGTCTC
>CAZSTZ010000176.1:13671-14943 GCA_964609515.1 uncultured bacterium | reverse complement strand
GTTGGCAAAAAACCGGGTTTCGAGAGGTTGGGGAAAAACCCAGAAACCCGGTTGGGGAAAAACCGGGTTTCGATGTTCCCCAGAAACCCGGTTGGCAAAAAACCGGGTTTCGAGAGGTTGGGGAAAAACCGGGTTTCGAGAGGTTGGGGAAAAACTCAGAAACCCGGTTGGCAAAAAACCGGGTTTCGAGAAGTTGGGGAAAAACCGGGTTTCTTAATTAATTAACTCTCGATAATACGCCAGATAAGGTTCGAGCTTGCCGCAAATCTCATCGTAGTTCCTCAGCACTTCTGGCAACCAATTGAGAGGACGGGGAGCGATCCAACTTTCATAATCGATAGTAGCCCTCCCTTCCAACTCCAGAAACTCCAAAATCTTAGTTATAGTTGCCTCTGGAGCATCGCATAAATCGTCGTATTTAATCGAGACATAATCCGCAGTAGAAAGAGAAGAAATATTCTCCACAAAAGCAGTCGTCGCTTTAATAGATTGCTCCGTTATTCGACCCAGCCCCAAATCAAAAAAACTCGAATACAAACTTCTAAAAAACAAACGTTTAATGGGGTTATTAAATTTCTGCCGATACCGCTTAGAAATTAGCTCCGAGTAGGAACTTTTAACAGAAAGCATCAACCGCACCGCTTTTAATTTAGAGTTCATAACCTGGAGCGGATGTCGGTGAATAAAAACGAACTTGGCTTGAGGAATCAAGCTTTTGATAGTTAAAAAATGGGTAAAACACCAAGGATTTTTGAGCAAAATCGGTTTATCTCGATGGGAGACAAATTGAATTTTTTTGCAAAGTTGAAGGAACAAAAAAAGGTTTTCCGAGTTCAAATGAGGCTCGTAACCGGCATTTTCTAAAATAAAGCCGTACTCTTCTGGTAAGTCGGGAGTCGGCTTTACCTTATCGAAAAGGCGATCGCTTATTCCCAGAGATAGAAACAAATTCTGCAAATCTTGGCGAGTTTGTTCCTCAGTTCCGTTAAGGCGATCGTGCAAGATGCGATCGTAATTAATAATCTGACCGGCCCTGAGAAAATTAAAACACTCAGTAGCCGCCAAAATTTGATACAAAATCGTCGTTCCCGAACGATGGTCCCCCAGAATAAAAACGGGAGTAAAATCTACATCTTCGAGTAAGTAAAGATATTGCTCGTCTGGGTTCCGATCGTTTGTTTTTGGTTGCATATTAAAAGTCGGGAATGGGGAATAGGGAATGGGGAATGGGGCAACCCCGTAGAACAGGCATCTTGCCTGTTATCCATTTAC
>CAZSTZ010000176.1:0-13571 GCA_964609515.1 uncultured bacterium | reverse complement strand
CCGCTAGAAACCACTTCTTCAATAATATCCGCAGCGCGAGTCACCCCGCCAGCGCGACGGATAGCAGCTTGCAACCGGAGGGCGTTTGCTTTATAAGGACCCTCAGTCAAAACCCGACCCACGGCCTCGCGCAACCGAGGAACGTTCGGGCCTTTGAGAGGAACGACCTCCCCGCAACCGGCCCAAGCAATTCGCGCCGCCACTCCCGGTTGGTCGTTAGTAATAGGAATGGCGACCATCGGCACCCCATTATTCAAAGACTCCAAAGTAGTATTCATGCCCGCATGAGTAATAGTTAGACTCGCCTTTGGCAAAAGTTCCAACTGGGGGGCGAAACCGACAACTAAAGGGTTCCCCGGCAACTGGGGCAAAACTTCGGGAGTTGCCGAACCGCCCAGAGAGATTACCAACTGAGCGTCCAAACCCTCGCAGGCAGCAGCGATCGCCTCAAAAACCCCGAGCTGGCGATTTTGCAAAGTACCCATCGAAGCGTAAATCAAAGGTTGCCCCGTCAACTTCTCCCAGGGAAACTCTACCGGTTCGCGACCGGCGGAGTTATGAAAAGGGCCGGTGAAATGGAACCACGGCGGCAGCTCCTTCCGGGGGAACTCGAACTCTGCGGGTTGCTGGGATATCTGAGCGAGGGTAGAATAGTTTTGGTTGGGGTGAGAATGCTGGGGCAAGTTCCACTGGCGGCGATAGTCGGCGATTAAGTCTCGGATGGGTTTGGCGACGCGATCGAGGATGCGATAACCCAACCAGTTGCGGGCGCGACCGTACCAAGTGGGACTGTACTGCCAAGGAGTGTTAAACGGAGGAACGTCCGGTTCTCGATTAAGCACCACTGCGCTACAGATAGTTATAAAAGGAATGCCGACATACTCTGCCACCGTACCCCCCGTCAGGGAAACTTGGTCGATCGGCAACGCTTCTATGCCCGCCGCTTTAATTGCTGCTGGAGCGTTTCGGAGGATAACATTGGCTCCAGTTTTTAGGATTTCCACAGTAGATCGCACCGCTGCGATGCCGCTGAGGGTTCCCAGTTTGGCAAGAGAGGCAGCGATCGCCCCCGGAGGAAAATCCTCCTCGCCAATAGGCCAGAAGTCCAAACCTGCTGCTTCGGTCTTGAGTTTGGCATCTAAGAACCCGACCAAGGTAACGCGATGGCCGCGCTGTTGGAGTTCTCGTCCCAAAGGAAGCATGGTGTTAAGATGTCCGCTTGATGCCGGACAGATTATACCGAAATGGGTCATGTTAGTTAGTGGGAGAAGTTGTCGAGGTAGATTGTAAGGTAAAGTTTCGTTCCCGTCAACTTGCCCCTTGTTGGAGAGTGTGGGGAGTGTGGGGAGTGTGGGAAGGGTCAAAAAAAAAGAAGTTGACAAACCCACTTTCCATCTGCTATCCTTAAGTCGTCCGGGGGAACATGGATCTGCGCTTGATTTTTTAATCAACGGTTTGAAAAATAAGGGAATTGCCCAATTCTCAATTCCCCATTCCCCATTCCCCATTCCCCAAACAAAAACCATGCCAGAGGGTGACATCAAAAAATACAATCTCAAAGAACTGCTGGCAGTCATTTATATAGGAGTGACTGTCAGCCTTTTGCTGTTGGCAGTGAGACATCTGGGGGGTTTGCAAAGTTTAGAACTGGCGGTCTTCGATCGCCTCGTACAACTGCGTCCGGCTCCGGGTCCGGATCCTCGGCTGCTGGTAGTGGAAGTGACGGAAGAAGATATAGAAAAGTTGCAGGAATGGCCCCTAAAGGATCGAACTTTAGCGAGAGTGCTAGCAACCCTGCAAGGATACGAACCGGCGGTTATCGGTCTGGACTTGGCCCGGAACCTCGCTAATGAAGGGGAGGAAGGTTACGAAGAGTTAGTCGCCCAAATGAACGCACCGAACTTTATCGCTATTACCAGCGTCGGCAACCGCAAGGACAGGAGCGATCGCATCCCCCCACCGCCAAGCGTACCCAAAGAGCGGGTAGGTTCTATCGACGTTCCCATCGACCCCGATAATGTCATGCGCCGGCATTTGCTGTTTAACTACGATGGCGAAGTCAACTGGCTTTCTTGGTCTCTGCGTCTGGCCCGCACTTACATGAAACTAGATTGCCCTGGATATCGTTCCGCCACAGAAGTTCGTTGTAAAAATATCGAGGCAAAACTGACGGAGGAACAGGAATATCAGCTAGGAGATGTAGTGTTTCATAAATTAAAACCTCACTCTGGGGGCTATCAAACTATTAATGCAGGAGGTTATCAGATTTTAACCGACTATCGTTCCGAAAACAACGTCGCTAACACGATTTCTCTGGTTCGGCTATTAGAGGGAGATTTCGAGCCGGAGTTAGTGAAAGATAAGATAGTTTTAATAGGAGTCAGCGCCCCCAGCGAACAAGATTTGTTTTTTACTCCCTTCAGCAGCGCGATCGCCGCCGACGAACCTCGGATGCCCGGAGTAGTCATCCAAGCGCAGATGGTCAGTCAAATATTAAGCGCGGTGTTAGACGGCGATCGCTTGTTTTGGTATTGGCCGGAGTGGGTCGAAGTTTTCTGGATAGTGGGATGGACGATCGCTGGCGGCAGTTTGGCAGCCCTCTCTCGCAAACCCCTAATTTTAGTTATGGGAACTGGGGTATTATTAATCCTATTGTGGGGCAGCACTTTTATCCTCTTTCTCCAGCAAGGATGGATGCCCCTAGCAGCTCCTACTTTAGGGATAATCTTAGCAGTAGGAGCAATTGTTTTTTATAAAGAAAGTCAAGCGGAACTACAGCAACAAATGGTAATGAGGTTATTAGGGCAACAAACCTCACCAGAAATAGCCGATGCCCTCTGGCAAAGTCGCGATCGCCTCCTAGACTCGGGAAGGTTGCCCTGGCAAAAGCTAACCGCCACCTTATTTTTCTCCGACATCAAAGGTTTTAGCACCATATCCGAAGAGATGCAAGACTCCCCAGAGAAACTGATGGGGTGGTTAAACGAATACCTCAACGCCATGAGCGACGAAGTATTGGCCCATCAAGGAATAGTCAACAAATTTATGGGCGACGGCATGATGGCAGTATTCGGCGTACCCATTGCCGCCACCACCGAGGCCGAAATAGCCGCCGATGCCCAAAGGGCGGTAAACTGCGCCCTCGCCATTCGGGAGAAATTAGCAGAATTAAACTGCGACTGGCAGAGCCGGCAGTTACCCGCAGTACAGATGCGCGTCGGCATTTTCACCGGAGTAGCCATGGTAGGCAGTTTGGGAGGGAAAAACCGCTTGGAGTATGCAGTCATAGGCGATGCTACCAATACGGCTTCTCGTTTGGAGAGTTCTTTCAAAGAACGCCAGATAGATGATTGTAGAATTTTGATAGGGAAAGAGACCTTGCAACATTTAGACGATAAGTTCGAGGTCGAAGAGTGGGGAGCCCTACCGGTGAAAGGTAAAAAGCAAACCGTCGCAGTTTACAGAGTAATAGGTAGGAGGCATAGTTCGTAGTAATCGCGAAGAGCGATAGATACCCATTCCCCATTACCCATTCCCCATTCCCCATTCCCCATTCCCAATTACAGCGGAATCAGCTCGGGGAAACTGACCAAAAGCTGTTCGTCATTCAGTTCGTCTCCCAGTTGGGCGGGAGAGAAATGAACTTGAATCCCTCGCAACTTACCGTTATAGTGGAGATTAATCAAAGCCTTTAAAGCTTCGTTCATGGCATCGTAACTGGCGAGGTCGTTTTCCAAAGCCGGCACCTCCCCCTCGCAAGCGATAGTAATCATTACCACCAAATTCCCAGTTGGCGGCAAGGTGAGAGGTTCGCTGTCGCCGGCAAATTCTCCCACCTCTCCCGAACTGAGATAGCGTCCGCCAGAGTCCGCAAACAGTTCGTCAAAATAGTCCCCCGCTTCTCCCTCATCCCAGATAACATCACCTTCGTTCGCCGCAGACTTCCAGTAACCATCGTACTCCAAAAGAGTATTGCAAGCTTCCGCCAGTCCCTCCCCGGCAATTTCCAAATCTCCATCCGCTGCCACCGTCTCTCTGGCAACTTGGTTGAGGACTCCCAAAACGGGAGTTGCCTCCGAACCGGCTAAATGGAGAAACAACCGACAAACCACGAAACGAGTTTTGCCGGTAAATTTGTTAAAATTATCTCGCAAACCCATATATAGATTTGACTCCTCAACAACAACATTTCCACTATAGCGCAATTTGGGGAATGGGGAATGGGGAATGGGGAATTGGAAAAGTAAAAAAGTAGCGATCGCTATTACCTAACCGAGAAATCCTCAGCGCTAATATCCGGCGCACCGGTCAAAGTCGCAAATTGACCGCCATCGCCAAAACCGGCGGCGCTGCCGTTGGGGTTATAGTACAAACTGCCATCATCGCTGTTATAAACAATAATGCCATCGGCAACAGCAGCATTGCCGGTTACGGTCTCAAATTCGGTGGCGATATCTTCCAGAACGGTGAAAGTAGTAGTATCTAAGAGCATCAAATCCTGCCCCACGGCAAAATCGGTAATTTCATCGATACCCAAATCCTCTTGACTAAAAGCGCGATTCGTGTTAAAGATAAAGCGGTCAATACTGGCACCGCCCGTCAAAGTATCGTTGCCCGGACCGCCGTTAAGCCGATCGCGCCCGCTGCCCCCATTCAAAGAATCGTTACCGCCACCGCCGAACAAGAAATCGAACCCGGGGCGACCTTCTAAAACATCGTTACCGCTACCGCCAAACAAGCGATCGCTGCCAAAACCGCCGATTAAGCGATCGCCACCGCCACCGCCGTTCAAAGTATCGTTACCGCCGTTACCGTTAATAACCTCCGCATCCGCCGAACCGGTAATGCGATCGTTACCTCCCAGGGCCCGCAGTCCGCCCGGAAAATCCTCCAAATCTCCCGGAGACAGAGTTTCCACGTCATCGCCGTTACCGAGCAGGAGAAAAGTAGGATTGGGTTGTATAGGCGGTTCCGGTTCCACCTCGGAAAGCACCGTATCTTGGCGCACCGACAAATTTTGAATGCGAGTATCCGCTGCTGCTGGCACGTCTTCAACGTTATAACTATCGCCGTCAAAATTCGCCAGGAAATACTCCGCCAAAGCATCTTGTTCCGAACCGTCATCGGTAAAATTGGCAGCATCGCTAGCTCCTGGAGGCAAATCTTCCTCCACCAAATCTACTCGATCTTCTCCAAACAGAGGAAAAGGATAACCGCCGTCTGCCAAGAAATTCAGCGTCACCAGACGAATTTCCCGGTTGGCATCGCCGACAACTTCCCCGTTGCGGACCACCACATCGGCAACGGAACCATCCTCGTTGAGAATTGCCAAACTGCGGACTCGCTCTCCTTCCGTTTCTACCCCAGTAGCGGCACCCTGGGCATCTCGCTCGAAAGCGATCGCCTGTCGAGTCGGATCGAAGCTGAAAGCCATACCCCCAATTTGCGGAAACTGTCCCGGAGTTGCTCCTGGTTCAGTGGCAGCGACGCCGTGTTCTATTATTTTTCGCAATTCTTCAGCGGTGACTGTCACCAGAGACAGTTCGTTATTGAACCGCAAAGAGTTTTCGATATCCAGTTGAGAAATCTCGCCTTCTTCTTTACCGACATTAGGGTTAGCTGCCGGGGGCAATTTTTCCAAATCGTCGGAAGTGCCCCCCGGCGGAACAATGGCCGTACCGATATTGTCGCGGATGCCGCCGCCGTTTTTTATCGACACCGCTACCGTCGGATCGTATTGTTGCGCCACAAAGAGGTTGGCATCGGCGGTGAGATTTCCCAGGTTGGTTTCTTCGGTGCGGACTTCGCCCCGGCTGCCGTTGAGGAAAACGTCGGTGCTGCCGAAAAGGTTGCCGTCGCGGGTGGAGACGTTTTCATCGATGGCGGCAGTCACTTCTACTATTACCGGAGCTGCGACCTCGGCGGGTTCCACGTCTTCGCCGTAAACGCGATCGACTCCCGCATCGTCGGTGGCGTAAGCGCCGCTTTCTTCTAAAATCTCGTCGATGATGCCGTCGTCGTCGAAGTTTACTGCCAGACGACCGACATATTTATAGTTACCGTCGGTGTTAACTACTACCACCGGTTCGTCCCTGGCGGAGGTTAGTTCTATCGGATAGACTCCTTGGCTGCTATCTCCATCGCGCAAGGGGTCGTCTTCGTTGGCTAGCAGGGTATTGGAACCGCCGGCGATGATGACATCTACGTTTTCTAGCAATCCTGCCAGTTCTTGTTCGATGCCAATTCGCTGCATATGAGCCAGCAATATTACTTTATTGATACCTGCGCTAGTGAGAGTATTTACTGTCTGTTGGATGTCTTCCGCGAGAGCGGGAATATCGTTAGAGTCTGATGGATTTACTGCTACATCGTCTGGACTGGAAATAAATGGGAGAGATGGGGTAGTAGCACCGACTATACCGATTTGTTCTCCTGCGACTTCGATAACCGTACTGTTCGCGATACTGTTGGGTTGAGGGGCATTGCCGTCGTCAACTACCAGATCGGCGAGGTTGGCATCGGGGCTAAAATCTAGGTTGGTGCTGAGGTAGGGAAAAGCGGTTCCCGAATAGCCGCCGCCACCAATGCCGGGACCGGTGATTTCTGGGTTGGCCAGGATGAGGTTGCGGATGACTTCGGTACCGAGGTCGAACTCGTGGTTGCCGAAGGATGCCACTTGGAAACCCAGGGCGTTGTTAATCAGAATATCGGCGACACCCGGTTCGCCGTAAATTTCTTCGCTGGCAGTGAAAAAGGGCCCGGGAATGTAAACGTCCCCCGAGGTCAGTTTGAGGGTATTCTCGAAGTCGTCTTCCAGGGCGTTGAGGACTGCCGAAAAGTTGACCGCATCTTCTATGGCGGGTAGCCCGCCTTCTTGGTCGGCGGCGTGGAGGATTTGCAGTTCCAGTGCCATTTTACTCCTTTTAAGTTTCGGTTTTTGCTTAAGTTTTTTACTATATCATCTTCTGGTCGGGCGATCGCTCTTTGTTCTTTAACATAAGGTTAAGAATTAGTTCGGCAAACCCTACTTACTCGATAAATTTTCTCCCTCGCCGCAATCTTTAGGCCAAAACTGCGGTATTCTTGAAAGAGAACTAAGAAAATTGGCCCAAAACCATGTCCAAAACCAAAAGCCCACAAACAGCAACCCCTGTAGCACAAGACTTAACTGCCCCCGAATACTACTTCAACAGAGAATTTAGCTGGTTGGAGTTTAATCGACGGGTACTCGCAGAAGCTCTCGATACTCGCACTCCTCTATTAGAACGTCTCAAGTTTCTGGGAATTTTTAGCTCCAACTTAGACGAATTCTTCATGGTCAGGGTGGCAGGCTTAAAAAACCAAATCGAAGCAGGAGTCGAAAAGTTAACCCCCGATGGTAAGACCCCCAAACAACAAATAGATGGGATTTACGAACGACTCTTGCCAATGGTAACTCAGCAACACCATTTTTTCGAGTATAGCATACGAGTGGAACTAGCTAAAAAAGGCGTTTACATCCTCAATTATATCGACCTAAATCAAGAACAAAGACTCTATTTACAAGGCTATTTTGAAGAACAAATTTTTCCCGTACTAACCCCCTTAGCAATAGACAGCAGCCATCCTTTTCCTTATCTCTCAAATCTCAGCTTTAATATAGCGGTGGTACTGAAAAATCCAGAAACCGACCAAGAATTATTAGCTCGAATTAAAGTACCAAAAATCTTACCCCGCTTTGTCTCCTTACCAGAAGAGTTTCGCGTACAAGAAAAAGGGGAAACAGCCGTGTGGACGGGGGTACCTTTAGAACAGGCGATCGCTCATAATTTAACTTTCCTCTTTCCAGGAATGGATATCCTAGAATATCACACCTTCAGGATTACTCGGGATGCCGACTTAGCAGTACAAGAAGATGAAGGAGATGACCTTTTGTTGGCGATCGAAAAAGAACTGCGCAAGCGCCGCCTTGGAGGTTCGGTAGTGCGACTGGAAATTCAAACAACCATGCCCGAGTGGTTGCAAAAGATGCTCGTAGATAATTTAGAACTCGAAGAACGGGATATCTACGCCGTCGAAGGATTAATCGGTTTGAAAGATTTAATGTCCCTGACAGGATTGCCCCTGCCAGAACTAAAAGCTCCCCCCTGGACTCCCGTGTTGCCCCAACGATTGCAGCGCCACTGGGAAGAGATGGCAGCTTCCCAATCAAAAGGGGAGCTCAAACTCAACATTTTTTCAGCTATCCGCAAGCAAGATTTGTTAGTACATCTTCCTTATCATTCCTTTACAGGTACCGTACAGCGTTTTATTACAGAAGCTTCCGAGGATCCGAAGGTGTTGGCAATTAAAATGACTCTGTATCGAACTTCTGGAGATTCCCCCATCATTAACGCTTTAATCTCGGCTGCAGAAAATGGCAAGCAAGTAGCGGTGTTGGTGGAATTGAAAGCCCGGTTTGACGAGGAGAATAATATCCAGTGGGCGCGGAAGTTAGAACAAGCGGGAGTTCATGTCGTCTATGGTTTGGTAGGGCTGAAAACTCATACTAAGGTAGTCATGGTCGTTCGCCAGGAGGAAGGCAAGATCCGCCGTTACGTTCATATCGGTACTGGCAATTACAATCCTAAGACTGCTAAGTTATATACGGATTTGGGTTTGTTTAGCTGCCGTCCGGAGTGGGGCGCAGATCTGACCGATTTGTTTAATTTTTTGACCGGTTATTCCCGGCAGAAGTCTTACCGTAAGTTGTTAATTGCTCCCGTGAATATGCGCGATCGCTTCAGGGATGCCATTCGCCAAGAGATTAAAAACTGTCAAGAAGGAGCTACGGGTCGCATCGTCGCTAAAATGAATTCTCTAGTGGATTCGGAGATTATTACCGCCCTCTACCACGCCGGACAAGCAGGGGTAAAAATTGACTTAATCGTTCGCGGTATCTGTTGTTTGCGTCCGGGCATTCGCGGCGTTAGCGAAAATATAAAGGTTGTTAGTATTATCGGACGCTATCTGGAACACTCTCGCGTTTTCTATTTCTACAACAAAGGTCAAGAACAGATGTTTATCGGTTCTGCCGATTGGATGCCTCGCAACCTCAACCGTCGCGTCGAAGCTATTACTCCTATAGAAGATCCGGAGATTGCTAAGGAGTTGCAAGAGATTCTCGGAATTATGTTATCCGATAATCGTCACGCTTGGGATTTGCAGCCCGACGGACAGTACGTTCAACGCCGCCCTACCGATAATACTCCAGAACTTAGTTCCCATAATATCTTTATGGAAACTGCTATCTCTGGTAATAGCTAATTGTTGATTGTTGATTGTTAATTGTTAATTGCTAATGGGTAATGGCTAATTGTTAATTGCTAACCATTACCCATTACCCATTACCCATTACCCATTAGCTATTACCCATCATGCTTTCAAGAGTGCGAGTCCAGATGTCAGCGATCGCCAACTGATATTCAAGGTTAGCTTTATACATAGCGATACCAGCGTAATAGCCCTGAAGCAACTGTTTGTTCGCCCCTAGAGAAGCTCCTGGCATTCCAGCAGTTAGAAAACTGCTCAAACTGTTCTGGAAAAAGTTTTGATAGAGGCAGGCCAAGTCGGTTAATTCCGGGCGATCGCTCTTTGGCGGCGCGGCAGGGAGAGAAGGAAGGCCAGAGGAAGCAGTCAACTGGCCCCATTTCTGCAATCCCTTCAAATACATCAACCACAACTCGGCAGCATCCCGGGTTGTTTTGCTTGTCCCAGCGGGGATAGAGAATTGTTTGAAGCGATCGCTATTCTCCGGTTCCATTGGTTGTCGGCTCTGGTAAGATGCAGCCAAGGTCAATAGCTCTTTCCAGGCCACCTGCGAGAGTTCTAAAAAACGCAAGACTACTTCCTTGTCCAAAATTTTCTCCCCGGCCTCTTTCGTTTCCTCGACGGGTTCGACTTCAACCTTAGTTGCAGGAATAGACTCGTTATCCCCCAACCAGTTTTCCCAGAACTGGACCTGGCTTTTTGCCCAAGCATCCATTAAGTTTTTGGCCTTTTCGTTCCAATAAGGATCGTTTGCGGTCATAGCTTTGCCCTCCAGTTATAGCGTTTTTCATTATAATTAGCAGTTGTCGGTAATTGGTTTTGTTATTTATTCAGCAACTCCCAATTATTAATTATTAATTATTAATTATTAATTATTAATTATTTAAGTATGGCAGAAAAGAAAAAATTAGCGATCGCTTGCCAAGGAGGAGGAGGTTCTCACGCAGCCTTCACCGCAGGCGTACTCAAAAAATTCCTAGAAAAAAACCTCAACGAAAAATACAATCCGATCGGATTGAGCGGCACTGCCGGCGGGGCCATCTGCGCCACCTTAGCTTGGGTAGGTTTATTAGAAGCAGCCGCAGGAAAGCCGGGCCCAATTTACCAAAGACTCATCAACTTTTGGCAGGCAAATACAGCCATGTCGGCTTGGGAAAAAGCCCTCAATAACTTTACCATCGAGGTATTGCGACTCCAAGACTCGGCCATAATTCCCTCCTGGGCAGCCAGCCCCTATTCCCAACAAGGAGCCCTCCAAAGCTTAAGGTCCATGACTCCCCGCAAGGAATATTTAGACTTCCAGGAACTACTTCTCAATCACATACCATTTCAAAAAATACCCGAGTTGGTAAAACCAGACAGCCCTCGGTTGCTATTGGGCGCCGCCAACGTTCTCAGCGGCGAATTTAAACCTTTTGACTCCAAGCAAGGAGAAATCAACGTCGAGGCCTTGAGGGCATCGGCTGCGATCCCCAACCTTTTCATGGCAGTACAAATAGGAGACGGTCTCTATTGGGACAGTCTCTTTTCCGAAAACCCTCCCCTTAGCGGATTTTTAGAAAAAGACGGCGAATTAGCCGATCCCGAAGAGAGGCCCGAAGAAATATGGGCAATCTTAGTAAACCCGAAAGAACGAAATAAGGAACCGAAAATCGCCCCAGATATTCAAGACCGACGCAACGAATTGTCTGCTAACTTGTCCCTATTCCAAGCTGTCCGGTTCATAGAAACTATTAACAAATGGATCGAGAAAGGAACGTTTACCGCAGAATTCATCGAAAAGAAACAGCTTAAGCCCATTAAAGTTCGTTTTATCGGCATGAGTCGCGAGGTGGGGGATAATTTGGACTATGTATCCAAGCTCGATCGCGATCCTGCCTTCATCAATATGTTGATGGAGGACGGCGAAAAGCAGGCACAACTTTTCTGGGACCATATCTTAGAAGGAGACGATCCTAAGAGCGTTGGGGAAGTATAGCCTTTCCAACGTTGATTTTTAGTTTAAATGCGTAAGTCCTGGGCCAGTAAAAAAAATGCAGCGATCGCTCCCTTGTCCCTTGGTAAGCAGAAAGATGGCTTCGAGGTTTCTAAGTCTCAGAAGGGCTATCTGCCAAAATCTTGTCGAGGGTTGACAAATACTTAAAACAGTATTAAATCTTCTACAAGCATTTAATAACCGTGTTACAAAAAATACGGAAAGTCTGAAAACTTTCCCGTCTAAGACTCGTGCAGGCAAAAGCTAGCCGTTCGCCCGATGATGGACGGATTATTGCATCAAAGTAGATAAAAAGGAGCAAATTCGATGAATACAGCAAATCCATTTGAAGAATACACGAGAAATTTATACAACTTACAGCGCGAAGTTTTTGAAAAATGGGTAGCGACATTACCCAGCGTACAAAGCCTGGGTAATTATAACGCTCCCGAAAGTTTAGAGCAAACTATCGCTTATCAAGAGCAAGTTGTAAAAGGATCGCTAGAATACCAAGAGTTAGTCTTGAAAATGGCGCTAACCACCCAAAAGCAAATGTGGGATAGCTATTTCCAGGCAGTGAAAAATATGTCACCCCTACCCGAAAAATCCAGTTAAGCTATTAGCATAGCTCCCAGTTCGTAGTAATCGCAGAGCGCGATGAATCCTTTCTTAGCAATCGCAGAGCGCGATTTTAGGGATTAAAAAAGCTCTAAAATAGCGCTCTTCGCGATTACTACAAACCCTCCAAAACCTCCAAAACCTCCAACACTTTGTTCGCCAATAACTTATCCTTAAACCAGACTATCGGCACGGGAACATCCTTAATTTCAACCCCTGCTTTCTCCAAATTCAACCTTTCTGAAACAGCCAAAATCAAATTATCGCAATTGGCAGTTTCGACCTGCAAAAACTTCTTCTTCAAATACTCCGGTCGCCAATAACCAACAATTTCTAATAAAAAGACTTTTCCCTCTGGATGAACCAAACGAAAATCGGGAATCATTACGCTACCCGGTATGGGAATTAAATCTACTTCTCGCTCTAATTTCCAGTCAGTTTTCGTCTTCTCCCAACGTTCCGCAAAGGAAGTCTCTATCATGCTATCGTAGCGTGCAAGCTCCACTTCGTAACGTGTAACAATGCCGGCAGCATTTTCGCCAAAGCCAAACCGTAACGAGTGCTAGAGGAGCGGCCTGTGAAACCCGGTTTTTTCATGCATACCGGGTTTCACCAGATACGAAAAACCGAGTTTTCTGAGAATACGATGGCAGTAAGGGCGTGGCTTTGGTGGACGTGCAGGGATTCAAGCTGTTGGATACTCAGTTAGATGTTGAGGGGGTCAATCCTATAGCTTGGCCCGACGATTCGAGTCCGCGTTCGATTGTTATCGACCCGACGGATAGTTATGCATATATTGGCGATTACAATCTCGGTCGAATTTATGTCATCGATATCGACCCGAGTTCTCCCGATAGCAACCAACACGTCGAGACCATTGAGTTTGACAGCGCGCCGGATGGCTTGAAGAAACTGGCGATTAGCAGCGATGGCAAACGGCTGTTTGCTACTACTCCCTGCGGTGGAACTTCTCTTGTGGGTCAGATAATGGTTGCGAATATCGACTTCTTAGACCGTCCCACCGATGGCGAGGGGAACGATCGCAAGTGGCACCAGCAAATAGGGGCTATTGATGGAGGTCGCGGTACTGAGGGGATTGCGGCTACTTCGGATGCTCTGAAAATGGCTTTTACCAATCGTTACGACGAACCGAAGGGTTATGGGGTGCTGACGATTGTTAATAACGACCCGCAGACTGTTGAGGCTACTACTACTTAGGGTAGTAGTGAAAAAAGCAGAGTGTGGGGAGTGTGGGGAGTTGGGGAGTGTGGGAAGTTTCGGGCTGCCAAAAAGTTGATTCAAGCAGTCGGTTTGACTGTACGAATCTTTCCCCCCACACCGGACACACCGGACACCCTCCCCACCCTAAGCGAGCTTTTTAGGTTTATTCACTACTACCCTACTTAGGGGTTGCTGAATAAATATGAAAAGTCCTTACTCCCCACCCGGACCACACTCCCCACACCGAACACACCGGACACACTCCCCACACCGAACACACCGGACACACTCCCCACACCGAACACACCGGACACACCGAACACACCCGAATTAATGTTAATCAATGAGACTTGATATAAGGATGCGCCCCTCAAGTCAACTTCTCTAAAGTCCCTCTCTCCGGCGACGTATCGCCGATTCAATTCTTCAGCGTCCATAATTTGTCTCCCACATGACCTGACACCATCCA
>CAZSTZ010000175.1:0-14998 GCA_964609515.1 uncultured bacterium | reverse complement strand
AATGGGGAATGGGGAATGGGGAATGGGGAATGGGGAATGGGGAATGGGGAATGGCTAATTGCGTTCTTGTCAATAGTTAATTACCCCCAGTCTCCCCGGGCCATCAAATCTGATGGCCCAAAAATCAAAGGCCCATTTTTTCTAGTTAAATCCGCAGAAATTTCCTACAGTTGTGTTACAATGTAATATGAAGGTGATTAATTAAACGTCAGTTGGGGATAGACGAGAAAGCAACACTCATCGCAGTAGTTGAAAAAAAGTATCGGGGGTAGCCATAAGCCTTGCCAGACAAGACTTCCAAGCTAAAAGAAGGAGTAGAAGTTCGGTAATCTCTAAGAAAAAACTATTGTCCAGTTAAATTATTTAGGCAATGATGGAATAGTAGTAAAGGTAAACAGTAGGGTTCCGATTTCTCCCCAAACTAATAAATTCCTAGAATAATTATGCCTTTTGGATGAACACTTTAAACTAGCTCGTAGTCTAATATTGTAGTACGCTCAACTTAAAAAGGCCTCAATTTAAAGTTCAACTTAAAAAGGCCACTTGAATTCAAAAATTGATTTATAAACAAATTCCAGTAATCCAACAAATTAGTAAGTAAAAGCTTTATAATTACCCTTCCCCCGCTCGTGACGTGCATTGATGTAGTTTTAACCTCAGACGGCTGAATCGCGGGAAGTAAGGGCCCAAAGACGGCACGGCAAGCAAGTTCCCAGAGTGCGAGTAAAAAAACGGACTCCTAGAAATGCTGTCCGCAAATAGTTTGAAAATTCCGTGAAATCCACGTTTCAAACCATGACAGCGTCCAAGTTTCAAAACAGCGTCCAATTTTAATTCTGCGATGCGGATGGGGAAGTAAGGCCAGTGGGGCAGGCCACTAAAACTAAGCTATCTGTTTAAGGAGTGTAACAAAAAAACTATGTCAACTACCAATACCAACCGTAAAAATAAAATCCAAACTAATAAAACTATGGCAACCAGCTCTTCAATGGATACAGTTCGTACTTACTTACATGAAATAGGCCGCGTGCCCCTTTTGACCCGCGAGCAAGAGATTGTTTTGGGCAAGCAGGTGCAACAGATGATGCCGGTTTTAGAGGCAAAAGAGCAGTTGGAGGAACAACTCCAGCGCCAAGCGACTGACGAAGAGTGGGCAGAGAAAGTCCAACTTTCCGTGGAAGAGCTGCACCGGAGCTTGAAAATTGGTCGTCGGGCCAAGCAAAAGATGATTGAGGCTAATTTACGTTTGGTCGTTGCGATCGCTAAAAAGTACCAGAAGCGCAATATGGACTTTCTGGATCTGATCCAAGAAGGTACTCTGGGTTTGGAACGAGGTGTAGAAAAGTTTGACCCTACCCGGGGATATAAATTTTCTACCTACGCCTACTGGTGGATCCGTCAAGCGATTACCAGAGCGATCGCCCAACAAGGCCGTACCATCCGCTTGCCCATCCACATCACCGAAAAACTCAACAAAATCAAAAGAGTACAAAGAGATCTCTTCCAGCAACTCGGACGCAACCCTACTCCTAAAGAAATCGCCGATGCTCTGGAGCTCGAACCTGCTCAAATCAGAGAATATCTGTTGATGGCCCGCCATCCTATTTCTCTGGATTTACGGGTGGGGGACAACCAGGATACCGAATTGCAGGAATTGCTTGAGGACGAGAGTGCTTCTCCAGACGATTACATTATGGGAGAGTTACTGCGCCAAGACTTAAATAGTCTGTTGGCAGAACTAACTCCTCAGCAGCGACAAGTTTTAATTCTGCGTTTTGGTTTGGAGAACGGTCACGAAATGTCCTTAGCGAAAGTGGGAGAAAGCTTACAATTGAGTCGCGAACGAGTTCGCCAATTGGAACATCAAGCTTTGGCCCATTTGCGCCGCCGCCAAGCTAAGGTCCGAGAATATGTGGCAAGCTAATTGCAGAAGTAGGCAAAAGTAAAGAGATTTGAGAACTTTTCTCAAACGCTGTTAATTGCTAAGAGCTAATGGTTGAAAGGGGCAAAATGCCCCTAACCATTAGCTCTTGCTTTTTTTTGGGAATGGGGAATTGTTCATGGGGAATTGGGGAAGAGTTTTGCAGTTTTTATCTCTTCTTTGATTTATGAAAAACCATTTAAGATTGCTATAATAACTGTGGATTTAATCGAAATTGCCGCTTACTTTTTCTTCTTGGGAGAGGGAGGAAAACTGACAAAAACGTTGCCCCCCTCTTCAGATTGTCTTGTCAATTTTTGCGTAAAAAAAAATAAAGTCATGCCGCATCTTCTTCCTACAACAGACTTACTGCCTGATGGCATTTATCTTTACGGCCAGTCTCCCATACCAGAACAAATTCTCAACGAGTATTTTGTTTTTGAAATCAGAAACGATAAAGTAATAGGTGCCCTTTATCTACCTTACTCCAGCTTTTTCTGTTTTTACGGCACTCAAAAACCAGGTCAATTAGAAGTGACTGTTACAGACAGCTACGATAATTCCACATCTCCCTACACCGTTAATTTACAAGACTATCACCCACTGGCACAACCTAGGGAAAATGACCTCCGAATTTTGAGTATTTGCCAAAATAATTATCAAGGGTTTTTTTAAAAATTGACAATGGGGAATGGGGAATGGCTCCCATTCCCAAAAACCCAAAATTTAATACTCAATTCCCGGTTGAGCTTTAACGCCTTGTTCTCGGAAAGGATGTTTAATTAAAGTCATTTCCGTAACTAAATCCGCCTTTTCTATTAAAGGAGTAGGAGCCCCGCGACCGGTTAAAATGACATGAGCATCTTCTGGCTTTTCTGCCAATCCTGCCAGCACTTTTTCTACTGACAAATAACCTAACTTTAAAGCTACATTAATTTCGTCCAATAAAACTAATTTAAACTCGGGATTTCTCAGAAAAGTTAAAGCAAAATCCCAAGCTTCGGAGGCTTTTTGAATGTCGCGATCGCGGTCTTGAGTTTCCCAAGTAAAACCCTCTCCCATCGCCCGAAATTCTAACTGCCCTTCCCACTTACTTAAAACCGCTTTTTCTGCCGGTTCCCAAGCACCCTTAATAAACTGAACGATCGCCACCCGATACCCGTGACCCAAAGACCGCAAAACCATTCCCAAAGCAGCAGTAGTTTTGCCTTTTCCGTTGCCGGTATTAACAATAATTAAACCCTTCTCTTGAGAAGCTTTACCCACCCGCTGTTCTTGTACTTCTTTCCGCCGCTGCATTTTCTGGCGATATTGTTCGGCAGTTAAAGACTCTTTTGGTTCTAGATCGGTTTGAGTTTGCATCAATTTTTACCCTCATTGCGCTTACTACAAAACCACTATATAAGATTGTTGCACTAAAGTCAAAATCTGATAAGATTTCTACCAAAAAGAAAAGCAGGACACTATTACCAAAAACCGATGTTATCAGTCAAACAAGCAGAAGCAATAATTTTCGACCTCGTACAACCTCTGGACGACCGAACCGATGTAGAAACCGTAGAACTTTTAGCGGCCTCGGGTCGCATCCTCGCTGCTCCCGTTACCAGCAAACTCGACTTCCCCCACTGGGATAACTCGGCCATGGATGGATATGCTGTCAGGTTTGCCGATGTCAAGGATGCCAGTGGAGACAAACCAATAAATTTAGAAATAGTCGAAGAAATTGCAGCGGGCGATCGCCCCCAACGCATTATCGATGCCGGGCAGGCAGCGCGTATTTTTACTGGCGCTTGCATTCCGGAAGGGGCCGATACGGTGGTGATGCAGGAGGAGACTCGGCGAGAAGGCGATCGCGTCCTCATCCTCTGGGCTCCCAAACCCCAAGACTTCGTCCGCCACCAAGGAACTTTTTATCAAGCGGGAGCTCCCCTGCTAACTCCCTGCCTGAAGTTAGGCCCTGCGGAAATAGCGGTTTTGGCAGGGGCCCAATGTATGGAAGTGCCGGTGTATCGACGACCGCGAGTGGCTATCTTTTCTACTGGCGACGAGTTAGTCGCGCCCGATCGCCCCCTCGCTTTCGGTCAACTGGTAGATTCCAATCAATATGCTTTGGCGGCGGCAGTGGAGAAGGTTGGGGGAGAAGCGATCCGACTGGGTATCGTTCCCGATAAACCCGAGTTGTTGCGAGATACGGTAGCAAAAGCGATCGCCACCGGAGATTTTGTTCTCTCTACCGGCGGAGTGTCCGTGGGAGATTACGATTATGTAGAGGAGATTTTGCAAGAGTTGGGGGGCGAACTTAAAGTTAATGCCGTCGCTGTCAAACCGGGCAAACCGCTTACCGTTGCCAGTTTTGCTAATTCCCGATGCGTCTATTTTGGGTTGCCGGGAAATCCGGTTTCGGCCTTAGTCAGTTTTTGGCGGTTCGTCCAACCGGCCCTGTTAAAGTTGGCCGGAGTTGGCGGGGAAGGTTGGATGCCCGAGTTTGTGGAAGGGCGATCGCGCCAGGAGTTGCGTTCTGGGGGCAAGCGGGAAACTTATCTTTGGGGTAAGTTGCTTTTGGGGGCGGCGGGTTACGAGTTCGAGCTCGCCGGCGGCAGTCACAGTTCGGGGAATTTGATTAATTTAGCGGGTACGACCGGTTTGGCGGTGTTGCCAGTAGGTCAAACCTCGAAGGCCGTTGGAGAGTTAGTGAGAGTGTTGAGGATTAATAACCCGTAGAAAGGGCATCTTGCCCGTTTGCCAACCATAGATGCGAACGGGCAAGATGCCCGTTCTACTTTTAACCAACTAGCTTTTCTCCTTCGTTGTCGGAGTTAGTTTGTTGTTTGGAAGGACGCGATCGCTTATACCTAAATTTAATCGTTACGGCGGCCCAACTGTAGAAATCTGGCGCTAATTTCATTAATTTTTGTTGCACTTCCTCCGTCACCCATAATATTAGGGGAAAATGTAACTTTTCCCTAAATTGGTTTCTCACTATATTAGATGCAGTTAGCAACTCTTCTAGGTTTTCTAACGATTCTAAACCCGAGACAAATAAAGCTTCTGGTTGTTTATTTTCGATTTTTGTTATTATAGTCGATAGCAGAGTTGTTGCGGTTTTTGCTAAGGTTAATTCTTCTATTTTAACCGAAGATAAATCTTTTAATTTTTGTTGGATTTCTCCCTGTTTTTCGCTCAAATTACAGCCGACTATAATCAAAGAAAATTCTCCGCGAGCAAGTTCGAGCGCCCTTGCCAGAGTTTTCAAGGAGCGATCGTTCTCTTCCTCTGGGCTTTCGCTTTTTCGTACAACTACCATTGTTCTTATGCTTGGCATTATAGCCCCCATCTATTATTTAAAACAATTATAGCTTTTTTAATGCCTGCCACTGTGACTCAAGTCTCATAATTAGTGTGATTTTCAACTCAGTAATTTTACTAATGTTGGAAAGAATGGGCAATTTATAGTTGATAATTGCCCCAAACAATCTATCCGCTAAATCCCAATAACCTGCTAACAACTCAATTACTAATTGTTAGTTATTAATTCCCAAAAAGGCTTTTCTTCTCCTTGGCGAGTGGTATTAATAGCATCCCGAGTATTTCCGCGCAATTCCTGGTAATAAGTATCCTCCAAAAAATGAACGTTCAAACCAGAAACGGCCATTAATTGACGGAATTGTTCCTGAAAATAATCCTTGCCGTTAATTATGGGACCGCGAGGATTAGAAACTAATAACTCGCCGTTGACAACCACCGAATTTACCAAATTAGGAGACCAGGCATAACCGCTATAACCAAACAAAGTAGGAACCATAATAATTTGCTCGTCCGTCAGTTGAAATTCTTTTTTCAACTTCTTTAATAAAGGGTTCAACTTATTGCGTTGTAAATTGAGATTGTGCTGGATTAAAGTTTTATTTGCTAAAACTGCCCTGACCGTGGTTTGAGTGCTTAAACCGCGATTAATGGCTGCTTGACCGTAACCCATTTCCGCGAGTTTTTCTAACATTTGGATGCTCGCTTCGGGACTGACGATCGCCATTAACGGTTTGCCGCCTTCACCAACAGGCAGGATGCCTGTTCTACGAGGAATAAAACTAATAATCTCGTCAACGTGGCGGGTCAACAACCAAGAGGTATCGAGATCGACTGGCGGACCCTGCAATTTTTGAGCCTCGATAAATTCGATAATTTCGGGGTTCAAGCTAGCATCCCCAGAATTGCCGTAATATACTCTCCCCATTGGATAACCGGGCAGGGGCGGGGTAACTGCCAAATTCCCCAAAGCATCGGACCAGCGGTTGAGGGGCTCTAGTTGGCGAGGTTCCCCCATTTCAAACCAGCCGAAATCTCGGTCTAACAGGGATTGACTGTAGGCTTCGTGGTTCGGGGAATTATTACTCTTGGGGTTAAGGGCGACGTTATAGTTTTCAACTTTGCCCTCGGTGGGAAACTGAACGTAGCCTATTTCTTTGGTATCTCCCATCCAGGTGGGTCCTCCGGGGATTATTTTGACGGTGACACCGGTTTTTTCGACTATTTGTTCGATCGGGGCGACGAACTCTTGGTTCCCCTGTCTCTGGCGCTCGGCGTCGGCAACATCGCTACCGCTGTCCTTGCCGGGCCGAGGGACACCGCGATCGCTAACGCGAAGTTCGGTGACGGGGGCGGTGTTTGGAGAGAGGAGCCAGGGAACTACTCCCATGACGATGCCATCGAAGGCAATTTCTCGACCGTCTTTTTTAGCGATCGCCTTCAAAGTCACTACTCCGGCCCAGTCGCGATCGGCGAATTGTTTGGCTTCTACTCCCAAGACGATGTTCTCGGCAAATTCTAGGGGTACTTTACCCGCTAAATCTACTCCCTGCCAGCCGGTAGCGGTTTTCTGAAAGACGTTGATGCGAGGTGCGCCTTCCCTGTCTGCGGTGAGGTAAATCTCGGAACTGGCATAGTCTGGAGAGATGTTGAGGTTGACGATGGCTAGATCCGCTTCGTCTTCTTTACCATTTACCTGTCCGTCTTGCCAGTCGGGGATGCGATCGCCGTCGTCGTCGTCGTTGTTAAATAGCATTAGGGGGCCTCGGTTTAAGGACCATTGGGTTTTGCCGTTTTTATCTTCTTCGTTAACTAAACCGTCTCGGTTGGTGTCGCCGTATATGGTGAAGCCGGGCTCTTTGCCTGCGGCGACGGTGAAGGATTGGGTTTTGATTCTGGGGGTAGCTGCCACTGTGCGGACTGCGGTTAATCTTTCGTAGGTGGCGATCGCTAAGTAGCCTTGATATTGGATGGTTTTTTCGATGGCCTGTTCTGCTAAAAGGGATTCTCGGGGTATTTGCCGCAGGCTTTTAATTGCTTCTCGCCAGAAGTCTTCTGCTTCCGCCCAACTCTCGGCGGTGGGGGTGGGGTTTTGTCCTTTTTTCACTGCTACCGTTGCCAGTTCGAGGGATCGTTCCCAATTTTCTGCGGCTTTTCCTTCGAGAATAATTTGGGCCTCTACCCCTTGGAGGTTTTTGAGGAGGCTTTCATATTGTTTTAGCTGGAGTTCGTATTTCCAGGGTTTGTTAAAGTCGGCGGTTTGTGGGGGTTGGGAGGCTTGCTTTAGTTCTTCTTTGAGGCGATCGCGCAGTTGGTAAAGTTCTTCTAAGGTTTTGGCCCTGGACATGGCCAGAGGTAAGTTTTGGCCCTCCAGGGCTTGTACCATTTCTAACAAAGGGGCCTCGGTGTCCCAGAAATCTGCGGTCTGGGTAAATTGGACGTCTAATTCTTCAGGGGAGTAAGATTGAGCCACTGCTCGATCCACGGGCACCCAGAGGATGCCGACGAGGACTCCCAAGCTGTTGAGCATGGCTATTTTTATATATTTGGTCCAAGGCATAATTTTTTCGTTTTAAGTAACTGTTAAGGGATTTTACCCAATCGAGGGCCCTTCGTAGCGATCGTTGAGGTTTTTTTGGCCACCTTTCTCAAGAGTATTTGGCCCAAATAAGAAGAAACCCGGTAATTCCTGCAAAACCGGGTTTCCCAATTATCCTTACTATAGCAATCCCGCGCCTTCCCTCTCTCCCTTATCTCTTTTGAGGTGCTTTTTATACTAAAAATATAACTTTAAACTGCTAAAAAACAACCAGTCGTTCACATCCTACCATACCTATTTGTATTTTTACTTGCGACGCTCTTTTTTATATATAAAAAATAAAATGATAGTCAACCAATTTCCTCTTCCCCATTCCCCAATTTCAGCATCAACTTTTGCACCTTCCCCACAACAGGATTTAACTCGTAACCGCCCCTAGTGGGACTCTCTAAATACGCCCGTTGTTCGTCTTCAATCGCCTTAACATCCTCCCTCACCAAACCATCCAATAACATCCTAGCAGAATTAAAAAAACTATTCTTAATAAACCTTCTAAACCAAACCGGCAACTTATGCAACCTTTTAAAAGCTTCCAAAGAAGTAAAATGAATTAAATAAGCCTTAGTTTCCGTCTCGCCAACCGGACAAAGCAAACAATAAATTTTAAAATCTGCCCCCAAAGAAGACTGCCAGTGGGGATAGATGTAACTAACATTTAAAGGTTCGGGATGTAACTTTCTGAAAGCCGGGAAAAACAATTGAGAAATCGACCAAATTTTATCAATTTTAAAATAACATTGAGCCTGGTAGAAAGCATCCAGGCGGCGATCGCCCTCCTGGAAATCCGCCAACACCGCCTCCGCCCAAGGTTGCCAGTCTCGATGCAAGTGCCCGTGGTGCAGATCCATCAAATTTTCGATTAAATAGGAATAGTGGGCTTTAGCTCTTATGGTCGAGACCGTGGCAATATAGTTAAGGTGGTCCCATTCCGGCACTCCCACAGGAGCAATCTCCGGGGCATGACTTCCTGGCCACAGCCAAATAAAACCGTCTCCTTCCATAACCGCAAAAGTGCGGATTTTGCAAGGGGGCAACTTCTGGTTAGCTGTTAAATAAGGAACTTTTGCGCATTCGCCACTTGAATTGAAGCGCCATCCGTGGTAAGAACACTCAATGGCATCGCCCATAACCTGGCCGTGACTGAGTTTAACCAAGCGATGGGGACAGCGATCTTCGAGGGCGCAAACCTGGCCCTTGCTATCTCGGTAAAGGACAATGGGTTGATGCCAGAGGGTAACGGCTAAAGGACCGGACGTAACCTCGCTGCTGCGGGCGACGACATACCAATAATTAGGGTTAATTCCTAACTGACGGATGTCGCATTTTTGGGTGTTTTTGGTGGTAGAAGACATAGCTTTTTTTGGGAATTGGGAATTGGGAATGGGGAATTGGGTAATCGTTCCTTTGTTGATTTTTTGGCAAAACTGACTTGCTCCCCATCTTATCTTGGTTATTTTATTATCTCATGCTCGTACTGAAAAAAACGATTTAAAAAAATTACAAAAAATTACAAGAGAGTCCGAGCTAAAGTTGGGGTAATAAAAAAACAAAGGCGCACCAATTTATGTTGGCAAAAATACAATAATCTTACTGGAGAAAAGAACTATGATTGCTATCCCAGGCTATCAGATTTTAGCTAAAATCCACGAAAGCGAAAATTCCGTAGTTTATCGAGGTCGAAGAGAAGAAGATAATCTGCCAGTAGTGGTCAAAATTATCAAAGGCGATTATCCTACCGAAGAAGAACTAGCAAGATACAGAAAAGAATACGAAATAACCAGAAGTCTAAACCTCGATGGCATTGTCAAAGCCTACAAGTTACAAAAATATCGCAATACTCAAGCAATGATTTTAGAGGATTTCGGCGGCGAATCCTTAAAAAAAATTATCTCTTCTCAAAATTTTACCATTCTCGGATTTCTAAACCTCGCCATCAAAATCTCCGAGAGTCTGGGAGAAATTCACAGCGCTAATATCGTTCACAAAGATATTAACCCCTCCAACATCATTTTCAACCCCGCCACCGGTCAAGTAAAAATAGTCGATTTTAGCATCGCTACCCTCTTAACTAAAGAAAATCCTGCGGTGCAAAATGCTAACATTCTCGAAGGAACTCTTGCTTATATGTCGCCGGAACAAACCGGCAGAATGAATCGCTATTTAGATTACCGAACCGACTTTTATTCTCTGGGAGTGACTTTCTACGAATTGCTAACCCAGCAATTGCCTTTTGAGGGAAAAGATGCGATGGAATTTGTTCACTCTCATATTGCCAAACAGCCCATACCTCCAGATAAAATTAATCCCGAAATACCGCGCATAATTTCTAATATCGTGATGAAATTATTAGCCAAAACTGCCGAAGAACGCTATCAAAGCGCCTGGGGTTTAATGGCAGATTTAGAAGAATGCTTGCACCAGTTACAAAACACTGAAGAAATAGAAGAATTTCCCCTAGCTCGTCAGGACATTTCCGATAAGTTTCAAATACCCCAAAAACTCTACGGTCGTCAGACAGAAATTAAGACATTAATAGAAGTATTCGATCGCGTGAACGAAGGTGCTACAGAAATGATGTTAATAGGCGGATATTCGGGCATCGGTAAATCGGCTTTAGTTCAAGAAATCTCGAAAACTATTATCCGCAAAGAAGGCAATTTTATCTGGGGAAAATTCGACCAGTTTCAACGCAGCATTCCTTATTCTGCGGTAGTAAAAGCGTTTTCAGAATTGGTGCCCTTGCTGTTGAGCGAAACTGAAGAAAAACTTAAAGAATGGCGGGAAAAATTATTAAATGTTTTGGGCTCTAACGGACAAATTATGCTCGATGTAATTCCCGAATTGGAATTAATTATAGGCCCCCAACCGACGGTTCAAGAATTAGGACCGACGGAGGCGCAAAACCGCTTTAATTTAGTGTTTCAAAATTTCATCCGTCTGTTTTGCCAACCAGAACATCCTTTAGTTATCTTTCTCGACGATTTGCAGTGGGCGGACTCGGCGACGCTGAAGTTAATTAAATTAATGATGACGGACAATGATACTAAGTATTTGTTTTTAATTGGGGCGTATCGCGATAACGAAGTTAACGTTACCCATCCATTGATGATGTTGGTTGACGGACTTCGCTCTCAAGAAGAACAGGAAGAAACGGCGATCGTTAACGAAATAACTTTAGAACCTTTAGAGCTAAAACACATTACTAAATTAATCGCCGAAACTTTGCATAGCGATCGCTCTTCAGTGGCCCCCCTAGCAGAATTGGTAACGCGCAAAACCGGTGGCAACCCATTTTTTGTCAACGAATTTCTCAAAACTCTCTATCAAGAAAATCTGCTGAGTTTCAACTCGGAAATAATTCGCTGGCAGTGGAATATGGAGGCAATAAAAGCTCTCGATATTACCGAAAACGTCGTCGAATTAATGATAGGAAAACTGCGCAAATTGCCAGAAGGAACCCAAAAAGTTTTAAGCTTAGTAGCTTGTATCGGCAACCAGTTCGATTTAAACACCCTATCCCTAACCTACGAAAAAGAATCATCTGCAGCTTTTGGCGACTTATTGCCGGCAGTGCGAGAAGGATTAATTTTACCCGCCAACGAGTCGGAAGCAGAAGGCATAGATCCCAGTATGTACGGCTTCTTGATTCTCAATTATAAATTCCTCCACGATCGCGTTCAACAAGCGGCATATTCTTTAATCGACGAGTCAGAAAAACAAGCCGTTCACCTAAAAATAGGTCGGTTGTTTCTATCAAATACTCCCCCAGAATATCGCCTGGAAAGAGTTTTCGATTTGGTAGATCATCTCAACGTTGGCATCACGTTGATAGACGACGAAGCCGAACAATTACAGTTAGCTAAATTGAATTTAGAGGCAGGGCGAAAAGCAAAAGATGCCACCGCTTATGTCGCAGCTAAAGAATATTTAAAAGCGGGGTTATCGTTGTTAAATGAAAGCTGGTGGGATACTCATTACGATTTGGCATTTCCTTTGCATAAAGAAGCGGCGGAAGTGGAGTATTTAAACAGCAATTTCTCGGAAAGCGAAAGTTTAATAGCTCTGAGTTTAGAACGGGCAAAAACAGCGTTAGAAAAAACAGAAGCTTACAAACTATTAATATTGCAATTTACTTTGCGTGCTAAATACGAAGAAGCTTTTTCGGCAGGAAAAAAAGCTTTGTCGCTATTAGGAATAGATTTACCTACAGAAGATTTAGAAACAGCTATAAGTCGGGAAGTAGCAGCAGCAAAAGAAAATTTGGGAGGGAGAGAAATAGCATCTCTCATCAACGCTCCAGAAATGACCGTTCCCGAAAATAAAATAGCATTAGAACTGATAACTAATTTGTTGACTTCTACTTACCTGATGAATCCGCAATTATGGGTGTTAAACGTTCTTAAAGGTGTCAATATTGCCCTCAAATACGGTCGGTTTCCAGAAGCAGCTCAATGCTATACTAATTACGGCATCGTTTTGAATGCCTTTTTTGGCGATTATAAAACAGGTTACGAGTTTGGTTTGCTGGCATTAAATCTCAGCGAACAGTTTAAAAATTTGCGGATGAAATGTAAATCCTGTACGGCCTTGGGCAGCGCTTTAATGTTTTGGTTTAAACACATTAAAGAGTCCAACGCTATTACTAACGAAGGATATCAAGCCGCTTTAGAATCGGGAGATTTAGAATATGCCGGCTATCTGCTCCACAATACCATACTAAATACATTTTTCCAAGGCAAAAACATCGGTCAACTCCTAGAAGAAATTCCCAGATATTTACAATTTACTCAAAAAACTCAAAATCAACTTTCTACGGATACTTTATTGGGGTTGCAATTAACTCTGGGAAATTTACATAAATCTACGGCAGGTAAATTGGTTTTTGCGACTAAAAATCTGAAAGAAGAGGAGCATCTGCAAAGCTGTAAAGAACATCAAAACCTCTATTCATCATGTATTTATATGATTCAAAAATTGGAAAATCTGTATTTGTATTGGGAATTGGAAGAGGCGCTGAAACTAGCTTTAGAAACAGAAAAAAAACTGCCTTCTATAGCGGGGTGTTTGGCAGTTACGGAGTTTAACTTTTTCTATTCGTTGATATTAGCGGCAATTTATCCAGAAGCATCGGCAACGCAACAACAAGAATATGGGGAAAAGCTGCAACAAAATCAAGAACAAATGAAAATTTGGGCAGATAATTGTGCGGCTAACTTCGAGCATAAATATCTGTTAGTGGCGGCAGAAATGGCGCGAATATCTGGGGAAGATGCCGAGGCGATCGATTTGTACGATCGCGCCATTATCTCTGCAGCCGAAAACGAGTTTATCCAGAATGAAGCGATCGCTAACGAATTAGCAGCTAAATTCTGGTTAAATAAAGGCAAACGCAAGTATGCCGAATTTCACTTGCGCGATGCCTACTACGGCTATCAACGCTGGGGCGCTACTCGCAAAGTCGAGGAGTTGGAAAATATCTATCCCCAAGTGCGCGAGTTATTAAAAGCTAAGAGTCGTTCGATCGATACTCAAGCAACTGTAATTCATACATCAAAGGAAAGTAGCGCTGAAATGTTAGATTTAACATCCGCCATCAAGGCTTCTCAAGCAATCTCTAGCGAAATCGTGCTGGATAAGTTGCTATCTAAATTGATGACAATTGTCATCGAAAATGCAGGGGCAGAAAAGGGCTTTTTACTATTACCAAAAAATGAAGGTTTGACCATCGCTGCCAAAGCTTCCACCCATGGCACCGAAGTAGTTTTGGAACAATCTAAGTTGGTTTCAGAAAGCGAAGATTTGCCCCAGACAGCAATCAATTATGTAGAGCGATCGCAATCTGATGTGGTCTTAAGCGATGCTGTCAGCGAAGGACAATTTACTAAGGATCCCTACATCGCATCCCACAAGTTAAAATCTCTTTTGTGCGTTCCCATTCTCAATGCAGGGAAACTCGTGGCGGTACTCTATTTAGAAAATAATTTAACTGCCGGGGCGTTTACGAGCGATCGCCTGGAAATATTGCGAGTGTTATCCTCCCAAGCGGCGGTTTCCCTAGAAAATTCTCTGCTCTATACTTCGGTGGAACAAAAGGTTCGAGAAAGGACTCAAGAACTAAACGAGAAAAATACTCGCCTGGAACAAACTTTGCGTGAGTTGCAGCGGACTCAAGCGCAACTGATTCAAAGCGAGAAAATGTCGAGTTTGGGGCAGTTGGTAGCGGGAGTCGCCCACGAAATTAATAATCCCGTCGGTTTCATTTACGGCAATCTTTCCCCCGCCACCGAATACGTCTCCGATTTGTTGAACCTAATCGAAATGTACCAGGAACATTATCCCGAACCGGTGGAGGAAATCGAGGAAGAGTTAGAGGCGATCGAGTTAGACTTCCTGGTAGAGGATTTACAAAAGTTGCTCAATTCGATGAAAGTAGGGGCGGAAAGGATTCGCGATATTGTCTTGTCTTTGCGCAACTTCTCTCGTTTGGACGAGTCGGATATGAAACCGGTAGATATCCACGAGGGCATAGACAGCAGTTTATTAATCTTGCACGCGCGGATTAAGGAAAAGTCGGAAACTCGGGGTATAGAAATAGTCAAAGAATACGGCAAATTGCCCCAAGTCACCTGTTATGCTTCTCAACTCAATCAGGTGTTTATGAATATTATCGTTAATGCCATAGATGCCTTGCAGAATAACCGAGATAAGGAACGCAAAGTCAACGAAGCGCCGACTTTGACTATTCGTACCGAAACCACCGACTCGAATACGGTGAAAATCTCCTTCGCCGATAATGGCAATGGCATGACGGAGGAGGTGAAATCTAAGATCTTCGATCCTTTCTATACCACAAAACCGGTAGGTTCCGGTACCGGTTTGGGATTGAGCATCAGCTATTCGGTGGTGGTAGAAAAACACGGCGGCAGTCTCACTTGCAATTCCGCCCCCGGTGAAGGTGCCGAGTTTGTTATCGAGATTCCGGTTCAACCGAAATAATCCCCGTTCGTAGTAATCCCAAAGAGCGATTTAGCAATCTCCATCTCACGCCAGAAACCGGGTTTTTCGCAAAAACCCGGTTTCTTCAGCATCTCAAAAAAGGCGATCGCTCTTTACAGACAAGAAGGAGGATGCCGCTGTACGAATCTTTCCCCCCACACTCCCCACACCGGACACCC
>CAZSTZ010000174.1:316-15042 GCA_964609515.1 uncultured bacterium | reverse complement strand
CCCATTCTTGGTAAACCGGGACGAAGTTACCTTGTTTGGCAAGTTCTGAAAATTGGTTTAAGTTTGGAAAAATCATATTTAGTTAATAGGTAATGGGTAATAGGTAATAGGTAATAGGTAATGGGTAATGAGTAATGGGTAATAGGTAATAGGTAATAGGTAATAGGTAATTTTTATAATGCTTTTACTTTTTTAAGAGTTTTAGGAGAGGCATAACTACAGTCTTCACCTGAGTTACCCCAGACAACGGTTTTGCCATCCTTAAACCATTGACGAGTGCGTATATGCGATTGCACATATATAACACGCGGTTCGGTCGTACTACAGGAAACTGCTTCTATTTTTTCTCCTACCACATAATCTAACCTTTCCGCTAGAACGCTTCCAGCGACAGCGCCCAACTGGATAGGAACGGCATTTCCTATTTGAGCGTACTTCTGGGTTGTTTTTCCCGAAAATTCCCAATCATCGGGGAACCCTTGTATTCTGGCATATTCGCGAACCGAAAGAGCGCGGGTTTCAGTCGGATGACAAAGAGAAGTGCTGGCATGGTTTGGCAAAGTAACCAGAGTGGGCGAAGGAAGCTCAAAAGTCAATCGCCGCCACCAACCAGAACGCCCTCCCTTAGCATACCAAGCCTTGCCCATAGATTCCTTTTGCACTTCCTCTGGCAAACTCCTCCAGTTAGAGCCCGGAGGCACGAGGGACAAAAACCTCTTTTTTCGCGGACTGAAATCAAGTATTTCCGGTTCTTCTTCGTGCAAAGAAGCGATCGCATCCCCCAAGGTTCGCCAAGGCCGCTTCGGTTCCTCAAATAAAGAACCCTGTTTCTCTGGTTGGGGTTGTTCGTGGGTTGGGTTGGGAAAATCTAATTGCAAATCGTATTTATTGCCAAAAAACAAGGCACGTTCCCGTATTTGTGAAGCGCCATAATTAACAGAATTAACCTCAAAAATATCCAGGTGGTATCCCGCGCCGTCGAGCTTCGATAAATCTTCAGCAAACAAACGAACCACAGAACCGGGTTGCTCTTCTGGTTCTAAAGGAGGACCGCCCTTATTGGGACGTTCTGCCAGGGGACGGTGCTTCAGGGCCGCCGACAGCAGACCGCGAACGTTTTCCATCAGGAAAAATTTTGGCTTGACGTACTCGATAAAACGCAAAAAATCCCAAAGAAGGGTTCCTCTAGGGTCTTGGGTTGTCCCGCGCCGACCTGCAGTGCTAAACGACTGGCAAGGCGGACCGCCAACGATGATGTCGATGCTTTCTGGAGGGATGTTATGTTCCTCCAGAACTGCTTGTGGCACTAGCTCGGAAATGTCTGCCTCGATGACAATGAGGTTTGGCGATCGCTTTCCTTTTTCTTTGTTGTTTCTGATGGTGTTGCAACAAGCACTTTCCTTTTCAATACAAGCTACCGTTTGGAAGCGGCCTGTTAATTCCAAGCCTAAGTCGAGGCCCATTGCTCCAGAAAACAACGATAAGACCCTATATTTTTTGTCTTTCTCATCATTCATTTGTTTGGCAATTAAATATTAATACGAGGCAAGAGGCAAAAGTAGGGAAGAGACAATTTAGCAATTAGCAAAATAACAAAAACTCAGTCCCAGAGGATAGCTATCCGGGACTGAGTTTAAATTTTACAGGTATTTACAGGTAGAGAGCAGGTCAAGAAACCCGGAATTTCTGTAAAAACCGGGTTTCTGAGATACCAAAAAACCCGGTTTCTCGACCGACTTTAGAGCTTTTAGACGTCGTAAGTTTCTTTGCCTGTAAACTTGACCTTAGCCGGATCGGGATTGGACCCAATATTGCGGTCAATTTTGCCAACATAAGGACGGCCTTCGTTAACCTTTTCAGGAAACACGCCATCTTTGGGATGGAGGTACTCGGTGGAACCATCGGGGAAAATCCGATAGATTTTGAAGTTTTCGATTTTGGGCTTAAATTTGGTCCTCAATTGAGTACCTAAAGCCAAACACTGCTCTTTGCGGGCCAAGTAAAGCAAGTTATCCCCTTCGTTCATAATTGCGGCCCCACCCGTGGGCATTTCAAATACTTGCTCTTTAGCGCTGTTCCAGGTAATAGCGTATTTTTCTTCAACCTCGGCCTTTGTGAGCAAGCCGCCGGTGCTGCCACCAAACTTTGGCGGCTGTCCCGTTAATTCTTCTGCCATTGGTTCCTCCTTAAAAGCTTTTTCTCGAATCCTAACATCCAGCCTGCACTTCTCTCATAACTTGTAACGAACTGTTACAAAAGACAGAAAGGGATGGCCACACTCTTCCCTAACTAGGGAGCATCCCATATTTGTAAAAAGACCAAAAAGTTAACTATCTTTGTCAGTTTGTTCTTTAAGTTAATTGCTCAACTAACAACTGACAACTAACAAAAAGCATTAAATTCTTAGTTTTATTCAAAATTGCAGTGTACCCATTAACTACGGGAGCAAGTCAGTTTTGAAGTTTTCCCAAAGACTTAACGCTTTTTGGTTCGGGGAGAATAGGGAATAGAGAATGGGGAATGGAGAATAGTCCATGGGGCCATCGTTCCCTTTTGGATTTTGAGCTTAACCTGCAACGGTTTCCTCGGGAGCCGTTGCACCATAGAATCATGGTTAGGATTAACAATTCCATCTTCCCTATTCCCTATTCCCCATTCCCTATTCCCAAAAAGCATTTACGGCTCTTCGGTGTTTAGCTTGCGCTCATCATTGATGCTCGGGAACGAGGAACGGGTCGAGGGAACGGATTTGGGATTTTTTTCTTACTAACTAGCACATCTAGTTATTAAAAAAAAGTAGTTTAATGGTGTTTGCGTCAATTTTAAATTTGTTCTTCCCCGTTCCCTGTTCCCTGTTAAGAGTTCCCGCTCATCGTAAAATTACCATTTTAGCCAACCTTCGTACCGAAGACCCGCATTTACTTTTTGCTTCTCTTCAAAGTTGACGTGCAACCATTAACTACCTTCTTTTTCTTCTAGTTCTGTTACTACTAGAAACTTTTTTATTAGTAGTTTTAGACTTTGAATTAGGCACTTTATCGACAATGGGGATTGTGAAATGAAATACGCTACCTTTATCTTTACCCGAAGAGTAAGCCCAAATTTCGCCTCCCAAATGAGTAATAATTTGCCGACAAATTGCCAAACCCAAACCGGTACCGCCAACAGTTCGCCTCAAGGCACCTTCTTCCTGATAAAAGCGATCGAAGATGACTTCCAAACGGTTTGGTTCGATGCCGCGACCCGTGTCAGAGACGGTAACTTCTAACATATTACTGCCCTTAATAGCAGCCTCAATAGTGACTTTTCCCTTCGGCGGAGTAAATTTACAAGCATTGTCCAGCAGCTTCGAGAGAACCTCTACTAATCTCTCTCCATCGGCCAATACCAGTGGCAGTTGTCGCGGGACTTTAGTCGTAATTGTCGGTAAGTCCCGATCGAGGTGGTGGATGCGAACGCTGCTGAGAGCTAAATCGATACATTCTTGCAATCTTAAAGACTCCAGATCCCACTCAACCCGGTTGCTTTCTAAGTCCGATAAAGTGAGGAAGTCTTGGATCGACTTGCGCATTCGTTCGGCATCGGCTAGGGCAGTCTCCAGCATAACCTGTTGCAAGTCCTCTGGCATATCCGGTTCCTGGCTCAGACTTTCGAGGCAAACTTGGATCGTGGATAGGGGCGTGCGCAGTTCGTGGCCAGTAATGGCAATGAGGTTGCTGCGGGTGCGATCTAGGGCCTCTAATTGTTGGTTGAGTTCTTCTAAATTGCCGTAGGTTTCCGCTTGGATGAGGGTAGCTCCCAGTTGAGTAGCGATCGCTTCTATTAAATTTAACCCCTCTTGAGACCAGCGGTGGGAACCATCGCCGCAGTCGTGCAGCTCTACTATCCCCAATAGTTGCCCTTGGTACAATACCGGTACCATCAACCACGAAGCAATCTTCCACTGGGAGATGAGCTCGGGGATGCAATTTTCAGGTTCGTCTAAGATGTCCTCGCTCTCTTTCTCTAGTATTATTGCCAGCTCTTCCATTTCTCCTCTCTGGAGGCTAGCTGTATTGGGAATGTAAATTCGAGATCGGGTTTGGATGACTTTTTTAAATAGAGGATTATTTTTCAAAGGCCAAATCTGGCCCCGCAGGGATTTTACAGAAGGGCCTAAATACTCGTGTTCGATGGTAGCTTGTTTATCTGTGGCTTTGCATTGATAAATCAGACATCGACAGGCCCCAAGGGCTTCTCCCAGTTCTTTAACCGTTACTTCGAGAATTTCATTGACATCGAGCGATCGCCTCATGGCAGCGGTAATGATATTTATCAAACGCTCTTGTCGTTCTCTAGCTGCTATAGACCGATAGGCTTTTAGTAGTTGATGCTGTCCTGCCTGCAAGTAAGTCACCAGACGTTGGGCAAAGGGATCCCTTAATTGAAGGTCTGGGGTTTTGCTCTGTGCGCTTTTGGTAGTGGATGTTTTGGCAGACTTTCTTTTTTTGGCTCTTCTGGTGGGGATGCCGTAAATTTTTCTTACTTGTTGTACCTTTTCTTTTAATTCTGGGCGGTATTCGAGAACTCGTTCTAGGAGTAGCCCTGCGGCCTGAAAGCAAACTTGGCGATCGCTCGTCCAGATACCCTCAAACCGACGGGCCCGATCCATTGCCCGATCCGCTTCCTCTTCCTCTCGCTCGTGGCCAGGACGCTCGTTACAGATCAGACAGGTTGAATATTCTTCAGCGATCGCCACTAAATTCCATTCCTGAGTCAAGGTATCGTTGGAGTCGAAAGCCACTGTTTCGTAATCGACCGATGAGTTTCTAAACTCTGATTCTGGGGCCGCCAGCACATAGACTTGCGGTGTTAGCCGTCCAATGCGTTTATAGCGGTGAGCTTCCTGGCGATAAAAACGCTCTTTTTGAAAAGTTGCGATGACCAAGGGGCTACCAGACCCGGCTAATACCAGGTCTTCCATTGCATGAGATAAGGCCGTTAAGGATGACTTGAAATATATTTGTGGCTTTAACTGGGGAATTTCGCTTACCAGTTCTGCCAAAACAGAAGTAGGAATAGTCATCTTTTTTTTTATAGTTTTCTTGGGGTTGCTTTAGCTTTTGCCCTGGGACCATCCCATATTTTTCTTTACATTTGCTGCTGCTTTTTTCTTTTATCCTTTTTTTTCTGGATAAGCATAAATCGCTACTTTCAGCTCTTACTTTTCTTACTTTTGAGCCGCCGTGCCACCAGAGTTCGAGCCCTTTTATTTTGCCTTAAAAGCGAACTGCTATTATTCTTTAGTTACAAAACTAAAAAATAATAGCAGTTTGTTGGACTTTATTAAACTTTTAATGTTATAAATCTTTACTTTTCAGATTCTCCCCGGTTTTCGCCCCGAGAACCGGGTTCGGAATTGTACAAATCGTCCAATTGTTCCCGAGCTTCTTGTACCGATACAGAACGCATCACCAACAGAGGTTCCTCAATCACATTGCCCGTTTCATCCAAAAGTTCTGGATGGGGTACTCCTCGATTTTGCAGGGAGGGGCCGATACTAGACCATCTTTGGGATGGAGGGCGTTGGGACTCGATGCCGACTACAAACAAACTGCGGATTAAATTACCAACTGCCAAAACGGCAATGGTAGTGAAAGCTAAGATGTACAGCAAATGTAACATGGTTTTCTCCTTAAGGCCAGATAGCTAGCTAGTTACAAACAGTTTTTTTAACAAGATTCTTTTATTTAAAGAGTTAAGAGGGGAGGGAGGAATTTTTACGATACTTGGCCGATACTTGCCAACATTTCGTTAGCAGTTTGTGCCAATCAATCAGCACTGAGGTTTCTACTCCTACTCTAGCTCCTGTTGCTTCAAATAAAATTGCACTGGTGTTTACTTCTTTTTGAGCTTGTTCGATTCTAGCGAGTAACTCAGATTGCTCTTCGTTACTTAAAAAGTCAATTTCCTTGGTTTCCAACAGTTGGCGCGAGCGCTCGAACCAATATTTAAAATCATCTAATAGGGGTTCGAGTATGGCCTTTAATAAGTCCTCTTCTGGTAGTTTGGGGTTTACCATCTATCTTAATTTCTTTTTTCCTGATTACAATTATCTTAGCAGTCTTTACATTTCTTTACATTTTTTTACACAACTTTTAAGGTTTTGTTAAAAATTGAGTTTTAGATTTTAGAATTATTAAGGAAAGTAGAGGGCCAGCAGCAGGCAACGCAAGTTAAGAAACAAGAAACCAGGTTTTTTAGAAAAACCGGGTTTCTGAGAAGAGCGGAACCCGTACTGGGGACGAAGCCGAATGGTAAAATTACGCTTATAACGAATCAAGTGGAAAATCCCCATTAAAGTAAAGATGAAACAGCCGATGCCGAACCAAGAATCTAACGGTTCAGAAAAAATACATTTACCCCGTACCAGCGAATCAGAAAACCTCAAAAAAATTCGCCATACAACTTCTCATGTGATGGCAATGGCCGTGCAAAAGCTGTTTCCTAAAGCTCAAGTAACCATAGGTCCGTGGATCGAAAATGGCTTTTACTACGACTTTGACACTCCAGAACCATTTACGGAACAGGATTTAAAGGCCATCAAAAAAGAGATGGTCAAGATAATCAAGCAGAAACTGCCGGTCATCAGAGAAGAAATACCGAAAGAAGAAGCCAAACAGCGAATAGAAGCAATTCAAGAACCCTATAAGTTAGAAATCCTGGAAGGATTAGAAGACCCCATCAGCATTTATCATCTGGGCGATCGCTGGTGGGATCTCTGCGCGGGCCCTCATGTGGAGACTACCGCAGATATTAATGCCAAGGCCATCGACCTCGAAAGCGTAGCGGGGGCCTATTGGCGGGGGGACGAAACTAAGGCCCAATTGCAGCGGATCTACGGCACGGCCTGGGAAACTCCAGAACAGTTAGTGGAATATAAGCGCCGTAAAGAAGAGGCCCTCAAACGAGACCACCGCAAACTGGGCAAAGAATTAGGGTTATTTATTTTTACCGACATCGTGGGGCCGGGTTTGCCGTTGTGGACTCCCAAGGGAACGATTTTGAGGAATTTATTAGAAGATTTCCTCAAGCAAGAACAAATTAAACGGGGCTATCAACCGGTGGTAACTCCCCATATCGGCAGAGTGGAGCTGTTTAAAACCTCGGGACACTGGCAAAAATATAAAGAGGACTTGTTCCCGATGATGGGAGAGTCGGAGGAGGAGGGTTTCGTTCTCAAGGCCATGAACTGCCCGTTCCACATTCAGATCTATAACAACGAGTTGCGTTCTTATCGAGAACTGCCCATGCGCCTCGCCGAGTTTGGCACCGTTTATCGTTACGAGAAGTCGGGAGAGTTGGGGGGACTAACTAGAGTGCGCGGTTTTACTCAGGATGACTCCCACTTGTTTGTAACTCCCGAACAGTTAGACGAAGAGTTTCTCAGCGTGGTGGATTTAACTTTGTCGGTGTTTGGGAAATTGCAGCTTAAAAACTTTAGGGCCAGACTGAGTTTCCGCGACCCCAGTTTGGATAAGTATATCGGTTCCGACGAGGCTTGGAATAAGGCCGAAAATGCGATCCGCCGGGCCGTGGAAACTTTGGGCATGGAGCATTTTGAGGGCATCGGCGAGGCTGCTTTTTACGGGCCGAAGCTGGATTTCATTTTCAACGATGCCCTAGAACGGGAGTGGCAGTTGGGGACCGTCCAGGTTGATTACAATTTGCCGGAACGGTTTAAGTTGGAATATGTGGCCGAGGATGGCAGCAGGAAGCGTCCGGTTATGATTCACAGGGCTCCTTTTGGTTCTCTGGAACGGTTGATCGGGATTTTGATTGAGGAATATGCGGGGGATTTCCCGTTGTGGTTGGCCCCGGAACAGGTGCGACTGCTGCCGGTCAGTCACGAGTTTTTGCCTTTCGCCCAGTCGGTGGCGGCCATCATGCAGGCAGAGGGTATTCGGGCCGTGGCAGATACCAGTAACGAGCGTTTGGGCAAGTTAATTAGAAATGGGGAGAAGGCCAAAGTGCCGGTGATGGCAGTGCTAGGGGCTAAGGAGATGGAGTCCAATAGCTTGAGCGTCCGGACTCGGGCAGATGGAGAGTTGGGCGCGATGCCGGTCGCCGAGGCTCTGGATCGGTTGAAGGAGGCGATCGCTAACTACAGGAATTTTTAATAATTGTAATTTGGGAGCTGGCGATGCCAAAGCTAAAAAAACCTGGTTTCCTAAGTTGTTAGCTAACAATTTGCGGCTCATAATTAGAGGAAACTGGGTTTTTTGTTTTTGGGTTAATGGTGGTTTAAGAACATATTTAAACGATCCCTGAGCCGATTTTAGAAAGATGATGCGATCGTGTATCATTATCAAGTAGGCAAGTTATTTGCCCTACCCTTATAAACTTCTGATTATCCCTGGTGGCCATCAAAAGGGCTCTATTTTTTTGCTACAGGCGTCCAAACATGAAACTGCCAAATTTACTATTATATAATAGGCTTGGGTCTTTTAACAACAATACGACCCATCAAAGCATCTATGACTCTGACATATTCTTGTTGGAGGAAATGTTTTGCGCCTCGATATGTCTCGAAAGCAAAAGCAACAGGCGAGATGCCTGTTCTACGCCTACCATAGCCACCCAGTGGAAGAAGAGGGGGTAGTAACCATTAGTGAAAGCTAAAAAGAGACTAAAAAAATTATGAATACCACCAAGAAAAAAGTAGAATCTCTATTGAGCAAATTACCCGACAATTGCTCCCTTGAAGATGTCCAATATCATCTCTATGTGATTGAAAAAGTTCTTCATGGATTAGAAGTAGCTGGTACAGCAAGGAAAATCAAACAAGAAGAGGCTGAAGGGCTTTTGAATAAATGGGTTATCAAGTAGTGTGGTCTTATAAAGCTATTGATGATGTGGATGCGATCGCCTCCTACATAGCACGGGATTCGGTTCCGTATGCTGCGGCAGTGGTTCAAAAGATCGTTAACGTCACCCGTTCTTTGGCCAAAGAGCCTTTGGCGAGGGAAGTGGTAGAAGAGTTTGGCGATGACAATTTAAGGCAAGAATTTGCCTACAGTTATCGGGTCATTTATCAAATAAAGGAGGATGTCCTAACGATTGCGGCGGTAGTTCATGGTAAAAAGCTTTTGGACTTGTAGTAGGCCATCACTGATTCAATAGACTTCTTGCAGAAGTAGGCAAGAGGCAAAAGGCAAAAGGCAAGAGTAAAGAGCTCTTGAGGAAAAATAAGCCTCAAAAGATTTTGGACATGACTTTTGCAAGAGATCTAATAATAAAAACTCAAAACAAAAATTAATTTTATTTATCGACCGGGTTCCGTTTCGACGAAACCCGGTTTCTTATGTCAATTGTTATTACCAAATGGTTGCTAAATCTAGAAGGAAACCGGGTAAGATATTCTCTCCCGATACAGTTTGGGGATTCTCTAATATTTCTACTTCTCGGTTAGGGCGATAAACTTCTACTTGTCGCTTTGTCCGGTTAATTAACCACCCTAATTGCGCCCCATTTTCGATGTATTCTTCCATCTTTTCTCGCGTTTGTGGTAGGGTATCGCTTGGCGACATTAATTCCACGACAAAATCGGGGCATAAAGGCAGAAATTTATTTCGTTCTTCTTCGGTTAAAGCATCCCAACGATTCATTTTTAGCCAAGAAGAGTCGGGGGCACGCTTGGCTCCATTTGGGAGTACAAAACCCCCGTTAGAATCAAATACCTTACCGAGATTATTTTGGCGGTTCCACGCTCTTAATTGAAAGTTTAAATCCGAGTTGCGATCGCTTGTGTATCCTCCTGTTGGCGACATAATAATTAATTCCCCCTTTGCAGTTGTTTCAAATCTTAAATCGTCGTTATCGCAGCATAATTGCCAGAACTGTTCGTCGGTAAGGTCGATTTTTAATTCTAATCTTGGGGGCAAATAAATTGTCGGCGGTTCCATAGTTTTTTCCTCCTCAAAATTGTTAATTGTTAATTATCAATAGGCGATCGCACCTCAGCTAATAACTCGTACAATTTTTCCCCTTCGATAACCTCCACTTCGAGAATTTCCTGAGAAATAGACTCCAACAACTCGCGATTAAAATTTAAAATCTCCAAAGCTTGCTGGTGTGCCTTCTCGACAATTTCCTTAACCTCGCTATCGATGGCCTCGGCAGTTTTTTCGCTAACCATGCGGCGGGGGTTAACGCCATCATTTCCCAAAAAACCGCGATCGCGCTTTTCATAAGCCAAAGGCCCCAAAACCTTACTCATACCGTAACTCATCACCATTCTTTCTGCCAGATCCGTCGCTTTTTGCAAATCCCCAGAAGCGCCAGTGGTAACTTTACCAAAAACAATTTCCTCGGCGGCGCGACCGCCCAAAAGAGTCGCCACTTGACCTTTTATTTCCGCTTCATCCCATAAAAAGCGGTCTTCGGTGGGCAACTGTAAAGTATAACCCAAAGCGGACATACCGCGCGGCACGATGGAAATTTTTTCTACTTTAGCGCTACCCGGCATTAAAGCACCCACCAAAGCATGACCGACCTCGTGATAAGCGACAACTTTTTTCTCCCGTTCGTTGAGAACGCGACTCTTTTTCTCCAAACCGCCGATAACCCTTTCTATTGCTTCGGCAAAATCTTCTTGGGCGACGGTTTCGCGCTTGTTTCTCGCGGCTAATAAGGCCGCTTCGTTAACGAGATTTGCTAAATCTGCGCCGCCAAAACCGGGAGTTCTAGTAGCTATTCGATGTAGATCGACATCGTTACCGAGTTTAACTTTCTTGGCGTAAATATTCAAAATTGCTTCTCGACCGGCTAAGTCTGGACGATCGACTAAGACTTGGCGATCGAACCTGCCGGGACGCAATAAAGCGGCATCCAAAGCTTCGGGTCGGTTGGTGGCGGCGAGAACTATAACCGTAGTATCCCCGGCACTAAAACCGTCCATTTCCGTTAACAACTGATTGAGAGTTTGTTCTCGTTCGTCGTTGCTGCCGCTTTGGAAGCCGCCGCTGCCGCCGCGAGATTTGCCGATCGCGTCTATTTCGTCGATAAAAATAATACAGGGAGCCTTCTTTTTTGCTTGCTCGAAGAGGTCGCGAACTCGGGCGGCGCCGGTGCCGACAAATAGCTCCACAAATTCCGAACCCGAAATGCTAAAAAATGGCACTCCTGCTTCTCCTGCCACTGCTTTTCCTAAGAGAGTTTTACCCGTTCCTGGAGGTCCGACGAGGAGGACTCCTTTGGGGATGCGGGCGCCTATTTTGGTAAAGCGATCGCTCGATTTCAAAAACTCGACTATTTCTCCTAACTCGGTTTTCGCTTCTTCGACTCCTGCGATATCGACAAAAGTAATTTTATCTGCTGCACCTTCTACATAAACTTTGGCTTTACTTTTGCTAAAGGAAAGAGAACTCCCCCCACCGCCACCACGGTTGAGGAAAAACCGAAAGGCAATTACTAAGATTATCGGCGGAATTATCCAGTTTAACAGAATCGCAAACCAGGCATTTTTCGGCGGTGGCGCTGCTTCGTAGGCGACATTTTTTGACTGTAAAAGTTGGATTAATTGCGGGTCGTCTATGGGAGTAGTTGATAATAACGGTCCTAGTTCTTGTTCTCCTTCTCCTTTGAGGCGATAGAGGATGCGGCTGTCGCTTAATTGTACCGCTTCTACCTGTTCGTTTTCTACCAATTTAATAAAGGTGCTGTAAGGAACTCGGGGAAGTTCGGGACGGGGTTTGAAAAAGGTGGTTGCTAATAAAATTCCGCCTATTGCTAATAAGACGTAGCCTATTTGGCGGCTGTTGGGTAAGTTGGGTTTCTTTTTAATGCTCATTGTTAATTGTTAATTGTTAATTAGCATTTGGCGTGCTAAGACTGCGGTTGCTGGTGCTAGTAAGATGCCGTTGCGGTAGTGACCTGTTGCCAGTAGGACGTTGTTAAACCCGGGTAAAAAACCGATGACGGGGGCAGATTGTCCTTGGGGGCGGGGGCGCAACCCGGACCACCGCTTTACTTCTGTTGCTTGGGCGAGGTCGGGGCAGAAGGCGATCGCTCTTTTGATAACTCCTTCTAACAAGCTCTCGTCTGCGACTACCTCACCTCTGGCATCGGGAAATTCTACAGTTGCCCCCACCCAGTATTCTCCTCCTCCCAATGGTACTATATGCACGTCATCTCCGGTAACGACTGGTTGAAAGTCGGGGTTTCCCAGGGGAGATTCTAAACGCAATTGCACCCCTTGTCCTAATACTGGGATGAGTTTAATTTGGGGGTCTATTTTGCTAGCTAGGGAAACGTTCGAGAAACCAGGTTTTTCCAAAAAACCTGGTTTCTGAGACACCAAAAAACCGGGTTTCTGAAACGTGGCGATGCCAGTTTGCCAATTTTCTCTGTTTGGCAGTTTTTCTAAGGAACCCAAACCTGCGGCTATTATTAGGAATTGGCAATTGTCAATTGGGAATTGAGAATTGCTTTCTATATTTTTAGCTATTATTGTATTTTTGCCGTCGCTATTTTTTTGGTAGTTTTCTACTGTAACGTTCCAATAAAATTCTACCCCGTTTTTTTGTGCCGCTTCTATTAATGCTAGGGTTAAAGCTACCGGCTCTACTTGTCGGTCTTGGGGAGAATAAATCGCCGCTTTGATTTCGGGGCAGTTAATTTGCGGGCAGCGATCGCTCAGTTTATTATTATCCCAAATTTCTAATTTTAAACCTTCTTTTTCCCTAAATTTTACTAATTTTTCCCATTTACTTAAATCGTCTTCTGGGAGGCAAAGCATGAGAATGCCTTGGCGGTTAAAGGGGATTTTTCGATTGAGTTTAGTTTCTAATTCTGGGATTAAAGTTTGGTAGCGCTGCATGGTTAATTTTCGCAGTTGCCACGCTCTTCCTTTTGTTTTTTGACTAATCGCTCCCATTAACACTCCCAAGGCGGCGCTGGTAGCTTCTTTTGCCGGTTCTTGTTTGTCTAATACTGTTATTTTTAGCCCGGAAACGAGGCTTAATTCGTAAGCGATCGCCGCCCCAATTATGCCGCAACCAATTATTACAATATGAGTCATTTTTTTTAGGTAATGGGGAACAGGCAGGATGCCTGTTCTACGGGGAATTGTCAATTAACAATTAACAATTGACAATTCCCTTTTTTTTAAGTCGAACTAGGTTTGGGGATTAAGTCCAAATAAGCGTCAAAATCTCGCACTGCTTCTGCGTAGTTTTTGACCGCTTCTTTGTAATTTCCTTCCGAGGCCGCAGTATCGAGCTCTTCTAGTTCCATAAATAGATCGTCAGCAGCATCTAAAACTGGCTCTTTGTCCTTGGGTAGTAACAGACTTTGGGTTAGATAGTTGGTCTTGTACCGCAAATCTCCCAAGGGGCCGTGGATAAATGTCCCTACATCGATCCAGTTTTCTTTTTGGATGAGGGTTTCGAGATCCTCCTCCATGCGATCGCGCAATTCCACGAGTCCAACTTTATATTGGTCGATTTTTTGGAGGTCGGCATTGCTGTAGGTTGGCGGCGGGGCCGGTTCGCCGCAACTGGTCATAAATGTCATCAACAGGGCCATTAAACAGGCTAAGATAGAACGCTTCTTTATCATATTTTTCGTTTTTTGTCAAGCTTGCTGTAATCTTCCATTCTCATTTAATAATAGAAAATGCCCCTTTGGCAAGGGGGAGCAGATCTACTTAGGGCTTGCGGAATAAATATGAAAAGTCCTGGGGGGTGGGGAGGGTGGGAAGTGTGGGAGGTGTGGGGGGAAAGATTGGTACAGCAAAACTGGCGGGTTAAATAAATTCTGGTATCTCTAACTCCCCAACTCCCCAACTCCCCACACCCCCCACGCTCCCCATTCCCCATTCCCCATTCCCCATTTCCAATTTTAACTGTTTCTAAACTGTTTTTCAATGGTATTTACTAACATTTCTCGGGGCAAAAAACGAGGCAAATTAACAATAACTTGATTGATAAAACTTCCAGTTACAACATTAGATTGATTCTTGTCTAAAGCATCGAGAGAATCTCGAACTACTTCTTCGCTGGAGGCGTAATTTTGAGAGCTAGTGGCATCGACAGATTGGGGAAATTTGGCATTTTCAAAAAAGTTAGATTCTGTAGGACCGGGGCAAAGTGCCTGGAGGGTCACTCCTGTATTTTGGTTTTCTGCCCGCAGCGCTTCGGTGAAATTGAGAACGAATGCCTTACTTGCGGCATAAACTGACATATAAGGCATGGGTTGAAAGCCACCGATGGAGGAGACGTTGATAATGCTGCCCGATCGCCTTTCTCGCATTTGGTTTAAAAATAGGTGAGTTAATTCTACTAATACTGTGATATTAAGCTGCACCATGTCTAACTGTCGCTGTAGGTCGCGATCGCCGAAGGTGCCGTAGTCGCCAAAACCGGCGTTATTAACTAATAAATCGACTGTCAATCCTTTTTGGGCGACACTTTCAAAAAGCTTGGTGCCTGCGGCGGGCTCGGTTAAGTCTTGGGCGATCGCTTCTGCTTTTATTCCATGTCGTTCTTCTAACTCGGTTGCTAGCTGCTGGAGCTTGTCTTCGGAACGGGCGACTAAGATGAGGTTGGTTTTACGCGCTGCCAGTTCGCGAGCAAAAGCTGCGCCTATGCCGTAGGAAGCTCCCGTGATTAATGCGGTTTTCATTTGTTGTTTGGGAATTGGGAATTGGGAATTGGGAAATTGCCCTTATTTTTTAACCGTTGATT
>CAZSTZ010000174.1:0-216 GCA_964609515.1 uncultured bacterium | reverse complement strand
CGAGTTCCCCCGGACAGTTTAATTATAACTTTTAAAAAAACCTTTGTCAAGGGGTCTGGCAAAAAAATTTTTTTTATCTAAAAACGGGCCCGAAGAAAGATAGCCAAAAAGTTAAATTTGCCCCATCTCAACAAAGCTAATTGTTAATTGGGAATCGGGAATTGGGAATTGGGAATTGGGAATTGGGAAATTGCCCTTATTTTTTAACCGTTGATT
>CAZSTZ010000173.1:9706-15071 GCA_964609515.1 uncultured bacterium | reverse complement strand
CCCCAGTTTTTTTTGTCAAATTACTAAAAACGACAAATTGTGGATTGACGAATAGATTTTTTAAGAGCTATAATTATAAGAAACTAACACTCAAAAACCAAAATGTCAATGATACCAACCATAACAGAACACATAGAAATCACCCCTGGCGTTTGTGGGGGCAAACCTCGCATTGCCGGCCATCGTATCAGAGTGCAAGATGTGGTCATCTGGCACGAACGGATGGGGATGTGTCCCGAAGAAATTATTTACAACTATCCGAGCATTACTTTAGCTGATGTTTATGCTGCTTTGGCATATTATCACGACCATCGGGAAGAAATTCGGCAGCAAATTCGAGAAGCGGAAGAATTTGTTAGTGAAATGCAGGCAAAAACTCCTTCTATTCTTCGTAAAAAATTAAGGGAACGCAATGCAAGAAAAGATGAAATTTCACCTGGATGAAAACCTTAATGCTGCCATAGCAGATGCCTTACGAAGAGATGGTATTGAGGTGACGACTACTCCAGAAGTAGGACTTATTGGGGCATCGGATGAAGTTCAAATAGAGTTTGCCATTTCTCAATATCGGGTCATTGTTACCCATGACGATGATTTTGTTGCGATTCATCGAAGCGGCGTACAACATACTGGTATCGTTTATTGCAATCAAAATCTTCGTTCTATCGGAGAAATTGTACGCTTTTTGATTTTAATTTGGGAGGTGTTGACACCGGAAGATATGAGAAATCAACTTGAATTTATTTGAGGCTAAGTAAATGTAGGTTGGGTGAAGCGATCGCGCAACTCAACAAAACAAAACCCAACACTATTTAAAGTGTTGGGTTTCCTTCCACTTCATCCACCTTCACAGAATTTGATGAATGCTCTCAACAACCTGCTCGATAAAATCAACTGCTTCCTCTATATACGACTCGTCGATGGGCCAGCGGTTGCCTATGCTCCAACTCCGATATACATCAGCTTCGCGAGCGATTTGGTTTCTACGATCTACGATTAAAGTTAGCTTTTGTTTGATTTCTTTTGACCCTTTGCCCATTAGAACCGAAACTTCATCCCATAACTTTTTGTCGGAAATTAATCTAATGGCGTCGGCTATCTTATCTGGCTGTTGAAAACTTTGGTAACTGAGACGTTCCCGAATCTCGTCTTCTAACCAAGAGGCACTGTTAAGCTTATTTAGCAAGCTATGCGATATAGCTGAAGTTAGAGAGGAAATTAAATGAGGTTGCCGCACAAACTCAGAACCATGAATATTTTCAATTTCGCTTTCTAGCCAAGAGGCAATATCGGTGGCGATAATTCGATCTTGGCGGGCGGAACCTAAAGAGACTTGAAAACGAGCAAACGCAGATTGGGAACTGTTACGGGACACTGGGGGTTCGAGACGTTGACCTCTATGAATCTCTAACATTCCTAAAGTTACAACTTCGTGGATATAATAATCTAAAGCGCTGACAGCCAACACGAGGGCAGACCTTAGAATATCGGAAACATCCTGGACGTTGGTAGGTTGAGCTTTAATAGAATTATGAAGCCCAACCAATTCTCGAACGCGATTTATACTAATACGAAATTCATCAAGCGCTGACTGCATAACCACAAGAAGATAATTGAATTATTTTGTCTGCCAAATCGGAAAAAGTCTTTTCAAACTCACGTTGCTTGTTTTGATTGTGCTGCAATACGAGACCTGTTTGACCTAGTTGGTTCGGTGTCAGCGCATAAACAGGGACTCCATGCTCTTGAGATAACGCAATTAGGCTACCGAGGTTTGGAATTTTTGCCAAAGTAAAATGCTCTTCTATTCCTTCATTAATGTAGTTTTCTCTGGGCAAAAGCAGATTATTTTTTTCCAAAGTGGGCACTAACTTGTTAGCAACGGCTTGCTGAATTTTATCGATCCAAACTTGAAAGGCGGCAGTTTCTTTACCGCGAATGATTCGAGAGTGTTGAACGATGGTTCCGAGAAATTTTAAATTTACTTCTGGGAATGGATAAGCTGCGTCCCTTAAAATTGGCAGCGAACTTGCTTTTTTCGCCCAAGCATACCATTTTGGCAGCATTTTTGATAAAGAATCAATTGCCATCACGGAGAAAAAATCAGCAGTGGTAGGAACTAAAAAGAAGTCGCTGGTCATCAGAAGATTTTGATTGATAGCTTCCAGACTGGGACTCATGTCAATCAGGATATAATCCGCATTAAACTTAGCAGCAGTTTTATCGAATAAATCAGTAATAGCGCCGGGTAAATTTTTAAGACTGCGAATTGAGCCGGTTAATTCTTGGGCAACGCCAAGGGGTATTTCATACTCCGCTAGGCCCACATGACCGGGGAGTAAAAATAATCCTTCTTGTCCTTCTAAGGGAATACAATCTACAGCTTCAATTGCTTTTGGTTGGGATTCAAATGCGGGGGCAAGACCGGTTTTAATATTAGACCTGGTATTGTAAATAGCTTCTATCCTGGCTTCGTCTTCTTCCGTCGTTGCACCTAAAGCAAGACCAGTGAGGTTACACTGAGGATCTGTATCTACAAGAATTACTCTCTTTCCTTTGGCAGCAAGCATCCACCCTAAATTAAATGTAGTTGTGGTTTTGCTGGCATCACCTTTGCGATCGAATAGCGCAATTTTTTGAACCATCTGATTATGCCTTTTAAGTAAGTAGTAATGGAACTAATAAGCGTACTGAAAAAAATTTCAAAACGCGCAGTTCTAAATTGATAAGTTTCATCGTAGCTTAAGAAGCAGCTTTTTGTCAAGAGAAAGGCGGGGGGTATCTTAAAAGGACCAAAAATAGTACCCGTTTCCTGCTGCCGCCCTCACAGTTACAGGTAAAATAAAATCGAACAAAACAGCAATAACGGTTGGGTGGAGCTTCCCGCCAGCCCTCCTGCAAAACTTCTTGACAACTGGATTAGTTTAAGATATAGTGAAAAATCGGTGCTAATATTGAATTTCCAATTTAGTCCCACCGTGTCTTAGCAAAACAAACTTAAATCAAAATTAAAGGAGTAGGTTTTATGTTAGATGAAGCAACGTTAAACCAACAGGAAGAAGAGAACGAGGAAGAAATGTAGGTTGGGTGAAGCGACAGTGGAACCCAACAAAGCCCGACTGAATGAAATTGGTTCGGTAAAGACTTCGGAGCTATAAGGGACTTGCAATTTTCCGGAGATACCGCTGATTCCGGTTCGCTTCACCCAACCTACAAGAGACTGGTAGTTTATTTTTTAACAAGTCCCTAACTAGACAAATTTTATTGCTGTTGGGTTGAGGTTCGCTCCACTACAAATTACAAACTTTCATTATAAAATTTACCAACCACAACTATTGAGGAGTTATTGTTATGATTGCTTCCCTACGATTAAAAAATTTTAAACCTTTTCCAGACCAGTCCCTAGTATTTAAACCGCTTACTTTACTTTCTGGTCTCAACAGCACGGGTAAATCTTCCGTGTTACAAGCTTTGCTATTATTACGTCAATCTTATCAAAAAGGCTTGCTGCCAAATAAAGGTTTAGCTTTAAATGGAGATTTGGTTTCTATTGGTACTGCTAAAGTTCAAATTATTTTGCACGACTACTTACCGTTATTTTCCGTAAAGTCAAAAACTGTTATAATCACTGAAGGAAACCCAAACCCAATTTAATTGCTGTTAGGTTTCGTTAAGGAAATTGTTATGTATATCGAACGAGTTAGAGCTAGATTTGAGGAACTACGCCGTTACTTTCCTAGAAAAGTAGTACCCTGTATGCAAGCAGATATTTGGTCGTTGGAAAGACATTCTGGTTTATCTCTGCCAACTGCATATAAAGAGTTTCTTTTATGGGCGGGACGTGGAATGGGAGGCTGTTGTAAAGGAACTGCATTTTTTTATCCCGACCCGCGCGGACTTACAGAAGGGGCGTTGGAGTTATTGGTCGATAATGATTATACCGATCTTATTCCTAACGATGCTTTTGTTTTTTATATGCATCAGGGATATTTTTTTATGTTTTTTAATACTTCTGAAGGGGAAGATCCTCCTGTTTATTCTTATATGGATGGCTCTTTTGTTAAATTATCATTTTCTAGTTTCAGCGAGTTTTTACTGACAACTATAGAAGATAGGGCAAAGAGATGAAAAATTTAATAGATGTAGGTTGGGTGAAGCGGCAGCCCAAGCCAACAGCACCCAACACCAGTTAAATAGTGTTGGGTTTCGTTTCACTACACCCAACCTACACAGTTAAAAACTGAAAAGATAAAGCACCGATTTACTAAAATTTAAGACATTATTAAGGGAGTTATTAATGATTAATTTACTGCGGTTAAAAAACTTTAAACCTTTCCAAGAACAGTCCCTAGAATTAAGACCGCTAACCCTACTTTCTGGTCTTAATAATAGCGGCAAATCTTCCATACTACAAGCATTATTATTACTGCGTCAATCCTATCAAAAAGGTTTGCTGCCCAATAAAGGTTTAGCTTTAAATGGGGATTTAGTTTCTATTGGTACTGCTCAAGATGCGCTTTTTGAAGGAGCAAAAGAAGATTGTATCGGTTTTGAAATTAGTTGGAAAGATGAGATTATCGGAGTTTGGAATTTCGATTACGATCGCCCTACCGATGTCTTAAATCTTACTTCTCCACCCGTGGCAGATGACATCTATAAATCGAGTCTTTTTAATAACGATTTCCACTACCTTCAAGCAGAACGTATCGGTCCCCGTCGATTTTTAGAAATGTCTGATTTCCAAGTCGGAGAGTTGGGGCAGCTTGGAATTAACGGCGAATATGCTGCCCATTTTCTCTTTCTAAAAGGACGAGAAATAATACCAAATAAGGAACTAAAACATCCAGAAGCAAAGTCAGCCGATTTAATCGACCAAGTAGAAGCCTGGATGGGAGAAATTAGCCCGGGAACGCGACTTAAAATTGAGCCAAAATTGGATGTGGATTTAATGAGTTTTCAATATTCTTATGGAGACAGCAACCCCTACCGTTCTACTAATGTTGGCTTCGGTATTAGTTACACTTTACCAATTCTCGTAGCAATTTTAGCCTCCCCACCAGGAACGTTAATCTTAATAGAAAATCCCGAAGCCCATCTTCATCCCAAAGGGCAATCTCAAATGGGAAGATTGCTGGCGCTGGCAGCTAATTGTGGAGTTCAAGTAGTAATAGAAACTCACAGCGACCACGTTTTAAATGGGATTCGTTTGGCAGTTTATCTCGATAAGGTTGACCCGGAAAACGTTCAATTGCACTATTGCCAAAGGCGTAAAGAAGGAACGGATTTTGTCACCGAAATTATCTCGCCACGAATTAATCGCTACGGTCGTATAGATGAATGGCCCGACGGCTTTTTTGATGAGTGG
>CAZSTZ010000173.1:7355-9606 GCA_964609515.1 uncultured bacterium | reverse complement strand
AGTTTGCTCTCGGAGTCGAAATGGGATTGCAGTCGCTTGGAATTACACATAACCTACCTTGATGACAGCGAACAATTAATCGAAGAACCAGTAGAAATTCCTCATGCGAGTCGCAGCGTTCATCTGGGGGAACGCGCCGACTGGATAAAAAACCGCATCCGCATAATATTACGCAACGGCAGAGAACTTTGGCAGCGCAGAAGCGAGTTATTTCCCCATCTGGAATTTTGCGAGTCAGTTCGCCCCCAAGTCGAAAGTCTCAACGCCACTAACCCGATGTTTCGACAAGTTATGAAACGACTGTTTGAACTTGAGGAATATTGCGAGAATTGGACGAGCGGAACTTTTAATAAAGATGCTCTTGGGAGTAAAGCTACTCCAGAGAGCGATTCTAGACTTCGAGATTTTCCAGAGCAATTAAATATTAGATGTCCCGACGGTCAAAGTCGTTTGTTTAGTTGGCACGTTCGGATGACGCCTGGAGCTTGGCGACTTCATTTTTCTGTAGATTTAGGACCGGGAAGGATAATCGTCGGTTACATCGGTCGGAAGATACAATAGTTTGTAAGTTAAAAGTATGTAGGTCTGGCTCCGCGACAGCGAAACCAAACATAACCCAAGTCCGACCTATAAACTACTCAATAATTAAGAAATCCAGTTTTATTGACAGTGGCTTAAACGGGAGCTAAAATAGTTGCTAACCTCTAACTTAAAGGAGAATGCTAAACTATGAAATCCGTACCAGTAGATAAATTTCAAGAACAAATAACTTTTTATTTGGAAAGCATTGAGCCTTTGGCAATAGAAAACGAAGGGGAAATCTTGGGTTTTTATTACCCTCAAGAACGGAGAAAAGAAGAAAAGCTCAAACAAACTGTCGCCAAACTGGAGAAGGTATTAGGGGAGGTCTTAGCTAGAAATGGTATGACAGAGGATGAGTTTGCAGATTTGTTCGATATGAATAAGCCTTTTCCTTATGATGAACCTAATAGTTGATACTAACGTTCTGGTGGGGGAACTATTACGAGAACGGGGGCGGGAGTTAATCCTCAATTTTAATTTGAGACTGTATGCTACCGAACGGGTTATCGATGAAACTAGGTACGAACTGGAACGAAGGTTAAATGCGATCGCGAACCAAAACAAAGTCTCTGAAACAGAAAAAATGTTTCTGCTAGAGTTAATCATCGCTATCGTTGAGACAAAAATAGTAGTGGTTCCAGAAGCGTTATACGTCCACCTAGAAGCGGAAGCAAGAGAGCGCATTCCTGCGGATGCCGACGATTGGCCGACGGTAGCACTTGCGATGAAGTTGCAAATTGCTATTTGGACTCAAGACAATGATTTCCTCGGTTGCGGATGTCCGACTTGGACTGCACAAACCTTGATTAGTCATTTGAGACGTCAAGGACTGATGTAGGCTAAGTAAATGTAGTATGTAGGTTGGGTGAAGCGACAGCGAAACCCAACATCACGCAACCCAACACTATTTAACTGGTGTTGGGTTTCGTTTCACGCGCGCCCAACCTACAAGTTAAAAAACTGTTTAACTGGTGTTGGGTTTCGTTTCACGCGCGCCCAACCTACAAACTGTTATCCCATTACCCATTACCGACAACAGAAACATATATTGTCTTTTTTCAGCAAGCCCTAAATAGAGAAATGTAGGTTGGGCGCGCGCGATCGCGCAACCCAACACCAGTTAAGATGTCAGAAACCCGGTTTTTTGCCAACCGGGTTTCTGGGGCCCGCTTGACTGTTGCCCCCCACCGAACAGGCAAGATGCCTGTTCTACGGGAATTAACCCATTAAAATTACGTTATCGATAACGTGGATGATGCCGTTATCCGCTTCGATGTCGGCCTGCACTACCGTGGCATTTTTTACCTCGAAACCTTCGGAACAATCTATCCTTATCGGCGCTCCTTCCACCGATGTTACTGCATCGACTTTTGCTAAATCTTCCCGTTTCAATTTCCCTGAAACTACATGATAAGTAAGTATTCTCGCCAGTTGAGGCGTGTTTTGTACTAACGTTTGGATAGTTCCCGGCGGTAACTTGGCGAAGGCATCGTCCGTGGGGGCAAATACTGTAAACGGTCCGGGACTTTTGAGGGTTTCTACTAATCCGGCGGCTTTGACTGCCGTTACTAAGGTTTCAAAAGAACCGGCGCTAACTGCTATATCTACAATGTCTGGCATTTTTTTTTATTGGGTAATTGCTAACAATTAGGAATCTTACCAGAGCGTC
>CAZSTZ010000173.1:0-7255 GCA_964609515.1 uncultured bacterium | reverse complement strand
AAAAAAGCACGGTTAAATTAGCAACAGCTATAGTAAGGTAAAGACACGCTTACATCCATAGCCACCAATGTCTGACTGGGAATTTCTCTTACAGAAAGAAGGCGATCGCTCTTGGCTGCCCCTCGAATCTACCGACGTGGAAATTCTGGAGGGCCGCTATCGTATCGTGGCCCGCTCTCAATTTACCGAGGGCGAGGTCCAAATTAGAGTCCTCCACGAATCTCCGGAAGAAGACCCGCCAGTAAGAAGGGTCAACACGCGAAACGGTCGTACTAATAAAGAAGGATTAATAGCCCTGGTCCCCTACACCAATTTCAAACCGGGCCTCTGGGAAATCTCCTGCGAACCTCGGGGGGTGTCTGGCATCTTGCCGGAAGCTAATCCCCAGACCATTAACTTACAAGTCTTGCCCTGCGAGTCCGATCCTCTAGATTTTTCTCAGTCTGGGGCAGAAGAAGAGGAAACCGCCGAGACGGGACTTGTCCCAGAGGAAAAGTTCGTGCAAATTCCCGACGAGGCAAAACAGCGATTGCCAAAAGTGGAGAACCAAAAGGTTTCTATCCCAAAAGAAATCCCCGCCAAACCGTTAATCAAACCGCTTCAGAAAACCGATCGCCCCCCAGAACCGATAGTCGCGGAGCAACCCCCAGAAGTTGAGGAGAGTTATATGGAAAAAGAAACAACAGAACCGGTAGTGGCGGAGCAACCCCCAGAAGTTGAGGATAATTATATAGAAGAGACAACAGAATCGGTAGTGGCGGAGCCATCCCCAGAAATTAAGAATAATTATATAGAAGAAGAAAATCCCGTCGAAACTTCTCTAACTCCTCCAAAGTGGGAACTAATTTTAGAGCGAGATTCTTATATAGCTAAACTGGGGGAAATTTTTATCTTGTCGGGAACGGTAAGTGCTGAATCAGAAGGCGAAATCCCTCCCTTGGTTGGCGGTTCGTTGCAAATTTGCTTGCGCAACCCGGAGACGTCGGAAATTTTGGCAGAAATCGAAGAACCTCTGCCAGAACAAACGCCTCCGATTATTTTTGGCTGCACGATCGCCGTCCCAGAAAAAGTGAAGACTCGTCTGGTTTTGGGACAAATAGCTCTGGCGGATTCCACGGGAACTATTGCCAGTCAATCTTTTACGATTACGGCACCTCTGGAGCAGTGGTTGGAGGCTCTCGATCGCAACTTCTCGGAAGAAGAGCATCAAGCTTTGCCTCCAGAAGCAACTCGGAAGCCGCAAAAAGTTGATTTTCCGTCTTTCCTGAACGTCGGAGGGGCGATGCCTTCTGCAACTCCCGAACCACAAGGAGAAGGGAAAGGAGCTCGGCCCTCAGATTGGACGGAGGTTTCTTCGCCGGAGTTGCCTGCTTTTGGCAATTCGATGGCGGAGGCGGTTTCGGCGGAGGGAGTTAATTTGGTGGAATTGCTGGCAAGACAGCGGCAGTCGGTGGAATCTACGGAACCGACGGAGGATGTTGAGGAGGAAACGGAGGTCGATAGTTTGGCGGAGGATATCTGGGGGAGTCCGGAGACTGCCGAGGAGGAGTCGGAGTTATCCGCCGCCGAGGAGTCTGTGGCTCCCCCCCCCGCCCCCCTTGAAAAGGGGGGAGCCGGAGAAAGACGAGAACGGCAAGAGTCCCAGAGCGATCGCTCCCCGACGACTGGAGCTTTCCAAGGTTTGAAAAAGCAAGACCGGTTTTTGTCGCGGTTAAATTCTTTGGTGGGGGATTCGGAATTGTTGGAGTGGATGAAGACCGATCCTGCGGAACTTCCTGCGGAGACTGAGGAAGCAGAAACGGATACTGCTGCGGCAGGGTTTCAAGTAGATGAAACTGCCAGCAACGAGCCCGAGGGCGAAATTGATTGGGAAGCGAGGGAGGTTGTGGTGGATGACGAGCCTTTGCCTCCGGTTCCGGGAACTGGTGGGGTAACGACGGGGTGGATTTTGCCGGGGGTGGCGGGGAGCGATCGCTCTAGCGAGGAGGGTTCGACTTCGGGTTATGTTTTGCCGCCAGACGAACCGGTGCCGACTCCAGTGGTGGAGATTTTAGATGGGGAGGTTGTTGCCGGGCGGCGGGTTCGGGTTCGGGTGCAGTTGCCGGATCTGTTGGCGCGGGTTTATGTGAAGTTGTGGATAAGCGATCGCCAAACTCAGACTATTGCGGACCATCCTCGCTGGGTGACGGATTTTTCGCTGAACGGTTTCGATAAGTTGGAGGCGATCGTCGAGCTGAAGGTGCCTTATGGTTGTATGGCGGTTCGTTTTGAGGCGATCGCCCGGGAGATGCAAACTAACCGGGAGAGTCATAAGACGAGTATCGATCGCGATGTGCTGCCGCCCCCTCCCCCCAGTCTGCCTCTGGAGGGTTCGGAGTAGAATTTGTCATTGCGAGGGACCGCATTGTTGTCATTGCGAGCGCCAGCGAAGCAATCTCAAACGCATTGTTGTCATTGCGAGCGCCAGCGAAGCAATCTCAAAAGTGCCAATTTTGCTCGAATCTAATTCATGCCTTGGGAGACGAAGGCCGCCCAATAACGGGGACTTTCAAAGGGATGTTGTAGGTTGCAATACCGCTCTAAATCGGGGTTTTTGCCAATCTTACGCAAATGTGCCTCCAGTGGGGCGCGGTAGTTGGCATTAAATTCCTTTCCTGTCAAGTTCCGCAATTGAAATTGCGCCCGTCGCAAGGCTTCGGAACGTTTTAAAGTCGGTTGTTGGTGGCGCTGTTCGTAATAAAGGATAGAAAATAGGGCGGTGGCACAGTCATCCACTGCCCACAAAGTGCTAACAACGTTGAGGGCACCGGCACTTAACCAACCGGCGGCAATTACGAGAATGTCGTCGGCGGGAGTGGTTTGAGGGGTGAAGTTAGTTTCGCAACAGGCGAGGAAGACTTCCAGCAAGTTCGGCAACCGCCAGGTAAAGATTTCTCCGAGAGTGACTTCGCCATCGGCGAGGCGGAGTTTGGAGTTGAGGGGGTCGTTGAGGTCGGCCTCTGCGTGGTGACTGGAGTGGAGGAGTTGGACTTGTTGGGCGAGGTGGCGGTAGTTGGTGGGAGTTGCGCGATCGCCTCTTAGGTGCAAACTTTCTGGAACGCTGTAGGTTTTCGCGATGGCCTGGCACTCGTAACCGCTGAACGGGAGGTCGTTGGTGGCATTTTCGACTATTCCCATTTGTGGGGAAGGGGGGATTTTTTTCTTTTTCTGGTTTTCGTGGCAATAGCTGAGAATTTGGCAACTGGGAATTACCCGCAGGCGGTATTTGTCGCTTAGGTATGTGGGTTTTGGTGTTGGGGCAGACTTTGGAGTCGGCGGAACGTTGGGCGAACTGTCTTCTTGAGGCAGCAGAAGGCGGAGGCTTCCATCAGCCTTGTCGCTGTCGGCAGTGGGAATGGAATTAGCGATGGGTAAGGCGGCAAAGGGTATTTGATGGAGAAACAAGTGGGGAACGATAACGAGTTCTTCGATGTCGGCGAGGTGTTGGTCGATGAGTTGGGGCAGTTGCAGGCGTTGGGCGAGTTCGGAGAGAAACGAACCGATGTTGTCGCGCCACTGTTCGCGGTTGCCGAGGTAAGGGATTAACCAGTTTTGCCCCATCCACAGTTGCAAGGTTTCGATGCCTTGCCCTTGGCAGGTGTGGAGGGTAGTGGAGTTTTGACGCAAGACAAATATATAGGTATCTTCGTTGGTGGTGTAAAAATTCAGAATCGCGGTTTGTTCGTTTTCTATTAACTGCTGAATGTCTTCGATTTTCAAAGGATCGACTTGAAGTTGTCCCGCCAATACGGGATCGTTTTTGCGAATTTGCTGCCAAAGTTGCTTCCGGCGTTTTTCCAACTCGTGAATTTTATCGATTTTCTGCTCTTGCAACTTGCCAGTGTCGTCTCGATGGTATGGCGACCTTGACAATTCTCCCATGCCACCGGACTCTGGGGGATGGCGGAGGCGATCGAGTTGCCGTTGCAGTTGGAGATATTCCTCAACTTCTGGGGGTGTCTCGGCATCGGGGTATAAGTCTTTACTTGCCATCAATTCTACCAGGAGGCGGGAACGATGGCGATCGGCGTATTCTACTGCTTTGTCGTATTGTTGGAGGTTGACAAAACATTGGATGATGTTGGCATAGACAGCGATCGCTTCTGTTAGTATTTGTTGGCGGCGATCGTCTGTAGTCGCCCAACTGCGACTGCGTTCCACGGATTTAATTGCTTTTTTGTAAGCATCAATGGCATCTTGCCAGTTGCTTTGGTGAAAGCAGAGGTCGCCTAAGTTGCGAGCAGTATTGAAACAGTTCAGAGGATCGGTTTCCGAGGTGTAAACTTGTAATGCCTGTTGAAAGGCGGCGATCGCTTCTTTCTGATTTTCCACCCTGTAGCTACTATTCCAGTAGGCATTGCCCAGATTGTTCTTAGTCATTGCCCAATTAAAAGGGAAAGTTTCCCTGGTGTAAACCTTCAAAGCGTTTTTGAATGCCTCGATCGCCAACTCCAGATTTTCTCTGTTGTTTCCTGTATCGGTAACTAGAGTTAGCTCGAAGTAAGAACCACCCAGATTATTCTGAGATCCTGCCCATTCAACAGGAAAGGCTTGGCGGGTGTAAACTCGTAATGCAAGCTTGTATGCTTCTATTCCCTTTTCCAAATTGTTTTTTCTCTCCCCGGTGGTTCTGTAGTAGTAGGCGTTACCCAAGCTGTTCTGAACTCTCGCCCAATCAAGGGAAAAATCTTCATAAATTTCCAAACACTCTTGGAATATCTCGATCGCTTTTTTCTCGTTTTTCGCAGTGTCTCCTTCGATCCTGTTTAAGTACACTAAACCCAGATTGCTCTGGATCGTTGCCCATTCAGCAGGAAAAGCTTTGCGGGTGTAAACCTCCGAAGCTTGTTCAAAGGCATCGATTGCTTTCTTCTGATTTTCCGCTTTGTCCTCTTTGATTCTGTTTAAGTATACAGTCCCTAGATTGCTCTTGGTCATTGCCCAATCAAAAGGGAAAGCTTCTCTGGTGTAAACTTTCAAAGCGTTTTTGAATGCCTCGATCGCCAGTTCCAGATTGTCCGCCTTGTCTTCATAGGCATTACCCAAATTGTTCTGGACCATTGCCCAGTCAGTAGAGAAAGCTTTATAAACTTCTAAAGCCAGTTTAAAGGCGGCTATTGCCTTTTCCCGATTTTCGGCAACATCTCCTTCAATTCTTTTGCCATAGGCAATGCCCAGATTGTTTTGAATAGTAGCCCACATTTTGGGATCGCTATCGCGGGAAAATACAGTTAACATCACCTCGTAGCCAGCGATCGCGATTTCCAGGTTGGTTGCTTTGTTGTCTGGTGAATCAAAGTCGACGACGATCTTGCTGAAGTTGCCGACAGCTCTTGCCATGTATTGTGCTTGCCATAATTCCACTTGAGAGAATGTCTCCTTTGCCCAATTTTGCATGACTGCGATAAAGTTGTGGTCAAGCTTATCTGGGTTTTCCCTTAGTAAAGCGTTGACAGTTGGAAAGTTAGTATCGCTATCGACACTCGTCTGCAATAGCTTTACCAAAAAATCCAAATACACTTGAATCCGTTGTTTGTCCATCATTAATCTTCCTTTTAATTTACATTCGTAGGACAGGCATCTTGCCTGTCCGTGGATGAAGGATTTAGAAAAAAATCACCTCACCCACCAAAAAAGCTATTTGTTTGCCATACCCTGAATTTTTTTAGGATAAGTTACAGGGGTTATCAGCAACTCGTTTAAAATCTCAATTTGAGAACTTTCGGCGACAAGTTCCAGAGTTTCCAACATCATATTCATAGAAACAGGATATCCAGGAATATCGGAATTTATTGGCAAAACAATCTGAAATTCCTCTCCAGAATCCAGCTTTTTCATCCAAACAGAAGCCTTATTTGGAATTTGCCGCCATTCATGCCAACCATTTGCTTGTAAATAAGCAGCCGCTTGGCATGGTTCTATTGCTTTGAGAATATCTACATCTTTAATTGTTACTTTCATTAGTTTTCTCCTTCAAAAAACCAGAATAAATCGCCCCTACTCCTCTACCACCTCAAACGCCTCATAATACACCCGCCAGTCATTCCGCCCCTCCAACTGCCGCCATAACTCCATCATGCGATCGGGTGTTAAATGTGCCGCCATTTCTTCGGTATTATTCACATCTAACCACGTCAAATTTAAAGGTCGATCGAGAGCGATCGCCGTAAATTCTTCTATTCTTAAATCCTCATAAGTAAACATTACTCCTTGCTTTTTTGCCGGAGTTTCTGGTTGGGGCAAAGTTAATTTGCCATTGATTTGATAATTAGTAGCAAATGCCTTAGATGGACATACTACATAGTCGCTTCCCTTATTTAGCAACAACAAATAACCATTGAAGTCGGGCAAATCTACCGACATCAATTGAGGCTCATTGACAATAATACTCGGTTTTTTCTGAGGCTGCGGTAGTTTTAGCCTGCTGTTGTAGGCTAACATTTCTTCTCCTTCCTTAAAAAAGTTGAGCCACTCAAAGCTAACTTTCTGAGCTTTCTCCTGGAATTTTTTCCAAATTACGGGATAAGCCCACCGAGGAAATTTTGTTTCCCACAACCACTGATAAACTATCTTCCAAATATCTTTTTTCCCTTTTTGTCCTTCGGGCAAAATACATTTGTCAGCATTCATCTCTTTTTTATAAGTCTCATCTAAAAGAGCGATCGCTAACCGAAGAGTTTCTCCTTTTTTACTTTCTGCATAAGCCCCTAAATCCTCTTTAACCAAAGCAGCAATCTCCTTATTTATCTTCTTCCGGTTTTCCGGGTCGAACCGTCGCAGAAAAAAAGCCCTTTTCTCTTCATCCTTTTCCGAATCGAATACAGAATCGGCTATCTGCCGCAAAAAATCTTGCTCCAAACTCATAATTAAGTCCTCAATCCAACAATTACTATCTTAACCACCATTAACAGAATTGACAAGACCCTATCGGCAAATTCTCATTTCCCCTCATTTCCTCTCATTTGCCGTTATTTCCCCTCATTTGGAATTATTTAGTCTTATTTAAACCCTCAAAATTCTCATTTTCCCGCATTACCAAAACCGTTTTCATCGTGTAAGAATAAAAACATAACAAATCAAGCCCATTAGTAAAAAACAAATTACAGCCATGACTTATTCCCTTAAAAAACGACCCCAACCTTCCCTCTGGGTAACTTCGACAGCCGCTCTTTTAACAGGAGAAAAAAAATGCACCTTTGCCATCCGCCAACAGGCT
>CAZSTZ010000172.1:2691-15098 GCA_964609515.1 uncultured bacterium | reverse complement strand
GCATTAGATAAAAAACCGAATATTCGATATTTTTACAAATATGGGATGCTCCCCACATAACTTGTCTATTTTGTCAAGTTTTATGTTAAGAAATATGTGAGTAAGGCATAGCTTAAAAAGGGGGACTTTGAATTTTTCTGACTCCCCCCTTTTTAAGGGGGGCGGGGGGGGATCGCAAGCCGATAATTATTAATTATTAATTATTAATTGTCAATTGTTAATTACATACCTCGAAACTTAGGACTCAAAAACTTAGCTATGCCGTCAATACTGCGAGACTGTAAATAAATTTTACCGCTACCTTTTACCCTATTAACAAAACCCTCCCCAGAAGTAATCGAACCGATGATACCTCCAGCCATACTAATACTCATTTTAATTCCCGGTTCGTAAGCCACTAAATGACCGTTATCAACTATCATTTCTTTAGTAATTTCCTTCTCCGTAATCCCCCCATAAGCCCCAAAGAAAACCAGCCCTGGCCCCGTAACTTTCAGCTTAAATAAACCCTCGCCGGCAAACCAACTGGCAAAACCCGCCCAACCGACACCCAGTTTAACATTATCCGTACTGGCAAGATAGGCCCCGGGCTGAAAATTTAATTCCTGACCTCTGTCTAATTCAACTGCGACTAGATCCCCTATAATAGGTTGGCTGAAGACAACTTCTAAAGGTTCTTGGGTTTCATTAATAAAATGATTGACAAAAAGCGATTCTCCACCAAAAAACTTTTTAATCAAACCCGAGAAAAAGCCACCCGAAAATTCAGTTTTCATGGACAATTTACCATCCATGCTAGTCATTGCCCCGGCTTCGGCGGTGATGCTTTGCCCCGGTTCGAGAGTCACGAATAAAGTAGAAAACGATGGTTTATAGCGAATTTTATACTGCACTTTACCCATCTCCGATAATAGGTTTGCTCCCAGGCTATCATCTATTTTGTCAGACAGCTTAAAATTTAAGCATTTCTTAATAAAATTGTTAATGGTTAAGTTAAGATTAACAGGCTGTCTCTTTTAAGCAAAATTACCCATTTCCAATTCCCCATTCCCAAAATGAATTTACAACCCCGCAAAAGATTTGCCCAACATTGGCTGCGCAGCGAGAAGGCCCTGGATCGCATCGTCCAAGCAGCGGACATCTCCCAGAGCGATCGCCTCCTAGAAATTGGCCCGGGCACCGGCAATCTGACCCATCGCCTCTTGCCCCTGGCCCAATCCGTCGCGGCCGTAGAAATAGATCGAGATTTATGTCAAAAACTGGCAAAAAAATTCGGCGCGACCGAAAATTTTTTATTATTACAAGGAGACATTCTTACTCTTAATTTAGATGAACTATTAACCGACTTTCCAGCATTTCAAAACCCCAAAAAAGTTGTCGCCAATATTCCTTATAATATTACGGGAATGATTCTGCAAAAACTATTAGGAACTATTGCCGAACCAACCCCAGAGAACTACGATTTAATCGTGTTATTAGTGCAAAAAGAAGTAGCCCAAAGACTCTATGCCAACCCGGGTTCAAAAGCTTATGGGGCACTCTCGGTAAAAATTCAATATTTAGCAAAATGCGAGTTTATTTGCGACGTTCCGGCCTCGGCATTTTACCCCCGTCCGAAAGTCGATTCGGTGGTAGTAAGATTAAGACCTCAATTAACAGAAACTCTCGCCCAAAATGCCCAACATTTAGAAAAACTGGTAAAATTAGGATTTGCCAATAAAAGGAAAATGTTAAAAAATAATTTAAAAGGAATCCTAGAGAGCGATGGCCTGAGAGAATTATTAGAACGGTTCGAGATTAACCCACAATGTCGCGCCGAAGACCTCAGCGTCGCCCAATGGGTAGCCCTAAGCAACGCTTTGCAATTAACAATTAATAATTAACAATTGGGATTTGCTGAATAGCTTAAACTGCTGTAAAGTAAAGCGAGGGCCTCCGGGTTCCCAATTCCCAATTTCCAATTTCCAATTCCCCATTCCCCATTTCCAAAATGCGCCAATACTCATTAATTGCCCCGGCAAAAATCAATTTGTATTTAGAAATCATCGGCGATCGCCCCGATGGTTTTCACGAACTGGCGATGGTTTTGCAAAGCATCGACCTAGCAGATAAAATAGACCTCAAGGCCATCGGCATCGAAACTATCGTCGTTCGCTGCGACCATCCAGAAGTCCCCGCAGACAACGGCAACCTGGCCTATCGGGCGGCAGCGTTATTAAGCAAACAATTCCCCGACGTCTTCGCCAGATACGGCGGCGTCGAAATTACCATCCACAAACGGATCCCCGTCGCCGCCGGTTTGGCGGGAGGTTCCAGCAACGCGGCGGCGGTGTTGGTGGGACTCGATATGTTGTGGCAGCTCGGACTCACGCAAGTTGAATTGCAAGAATTAGGAGCCCAGTTAGGTTCCGACGTTCCCTTCTGCATCGCCGGCGGCACTTCCCTGGCAACCGGTCGCGGGGAGAAATTATCCCCCTTGCCAGATTTGGAGGATATATATGTAATTTTGGCAAAATACCGCAATTTATCCGTATCTACTGCTTGGGCTTATAAAAGTTATCGCCAAAAGTTCGGCGATACCTACGTTACCGACCTAGACAGTTTGGAAAATCGCCGCCAGCGAGTTCATTCCGGTCCCATAGTCAGCGCGATCGCCCATAGAGACAAACCGAAAATCGGAGAGCTGTTACACAACGACTTAGAAAAAGTAGTCTTGCCCGAATATCCCCAAGTCGAAAAATTGCGGGAAACCTTCGCCGCCCAAAACGTTCTCGGTGCCATGATGTCCGGTTCCGGTCCCACTGTATTTGCCCTGGCGGAGTCTCGGGAACAAGCGGAGGAAGTACGTTCTGCGGTCAGCGCTAAAATGGCGGGCCCCAACCTAGACTTCTGGATCGCCAAATTCAACCCCACCGGCATCGCTTTAGCATAACTCACCCATTCCCAATTCCCCATTCCCCATTCCCAAAAAACTAACTATGATTGAAACAAATCCTAAAACCAACGAAAATAATTCCCCCAAACAAGTAGGAGTTTTTCAATGTTTGGCAAGTTCGGCGATCGCTTCCGGTTTGGCGGTGGCGATGTATTCTTTAATGCATTCTATTGCGGAAACTTTTGCTAACAAACCGATTGTTTCCGACAATGCTTTTGTTGTGAATGTTTCTTCTTTGGTGCGCAGTTTAGTAGTGGCGGTAACTGCTTTAGCTACCTGTATGTGTGCCATAGTTGGTCTTGGTTTAATGGCCCTTGCGATTCAATTAATCGTTCGGCGTTTGACTAATAAAGTAACTCCTCCAGCGAGTTAATGGAGGATTTTTGTAAGGTGCGCAGCACGCACCCTACGGAGGATTTTGTAAGGTGCGCAGCGCGCACCCTACGGAAGATTTTGTAAAATGCTTCTTACTCATATAAAATAGAGAACTATGACCTTTACGACTACCTCGCGTTATGTTACCAGAAACCCCGATATTTTGCAGGGAGAACCGATTATTAGCGGTACCCGCACGTCGGTTCGTGCTATTGTTGAATCGTGGCGGTTGGGCATTCAACCGGAAGAAATACCAACGCACCTGCCCCATTTAACTTTAGCTCAGGTATTTGATGCTTTGAGTTTTTATCAAGATAACCAACAAGAAATCAACGATTATATCGAACGAAATCGCGTACCAGAAGAGTTAATTCACCCAGCAGTAATATCAATTTTGTAAGGTGCGCCTTATAGCACCCGACGGACTCCATTCCCCATTCCCAAAATTATGACAGAAATCTTTACCATCGGTCATTCAAATCATAGCATCGAAAAGTTTATTTCCTTGTTAAAAAAACACGAAATAACCGCAGTAGCCGACGTGCGATCGCACCCTTTTAGTCGCTATTTACCCCACTTTAATAAAGCAGAATTAGATGCAGAACTGTCTAAAGCCGGCATTAAATATCTGTTTCTGGGACGAGAATTAGGGGCGAGGCCGGAAGATTCCGGCTGTTACGATTTAAGCGGCAAAGCTTTATACGAAAGAATCGCCGCTACCCCCCTTTTTTCCGAAGGCATCCAGCGCTTAATCGAAGATTCTCAAACGGAAAAAATAACTCTTTTATGCGCGGAAAAAGACCCCATGACTTGCCATCGAACTATTTTAGTTTGCGAGAAATTGCGCCCCTTGAATTTGCAGATAAATCATATTCTTAGCGATGGCAATTTAGAAGCTCACCAGCAATTAGAAGAAAGGTTATTAGCTAAATACAATAAATCAAAAAAACAGACAAAAGCCGTTCAATTAAGTTTATTTGACGCACCGCCAGAACCACCAGCAGAAATAGAGTTAGAAGAAGCATATCGGCGACAAGGTAGAGAAATAGCTTACGTTAAAAAGGAGAAAAAATAAGATGACAGAAACCATTAAATTATTTACCATTGGCTTTACCAAAAAAACCGCTCAAAAGTTTTTTGAAACCTTACAAAATGCGGGAGTGAAAAAAGTCATCGATGCCAGATTGAATAATAGTTCTCAATTGGCGGGATTTGCTAAAGGAAGAGATTTAGAATACTTTCTCCGAGCAATTGGCAAAATTGACTACGTTAGGAGCTTAGATTTAGCTCCCACCAAAGAGATTTTGGAGGAGTATAAAAAGAATGGGGGAGATTGGGAAGTTTACGAGAAACAGTTTGTGGAATTAATAGGCGATCGCCAAATCGAAACCAAATTCTCCCCAGAAACCTTCGACGGTGGATGCCTGTTATGCAGCGAACCAACCCCAGAAAATTGTCACCGCCGCCTAGTGGCAGAATATTTAAAAGACAAATGGGGCAATGTAGAAATATTCCATCTGTGAAATTAACAACAATTAAGAAACCCGGTTTTTTTGAAAAACCGGGTTTCTGGGCGTTTTTTGAAAAAACCGGGTTTCCGGGCTCCTATTTCAAAACTAACTGAAAATTATGGAGTAATTCCGTTGCCTTCGTGCGACAGACCGGTTTAGAGAAGAAATATCCCTGCCCCTTTTCGCATTGAAGTTCCCTAAGTTGTAGAAGCTGATTCTCGGTTTCTATACCTTCCGCGATGACCTCCAAACCGAGATTGTGGGCGAGGACGACGATCGCCCGCACGATTTGTAGAGGTTGGCAGGGCTCCTTGTCGCTGTCGCATGCGCCCGTCAGACGGCTAACAAAAGAGCGATCGATTTTCAACGTATCCAGCGGGAAGCGGTGGAGATAACTTAACGACGAATAACCCGTACCGAAATCGTCGATAGACAACTTAATATTGCGAACCTTTAGTTGCCCCAACATCTTAGTTGCCAAAGAAACATTTTCCATAATCATGCTTTCGGTAATTTCCAACTTCAAACTGCCAGGATCGCAACCGGTTTCCTGCAAAATTGCATCTATTTCCTCAATTAAATTCGGTTGGGAAAACTGCTTGCCCGAGAGATTAACGCTTATGCTCAGTGGGGCTAATGGTTGAGAGCCGCCGTGTTGCGACTTATTCCTTAATTGTTCTTGCCAAATTCTTAACTGGCGACAAGCTTGCCGCAGCACCCAACTGCCCAAAGGAAGGATTAGCCCCGTTTCCTCTGCCACCGGGATAAACTGACCCGGAGAGATCGTACCTTTGAGAGGATGCTGCCAGCGCACCAGGGCCTCAAAACCGGTAATCTTTCCTGTAGAAAGAGAGACGATGGGCTGATAATTGAGGACAAATTGACAATCGGCGCTGTTGTCGTCGTTTTTAATCGGCTCGATCGCCTGTCGCAGCTCCGTTTCCAACTGCCATAGAGACAGAGTCCGCTCGTGCATGGTTAAGTCAAACACCTCGTGCCTTGCCTTGCCGAGAGCCTTAGCGCGATACATGGCAATGTCCGCATCCCTGAGCAAATCTTCCGGACTGCTATAAATAGGACAGCCCGAGTTCTGGTCAGATGTATCGGGAAAATAACCCCGACTGTGAACGATACCGATGCTGGCCGTAGTGAAGACTTGGTGTCCGTCGAGATCGAAAGGTTCGGCCAGTTGTTTTTGTATTTCCTCAGCCACCCGGGCAGCGTAACCTAGTTCTGGGGGATATTCTAGGAGGATGGTAAATTCGTCTCCTCCGAGTCTGGCCACCGTATCCGAAGAACGCAAACACTTGTTGAGCCTGCGAGCGATTTCGATTAACAATTTGTCTCCTGAGGTGTGTCCGAGACTATCGTTGACTGCTTTAAAGCGATCCAAATCCAGGAATAAGACCGCAAACTGATAATTTGGGTGTTGGCGCGATCGCAGTAACGCTTGCCCCAGGCGATCGAAGAACAAAGAGCGGTTGGGCAAGCCGGTGAGAGTATCGTGGAAGGCATCGTAGAGTAACTGCTCTTGGTCTCGCTTGCGATCGGTGATATCTCTGATGACTATCTGGGTTGCCACTTGTCCTTGATAGGTCGAAGGTATCCCCGCTATTTCCACATCCCTGACTTTTCCATCGAGACGAATCAACTTTTGTTCTAACAGCGGAGATTGCTGCCGTTGTTTTTCTACCCGTTCCACTCTTTGCTTAACTGCTTCTATATAGTCTGGATGAGCGACATCCCAAATCGACCTGCCGATTAGTTCTTGGGGGTGTTTTGCCCCCAAAAGCCTCGCCCCGGCAGCGTTGAGATAGACAAATTTGTCTTCGCAGTGAAGGGCGATCGCTTCTGGGGACATTTCTACCAAGCGGCGGTAGCGCTCTTCGCTTTCCCTGAGAGCTTTCTCCGCTTCTTGTCGTTCTGCCTCTGTTTGATGCGCCGCAATAAATCTGCCGATGCTTTGAGCCATCAATTCTACGATTTCTTTGTCGTGAGACTCAAAGTTTTTCTCTCTTACTTCCTCCGAGGCAAAGCTTAAGGTTCCGTAAATTTTGTTATTTACAAAAATAGGAGTGCCTATATAAGAATTGAGCTTTAATTCCTTAAAAAATTTCCGCTTTGTGATTTTATTTTTACTATTTACCCTCCCATAAGCAATAGTTCTTTTATCTTCTATAACTTCTAAGCAATAAGTTTCTTTTAACTGCCAATTCCTTTGCCTGCCTAATAAATCCAGTTCCGAGAGAACCGTTTGAATTTCATAGGATTCCCCTTCTATTTTACTTACTATTCCAGCGGAAAGACCGAAGATTTCTCGACCCACTTCGAGATAATCGCTCAATAGTTCTTCTAAGTTCTGATGGTTGTAAGTAGCTAGGCGATGGAGTTGTTTTAGATCCGAACTAAAATTAGCTAAAGCTTGGGATTTTAAAAATAACTCTTCTTCGTAACCCTTGCGATCGCTAATATCGTTTTGGATGCCTACGAAGTGAGTCAGATGTCGATGGGCGTTATAGACCGGCGAAATCGATAGTTCGTTCCAGAATTGAGTCCCATCTTTACGATAGTTACGCAACACCACCTGACATTCTTGACCCTGCAAAATAGCTTGTCGCAACTTATTTAATGCAGGTTGGTCGCGATCGCCGTGCTGCAAAAAGCGACAATTCTTACCTGTTACCTCTTCTGGTTTATATCCCGTTATGCGCTCGAAACTCGGGTTAACATAAATAATAGAATTATCCGGTGTCGCAGCATCGGTAATGATAATGCCGTTACTGCTGCTGTCGATCGCACGCTCCATCAGTCTGAGCCGTTCGTCCGATTTATAACGTTCGATCGCGTTCGCTAAAACGTTGCCGATCGCCTCTAAAAAATAAACATCATCTTGACTAAACTTCCGATAGCTCGTCGTATGAACGCTCAAAACGCCCCAAGCTTCTTCGTTAGATTCTGCCTTGTCTGGTTTTAAAGACTTTGTTTCCGTAAGTTTTTGCTTCCGGCGACCGATGTTAGGAATAATAACGCTCGCCCCGCTGACCACCCGATGGTTGTGTAACATCGGAGTTCCCGAAAAGCGAGTTTCCACCGGTAAATCCTTAACAAACACCGGCTGATTTACCCGCAGAGTATAGCCTGCCTGGGAATTATGAGCGCTAACCGTAGCATGACCTACGATTCCTTCCTCCCAGCCTACTCCCGAACGCAATAAAAAAGCATGACCCCCTGGCAATAGCTCTAAGATCTTGCAATAGGGCACGTTTAACGTTAAAGCCACCAACCTCGCCGCCTTGTCCATCAATCCAGAGAGCTCCGCACCTACTAATGCTTCTTGCCCCAAATAAGCTACCGCCTCCTGCTGGCGGGCTCGCGAGTGTATCGATTCGAGCAATTGACTTTCTGCCGCTTGCGAGCGCTTCTGTTCGCTGATATCCCGGTTCACTGCTATAGCAGCCACCATCTCTCCCCTCTCATCCAGCATCGGCACCACCGTCGTTTCGCAGGTTACCTCCCTGCCGTTTTTGCGAATGAAGTTAATTTCACCCACCCAACGACCTTTACTTTTGATGCCTTCCATAATTTGCGCTCTCAGATTCCCCCCGTCGGAGGAGGGCTCTAAAATCTCCGGACTTTCTCCCAGAACTTCGGCTTTAACGTAGCCAAACATTCTTTCTGCTGCCGGGTTCCAGTCCAAAATCCGATTTTGCAGATCTGTAATCAGCACCCCGTCGTAAAGATTCTCAAAAGTCAGGGTTTGTCGGTGATAAGCTTTGGCTAGTAATTTACTTTCGGTAATGTCTGTAAAGCTCGAAATTATTACTGGTTCTCCGTAAACTTGCGAGGATTTCATCGATACAGTAGCCCAAAATAGACTGCCATCTGCCTTCCAAAGTTGAACCTCTCTGCCCTCAACGGAACCTTCTCGATGCCATTCTTCTATTAATTTTTGATAATCTGTCGGATTGCAATATAACTCGGACTGTAAACGACCCATAGAGTTTTCCTTTGGACTGACAAAGGTTTTTCTAAAAAGTTCGTTCTCATATAAGGTTGTCCCGTTGGCTCGATTCGCTATTGCTATTGCCACTGGCATTGCCTCAGCGATCGCCCTTAGCGCTTTCTCTTGTTCGCTCATAATCGGCTTTACCCGCCTACCCCCCATCGTTCCAGGAATAAGTATTTGGTACTTTTGATTCAACAATCTTACTTGTTTGTTTGTCATAATTCGACCTTCGACCCCTTATTATAAAAGCCAAAATGCAGCTGGTATCCCTGTCTATTTCTGGCTATTTTGAGGATAAATACCTCGATCCCTATTTACTATCTTACTTCTTTTTTCGGTCAAAATAATTTTTTTTTAACGAAAGTTTAAAAAAATCTAAAGCTTTTGCTCCATCCCTTGCCTATCCTTCCCCTGGCCTTGCTTCTTTGAAGTATGATTATGAGTATGACTAGCAGAGCGCTCGTAATTGACATACAGCCGAGCGGGGCAGTCTCTTGGTATTCAAAGCCACTATTTTTTAAGTTGCGTTAAGTTTTTATATGGGTGGGTTGTTCTGGCAATCTTGCTGCTTCCCACATCTAAAATCTAAAAATAAATGCCGAAAAATCTTTGAAGGAGACCTTGACAATGCTAGAAAAATATGATAACCACGTTGCCGAACGGGCGGCCTTGGGAATTCCACCCCTGCCCCTAGATGCGGAACAGACATCGGAGCTATGCGAAATGCTCAAAAATCCTCCCAAAGGACAAGAAGAAAAACTGCTGGAACTACTGCGCGATCGCGTTCCCCCCGGAGTTGATGGGGCAGCCTACGTCAAAGCCGGTTTTCTGACGGCCATCGCCAAAAAAGAAATAACCAGCCCCCTCATCCCCCCCACCTACGCGACAGAACTCCTGGGGACAATGGTCGGCGGCTACAACGTCCAATCCCTCATAGACCTACTCAAATCCGAAAGTTCGGAAATAGCCAGCGTCGCCGCCTGCGCCCTGAGCAAAATCCTCCTAGTTTACGATGCCTTCAACGACATCATCGAACTCTCCAAAACCAACAAATACGCCAAAGAAGTCGTCAACTCCTGGGCCGCCGCCGACTGGTTTACCTCTCGCGCCAAACTCCCAGAAGCAATAACCGTAACCGCATTCAAAGTCCCCGGGGAAACCAACACCGACGACCTCTCCCCCGCCCCCCACGCCACCACCCGCCCGGACATCCCCCTCCACGCCCTCGCCATGCTGGAGTCGCGGATGCCGGAAGGGCTCGAAACTATCGCCAAATTAAAAGAAAAAGGACATCCCGTCGCCTACGTCGGCGATGTAGTGGGCACCGGTTCGTCGCGCAAATCTGCCTGTAACTCCATGTTGTGGCACATCGGCGATGATATTCCCCACATCCCCAACAAGCGATCGGGCGGCTACATCCTGGGCGGCAAAATTGCCCCCATCTTCTTCAACACGGCCGAAGACTCCGGGGCCCTTCCCATCGAATGCGATGTCAGCAAAATGGAAACCGGCGCGGTCATCACCATCCACCCCTACAAAGGGAAAATTACCAACGAAACTGGCGAAGTCATCTCGACTTTCACCCTCAAACCCGAAACCATCTTCGACGAAGTACGGGCCGGCGGGCGCATTCCTTTATTAATCGGACGCAGCCTCACCGATAAAACTCGCGAGGCCCTGGGACTCGAACCCAGCGACGTCTTCGTCCGCCCCCAGATACCGGCAGAGACGGGTAAAGGCTTCACCCTCGCTCAAAAAATGGTGGGTCAAGCTTGCGGCGTTCCCGGCATTCGCCCCGGTACCTCCTGCGAACCCCTGATGACTACCGTCGGTTCCCAAGATACCACCGGACCCATGACTCGGGACGAAATGAAAGAACTGGCCTGTCTCGGTTTCAGCGCCGATTTAGTGATGCAGAGTTTCTGCCACACGGCGGCCTACCCGAAACCGGTCGATATCAACACCCACAAACAACTGCCCGACTTTTTCGCCTCTCGCGGCGGCGTCGCCCTTCGTCCTGGAGATGGCATCATCCACTCCTGGTTAAACCGGATGTTGTTACCCGACACGGTGGGCACCGGCGGCGACTCTCACACTCGTTTCCCTTTGGGGATTTCTTTCCCGGCGGGTTCGGGTTTGGTTGCCTTCGCCGCCGCCCTGGGTTTGATGCCTTTGGATATGCCCGAGTCGGTGTTAGTCCGGTTTAAGGGCAAACTCCAACCGGGGGTAACTCTGCGGGATATCGTTAACGCTATTCCTTATGTTGCGATGCAGCAAGGTTTGTTGACGGTGGCGACGGAGAACAAGCAGAACGTTTTCTCGGGACGTATTATGGAAATGGAAGGTTTGCCAGATTTGAAGGTGGAGCAAGCTTTTGAGTTGACCGATGCTACGGCGGAACGTTCTTGTGCCGGTTCGACTATTAAATTAGGAACCGAGACGGTGGCGGAGTATTTGCGGTCTAATGTCGCCCTGATGCGGAATATGGTAGCGCGGGGCTATCAGGATGCCCGGACGATAATGCGTCGGGTTGCCAAGATGGAGCAATGGTTGGCAAATCCTGCTTTGATGGCGGCAGACGCGGATGCCGAATATGCCGAAGTGGTCGAAGTTGACTTGAACGAGATTAAAGAACCGATAGTGGCGGCACCCAACGACCCGGATAACGTGAAGTTAATGTCGGAATGTACGGGAGATACCATCCACGAAGTGTTTATCGGTTCTTGCATGACCAATATCGGACATTATCGCGCTGCGGCGAAAGTGTTGGAAGGCGCGGGACCGGTGAAAGTGCGCTTGTGGATTTGTCCGCCAACCCGGATGGACGAACAGCAGTTGCGCGACGAGGGCATTTACGGCGTGTTTGCTGCTGCCGGGGCCCGGACGGAGATGCCCGGATGTTCTTTGTGTATGGGGAACCAGGCGCGAGTGGAAGATGGAGTAACCGTGTTCTCGACTTCGACTCGTAATTTCAATAACCGCATGGGCAAAGGCGCGCAGGTTTATTTAGGTTCTGCGGAGTTAGCGGCGGTTTGCGCGTTGTTGGGTCGCATTCCCACCGTTGAGGAGTATATGGAGATTGTGACGAAGAAGCTGGATCCGTTTGCTGCTGATTTATATCGGTATTTGAATTTCGACCAAATCGCGAATTTTGAGGATGAGGGTCGGGTGATTCCGCTGGAGGAGATGCCGAAGATTGAGGATATTTTAGGTATGCCAGTGGGTGCCGGTAAGTAGCGGCGGGATCCCCCCTAAATCCCCCCTTGAAAAGGGGGGACTTTGAGTAGGGTGCTAAGAGCGCACCTTACCAATAAGTGTTATCCAGAAACCCGGTTTTTTGGAAAAACCGGGTTTCTTAAAAATGTCAACAAACCACAGAGAAAACAATGGATTTTTACACGGCTGTTCTCAGAAAAAGTGCTGGATATTGGGTAGCCTTGTGTTTAGAAAACGGTATTGTCGGACAAGGTTATACTCAAGAGGATGCTATTAGCAAATTGACAGAAGCAATAGAGTCTTTTCTGGCTGTTTGTGAAAGTGAAAGTAATATTTATAGCGCTCGTCTTTCTATAGAAGAATT
>CAZSTZ010000172.1:0-2591 GCA_964609515.1 uncultured bacterium | reverse complement strand
ATTAACCGTTCCAAGCCCGAAAAAACTCTAAATAACTCATCTTTTTCGCATAACTCCAGAGGAAGTTTTCTGCCAACTGATAAACAAAAGAACCATTGGGGCGATCCAATAAAAAATCATTAAAACTGTCATAATACCAGTTCTCTTCTTTTTCCCATTCTTGATAATATCCCCAATACTTCGTTTCCCATTCTTGATGTTCCAAACCATACCTTTTTACAGCCTTAACTGCTGCTAAAAAGTCTCCAGAGAAAATGCCTTTAATAAAGTGCGCCTCTTCTCCAGAAAAAGTCAAGATTGCTCCAAGCAACGAGTTCTCAACTTGTATCAAACCATATTCACTGTCATTTTCAGAGGAACTATTAACGATAACTAAACCGCTGTGATAATACTTTTCGAGCATGACAACTCCTACCTGATGGGGGTAGGGCAAATTCATCAAAAATAATAAATCCCCATTAGCAGCAAGCATTAAAGCTGTTAGTGCATCACTGGCCTTGTCGATTCTGTCCGTTTTTGGCAGGCGAATTTCGTTAACTAAAGTAGCAATTGCCAGATTATTTTTGGAATCTATTCGTGCTAAAATGCAAGCGACAGGCACGCTCTCTATTTCTTCTGTTTGGGTGTTAATTAATACTTTATGTAAAGTAGGGATTGTTAGCTTATTTCCTGGTTCTAGCGCCCATAAAGTCTCCGCAGCTTTACATAATACCCAATCGCTTCTATCGGGTTTAATTTGCAACAAATTTTTCAAAATTTTAATTACTTTTTTATCCCTCGCGTTCCAAAAATTCAAAAGTTCGATTGCATAAGCAATAACATTATCGTCTTGACTTTTTTCTACTAAATCAATTAAAGCATTTACTAATTTTTGATAATCTTTATGATGCTTCATTTGACGAAGGGTTGTTTGAGGATCGCTTTCATCAAAACCATGAGACTGTCTCCCCGAATAAGAAGGACAAGAAACAAAAGAAGGTTTAAATTTTCTTAAAATACGGGCAAAAGGTGAATCTTTGAACCGGTCTAGTAATTCAGCAACTTGTTCCTCACCCTTAGCGTCTGGGCTGGAAGGGAAAGATATTTGATACCAAAAGGATGCCGGTTGCCAAGTAACAAACCGGTCCCATTTTTCGCACTGCTTTAAAATCTTACTCATAAGACGCTCGTTATGGTATTTTCCTAACTCGCTAAGACAATTTTGAGCTAAAAAATAAGCTTTAATTCGATAAAAATTGCCGCAGTTATCCTCAAACTCTGCCAAACAATTTAAAAAACCATCTCTCCGTTCATCCTCGATATCCTCTCGCCCCAACCACAACAAAATTATCTCTTTCCATTGGGGTTCAAAAATGCGATAAATTCCCGTACTGGGATTCTCGGGAACGCGATTAATAAAAAACTGCCAATCCTCAATAGCGGCGGCGGCAAAATATTCTTCAAAAGTAGGATGAAAAAAAGCATAAACCGGTTCGTCTGGGTCTTCGGCAGCGACTCCAACTTGATTTAACCAGCCTAATTTTGTTGCTAATTGAAACAGCGGCCCGTCGGTTTCTCCTAGTACCAAACAAATTTGGCGGCGAGGGATTCTAAATCGAGAATTAGAACCAGATAGCGCTTCTATTGCCAATTTTCCTAAAGCTAAATTTAACTCTTTTCTCGTGGCAGAAGTTGTCGGAAAAAACTCCTCTTTCCACTCGTAAAAAACTTCGATAAATCGCCGATAAAGGGCGGCTTTAGTTTTCGGCAAACTGCCTTGTCGGCGCTGCCAAAAATAACATAGCAATGCCAAACGCAAAGGATTTTTAATAACATCGCAAATGCGTTTTTTGTCGGGATGCGCTAATTGCGATCGCAACTTTTCTCCTAATTCTGGATAACTGCCAAACCACCGACGGATAAACTCGGTAACTTGCTCTTCGGAAAAATCTAAATTGCGATAGACGTCGAAACCTTCCAAAGCATTTTTACCCCCATCCCAAACGTTGAGGCGACAAGTCAAAATTACTTTTGCTTTGGCAACCCAACCGCGTATCTGGGAAGCGATACCGCCCAATGAGTTATCCGCCCCCATCTCATCGACACCATCCAACAGCAACCACGCCCGCCCCCGGTTGAAAAGTTCCACCAGGGCATCTTCCATTTCTGAGGTAACTCGGGCGGTGGAGAATGCATCTTTTAACCAGACTTGGAGGAGATACTCTTCTATACTTTTCCCTTGCAAGTCTGCCAGAGAAACCCATAAGGCGACATCTGTTTCGGTTTCGGCGAAGAGGCGATCGCCAATATCCTGCAAAAGGGTAGTTTTCCCCGAACCCGGTTCGCCAATAACGGCGATGCGTCGGCCTTGACTTTTGGGAGTTTGACCTTGGAGGAGGACGCGATCGAAAAATTCGTCGTTCTCGAATTGCTGGAGAATTTCGTAATCCGTCGGTTGATATAACTTAGAACCGGTCTCGGCACAAAGATTATCGGGACGTTGGGGCTGTCGTTTGCGTTCTATCAGTCCTAGAGGCACATATAGATTTTGGCGATCGAAACTGCTGCCATCGTTTGCAGTTAAAGGATTAGTAGTTAAACGCCGTTTTTCG
>CAZSTZ010000171.1:8915-15106 GCA_964609515.1 uncultured bacterium | reverse complement strand
AACTTTATTGATTCTGCTATTGGAAATGTGAGTAAGTCTCTGATTGGAGGGATTGTTATCGTTTCCATAATTATGTTCCTATTTCTGATGAATTGGCGCACCGCCGCGATTACTTTAAGTGCCATTCCTCTTTCTTTGTTGGTTGGGTTAATGTTTATGAAAGCCTTCGGTTTGGGCATTAATACCATGACTTTAGGGGGGTTAGTGGTTGCCATTGGTTCGGTGGTTGATGATTCCATTGTGGATATGGAAAATTGTTATCGCGGGTTGCGGCAAAATCAAGCAGAAGATAACCCGAAACATCCTTTTCAAGTGGTTTATGAAACTTCGGTAGAAGTGCGATCGGCGGTTATTTTCTCCACCATCATTATTGTTGTGGTCTTTGCGCCGATTTTTAGTTTAACGGGGGTAGAAGGACGAATTTTTGCGCCGATGGGCTGGGCTTATCTGTTATCGATCGCCGCTTCTACTTTAGTCGCGATGACTCTTTCTCCTGCTCTCTGTGCGATTCTTTTGGCTAACGAAAGCTTGCCCCAAGAAGGAACCCTTGTTTCTCGTCGGGCGGAACGTTTGTATCGCCCTCTCTTAAATCTATCCCTAAAAGCTCCCCAAATCATTCTTTGCTTGGCACTTGCGGCTTTAGTCGCTTCTTTTGCGATTATTCCTTCGTTAGGACGGGTGTTTTTGCCCGAGTTTCAAGAAAAATCAATGGTTAACTCAATGGTGTTGTATCCCGGTGTCTCTCTCGATATGACCAATCGGGCGGGGATGGCGCTTTATACTTCTCTTAAGGGTAATCCTTTGTTTGAATGGGTGCAAGTTCGCGCCGGACGCGCCCCAGGAGATGCAGATGGGGCAGGGGTAAGTATGGCTCATGTGGATGTGGAGTTAAGCGATGTTGCCCTTGAAAACAGGGAAGAAAGCGTTAAGGAACTGCGGTCGGCTTTTTTGAAGTTGCCCGGTGTTGCTTCTAATATAGGTGGCTTTATCTCTCATCGGATGGATGAGGTTTTATCGGGAGTTAGAAGCGCGATCGCGATTAAGATTTTTGGACCGGATTTAATTCAACTTCGCACGATTGGCGAAAATGTACGGGATGCGATCGCGCCTATTGAAGGGGTCGTCGATTTACAGCTCGAACCTCAATTACCCATTCGTCAAGTACAAATTCATTACGATCGCGCCGCTGCTGCTAATTATGGTTTAATGATGGCTTCTATTTCTGAGGCGATCGAAACAGCGCTAAATGGTAAAATTGTCTCTCAAGTGCCGGAAAACCAGCAATTAGTTGATATTACTATTGGTTTACCCCAATCCGATCGTAATAGCCTGGATGCCATCCGCAACCTTCCCCTCTCAACGCCAACAGGTCAAATCGTTCCTTTAGAGCGCGTGGCGAAGGTTGATTATGGCATGGGGGCGAACGTTGTGAACCGGGAAAATGTTTCTCGCTTAATCGTCGTTTCTGCTAATGTTGCCGAACGAGACTTAAGCAGCGTCGTCGGCGATATTCAAAGAACTATTAGCGAAAACATACAGTTACCGAACGGTTACTTTATCCAATATGGGGGACAATTTGAATCTGAAGAACGCGCCACCCGTAATTTAGTTGTGTATAGCATCATAGCGGCGATTTCGATCGCGATTTTGATGTTTTTCTCGGTTAAATCCCTGCCAGCAACTATTGCCATTATGCTTAACCTGCCTTTAGCCCTGGTTGGTGGGATTGTTTCTATTGTGCTGACGGGAGGCACGATTTCCATTGCCTCTCTGGTTGGATTTATTACTTTATTTGGGGTAGCCGTTCGTAATGGGTTATTGTTAGTAGATAACTATAATAAGAAGTTTGCCCGAGGAGTGTCTCTAGAATCGGCGATCGTCAGCGGCTCTCTGGACCGGGTAAACGCTATCTTGATGACTGCTTTAACCTCGGCCTTGGGGATGTTACCGTTAGCGATCGCCAGCGGTGCGGGGAATGAAATTCTACAACCTTTAGCTATTGTTGTGTTAGGAGGGTTATTTACTTCTACTGCCTTGACTTTATTAGTCATTCCCGCCCTTTACGCTCAATTTGGAAAGCGGTTGATGCCAAAGTTCCCTAAACCTTAATTCTTAAGCCCCCCTTGATAAGGGGGGTTGGGGGGATCCAACTATTTCATAAACCTTTAGCTATTGTTGTGTTAGGAGGTTTATTTACTTCTACTGCCTTGACTTTATTAGTCATTCCCGCCCTTTACGCTCAATTTGGAAAGCGGTTGATGCCAAAGTTCCCTAAACCTTAATTCTTAAGCCCCCCTTGATAAGGGGGGTTGGGGGGATCCAACTATCCCATAATGACCCGTCGGTACTCAATTATTAATTGTTAATTATTAATTGTTAATTATTAATTATTAATTACTTATGAGGATTCTGTTAGTAGAAGACGAAGAAGATTTAGCACAAGCCATCCAGAAAGTCTTAGTCAGCGAAAAATACATCGTAGATTGGGTGTCAGACGGTCTGGAAGCATGGCACTATCTGGAAAACCCCTGGACGGATTATACGGTAGCGATTCTTGATTGGTTGTTACCCACGCTCTCAGGACTAGAACTCTGTAAAAAGCTCAGATTACAGCAAAATCCCTTACCCGTTCTCATGCTGACCGCTTTAGACCAGCCAGAATATCGTATAACAGGACTAGATGCAGGTGCAGACGATTATCTGGTTAAACCTTTTGTCATGGAGGAATTATTAGCGCGGTTGCGAGCCTTACAACGAAGATTCCCCCAGTTTCAACCTCAAAACTTAACAATAGGAAAATTTACCCTCGATCGTGCTAATAATACCCTGTTGGTTAACTTAGATCGACTTTCCCAAACGATTCCTTTAACCGTTAAAGAATTTCAAATTTTAACCTATTTGATGCAAAATCCAGATCGGATCGTTTCGGGAAGCAAAATTCGCAATCAATTGTGGGCTCTCGACTCAGAACCGACGAGCAATGTAGTAGCGGCACAAATGCGCTTATTACGACGCAAACTAGCGAGTTATGGCTGCGAATGCCCTATAGAAACCATCCGAGGACAGGGTTATCGTTTTAATACACCGATGGAATAAAGATGAAAAAATCCCCTTTATTTTACCACAGTCGTCTCCGTTTGGCTCTTTGGTATTCTTTAGTGATGGGAGTCATTTTAAGTCTATCGGGGTTGGGAATGTATCGATCGCTCGTTCGCTCCAATTGGACGGCCATGGAACGGGAAATGGAGTCCATTGCTGGAACCCTTCACGATAGTCTAGAACCGATGTTACCGACTTCGGGAGAGGCGATCGCCGTATTAAGACGCATTTTGCCAGAACTTTGTTTAGTCGGACAATCCTGTAATGCTAACCCCAGCTTAATCGAGCGACATACTATCGGCATTAGCGATCGCAGTACCTATTACCTGCGACTGTTCGATGCCAAAGGGAATCTTCTGGCATTTTCCCCCAATATCCCCTCAGACTTGCCTCAAACGCTCCATTCTTCCCCTTGGCAAACTTTTAAAAGTGCTAATGGCACTCGTTACCATCAATTTACAATTATTCTGCATAGTGCTGAAATTCGCAACTACAATCGTTTAGTATCTTGGGGATACTTACAAATTGGGAGAACTTTAGAAGCTTTTGATGCTGAAGTCAGGCGAATGGGATGGATTTTAGCCATCGGATTGCCCGTGGCATTAGGTTTAGTCGTCATTTCTAGTTGGTGGCTGTCAGGGTTAGCGATGAAGCCAATTTATCAAGCTTATCAGCAACAACAACAGTTTACCGCCAATGCCGCTCACGAATTAAGAACCCCCCTTGCCAGTCTGTTAGCGACGGTAGAAGCTACTTTACGGATAAACCCATCGAACTCCCAAGAGATAACGCTTATGCTCAACACTGTAGAACGACAGGGACGACGTTTGAGTAATTTAGTTACAGATTTACTGTTTTTAACCCGTCTCGAAATCCAATCCTCCCCCCAAGCTTTTCAACCCTGTTGTTTAAACGATTTAATTAGCGATCTAACAGAAGAATTTGCCGAATTAGCAACCACTTCCGATATCGATCTTGTTTATCATATTCCCCAGCAGGAAATCTATGTTTTAGGCAACGAGTCTCAACTTTACCGTCTAGTTTCTAATTTAATGGCTAATGCGATTCAATATACCCCTCATGGCGGCACAATCGTCGTTAGTTTAAATTTTAAAGATAATATAGCCGAGATTGCGGTTAAAGATACGGGAATTGGCATTGCACCTATCGAACAAGCTCGCATTTTTGAGCGATTCTATAGAGTTGATAGCGATCGCACTCGGAAAACAGGTGGAACGGGGTTAGGATTGGCGATCGCTCTAGCAATCTGCCTTTCTCATCAGGGTCATCTTACAGTTATCAGCGACACGGGTAAAGGTAGTGTATTTACAATTACTTTACCTATTGCTAAAATACCTACTAAAACTCCCGTCAGCAAGAGTTAAAAACTTTGATTTATCGATAATTGTAATTAGTCAAGCAGTTGGTAGCTGGGCCATTTTTGCCAATTGTTGTTAAAAAAACGACAAAAGCGATCGAGTTTGCAGAAAATGGCGGACAGCCCGGGCCCTTACCAAAACTACGAGTATCTTTTCTTCATACTCATATTCATACTCAAATTAAGAAACCGGGTTTCTCAAACAATACCTTCGCCAAAATAAAAAACACTATTCGTAGGTCGGGCTCCGCGACAGCGCAACCCAACAAAATCGTTGGTTTTTGCCTGCGTTGATGTCGGGTTCCACTGCGTTCCACCCGACCTACAAGAAAATGGCTAACTCCCCCGCCAGAAACCGGGTTTTTTCAAAAAACCCGGTTTCTTAATTAACTAAATCATCCTTCCAACTGACACAATATCAAACCAAACCACTGTTGCTCGTCAGTCCAAACTTGCACCGTGGATAGCCCTTTTTCCTGCAAATATCCCTGCATTTCCTTCAAGTCAAATTTACGAGAAATTTCCGTGTGGATAGTTTCCCCTTCCTCAAAATCGCAACTAAAATCCAAACCGCGCAAGCGAATATTTTGCTTTTTCTTACTCTTCAAGTGCATTTCTATTCGGCGCAATTCCTCGTTATAAAATGCCAAATGCTCGAAATTGCGCGAGTCGAAATTACCCTCAAATTTCCGGTTTAAATGTTGCAGCATATTCAGATTAAATGCTGCCGTTACTCCTTGGGAATCGTTATAAGCAGGTTCCAAAATTTCCTTAGATTTGTGCAAATCTATTCCCAAAAGAAAATACTCTCCCGGTTGCAAAGCTCCAGTAATTTGAGAGAAGAAAATATCGCATTCTTGAGGATTCAAATTTCCTAACGAACTGCCCAAAAAAGATACGATCCGACTGGGAATAACAGTGGGTTGAAGTCGTTCTAAAGCCAGTTCGTAGGTGCTGACTAAACCGCGAACTTTAAGAGATGGATAATCTGCCAATAAATCCTTGGCGCTATTAATCAAAATTCCCGCGCTAATATCTATGGGTAAATAGTGCAGGGAGGAACCGAGTTTTTGATAGGCATCTAAAAGTATTCTGGTTTTGGTAGAACTGCCGCTGCCTAGTTCTACTATCTCGCAAGGTCCAGTTAAATGAGCAATATTTTCGGCATTTTGACGCAAAATTCCTGCTTCGGTTCGGGTGGGATAATATTCGGGTAGTTCGCAAATTTGCTCGAATAATTCCGAACCTCGATCGTCGTAAAAATATCGCGGCGGCAGAGTTTTTTTATCTTTACTTAATCCTTTAATTACATCTCGATTCAGAGTTTCTTCTACTTCTGCAATTTCTTTGGGATTGACTAAGTATTCAATTTCTAACCGTTCTTCTTGGAAAGAGCGATCGCCTTGTGTTACTGGAATTAGATTTTTTGATGGCATTATTTCTTAATTAGATGCACTACAGGACCATAAGTCCGTTAATATTATCTCATTTGTTGGGGCTTTATTGCCAATCGTAAACCCGATTTTTACAGAAATTCCGATCGCCCACCCGACGTCCCGCCCTCGGTTTTTTGAGTAAGAGTAAGAGTATGAGCATGAGTATGATATAATTGACGTGGTGCAGTAGATTCACCAAATCAGTCTAGTAAGGGAACAAAACCAATGAGCGAGAAACAACAATCTTCTTTCTGGGACTCGGTTAGTAAAAAAGCAAC
>CAZSTZ010000171.1:0-8815 GCA_964609515.1 uncultured bacterium | reverse complement strand
ATCTATCATGTTTTTGTCGGCGATCGAAGGGCGGTTGAAGGTGGAACTCAAAAAGTAACTGTGCGATCGGGAAAAAGCTACGATGTAGCTATTCGTCCCAATACTACGGAAGGGGCAAGTTTGCGCTTGAGAAAGTGCGGGTTGCGAGGTAACGATGCTTATCTCGTTTTGCATACTTTGTACGATCCGGAGGTGAAAATCGATCGCCGCATCAATCAAATTGTGGTTCGCGCCCCCATTTACGATCGCACCAAAACTAAATGTTTGGAAGCCTATAATAACGTTAAAGCTGGTTTGTACGTTGAGGATTTAGTGGCTTTAGATTTACTAGATTTTTTGGTTTCTTTATCCAATATTGAATCTGCCATCGGTTTGCGCTACACCATTGCTAGCGAAAATTCGCGGTGGTTGGGAACGGATAAATATGTGGAAAAAGCATTGGAAACTGCTAATTTAACTAATTCGGAAAGACAGTGGTTGAAAATAACTTATCAATATATTAAACTGGGAGAACCTATTCCTAATTTGCTGGCTTGGCAGCAGTTAAATGCTATCGTTTTACACGGCGATCTTCCCAGATTGCTGAAGCAAAAATATTTGTTAGCTAGTGCTAACGCGATCGCCCTGAGAGTGGATATGAAAATGGTGGATGGTATCGGCGGCAGTGCGGAAATTAAAGAGGGCGATCGACGCAAATTTACTTCGGTTTACCATCAGTTACGGCAGGGGAAAAAACAACCGGAACCTGCCAAAGTAGAAAGGTTAGATGCTGCTTTATTTAATTCAGATATTCCGGGCCTCTGCTTGACTGTTTATAAACTGGCGCAAGAAGTGTTTTTAGGAGTAAATGAAGATTTAGAAATTGAAGAAAAGTTCTATGGAGCATCGAGCAAATTTAAGAAAAATCAAGAGTTAGTAAAAAGCGCCAATAACCCAAATGCCAAACATATTTTTACCGATACCGATGTCAATCTAAATATGCTGGCAAATGCGGCATACAATTCTGTAGCTGGAGGCGGTTTGGGAGTATTGGGAGGAGAGAAGGTATTGAAAGGTGGAGAAGCTTTGGTGGCGGCGGCGGGTTTGGTGGCGATCGCTACTGCTTCGGATATTACCATCCAAGAGAAAGTGCGTTTGGGAATTAAAAACGGTAAAGGTTTTTCTTCTCCTCTAGTTTATCAATATTTCTGGGAACAAATTAAGGGTTATGGTTGGAAAAGTGGTCGGGAAAATATTAAGGGTTTGGCGGGATTATTAGGGGTGGATGGTTTGTTTATAAATAGGCAAGAAGTCAAAGCAAAATTGAAGGAGTTAGAAACTCTGCTTTATAGTTTATAGCCATCCTATTTGATTTATGTAGGGGCAAAGCATTCTGGCGGTAAATGAGGATAAAAATTTGTCTATTACTGCGGATGAGGTGGTTATGTCTTTGTTGGAGTTTAATAATAGCGAGGTTTTGGTTGAGGATGATTCGGTTTTAGTTACTAGCTGCCACATTAAGAAACCCGGTTTTTTGAAAAAACCGGGTTTCTGGGTTATTCTTTACACAAAAAACCGGGTTTCTGGTTTGTTCTTTACAAACCCCTAAAAATACTCTCCATTTCCAATACAAAACCGGGCAAAACATCCTCCCCAGAAACAGTCTTTGGATTTGCCAAAATCTCCACTTCTTGCCCCTGGCGATACACTTCAACTCGTCGCAATTTAGCGTCGATTAACCAACCCAAACGTACCCCATTTTCCATGTATTCTTCCATTTTTGATTGCAGGGTTTTTAGAGCATCGGTTTCGGAACGCAACTCTACTACAAAATCGGGAGATACAGGCAGAAATTTCCTTTTTTCTTCAGGAGTTAAAGCATCGATTTTTTCCCGTCGCACCCAACTGGCATCGGGAGATAAGTTGGCGTTATTAGGTAGTTTAAAACCTGTTGAAGAATCGAAAGCAATTCCTAAATTATTAGTGTCGCTCCAATTCGCTAACTTTTGATTTAACCTCGAATTGCGGTACCCCGTTTCTCCCCCAGTTGGCGACATAACAATTAATCCTCCAGTAGCAGAACGTTCTATTTTAACATCGGGATTTTTCTGACAAAGCTCGTAAAAATCGTCGTCTGTTATTTCTAAAAGCGATTTTAAATCTGGTATTTGAGTCTTCATATTTATTGGTAAAAAGCAATCGCTTAAAATTGTGGGTAGTATTTTCAGCATTTTGTAAGGTGCGCAGTGCGCACCCTACTATTTTAGTTGCGCTAGCATTTTTTGGGTTTCGTTGCACGGAGCCCGACCTACGGGCAAGGTCAAGAAACCCGGTTTTGCCGGAATTACCGGGTTTCTGAGATACTGACCATCGCCCCCTGGCCATCCAGAAAAAAGCAAATTTGTTTTTGATTTGCAATTAACCAGAAAAATTTTTTCAAAAACAGTTGCCAAAGTTTTGCAATAGCCTTATGATGATTTAACAGATGTTATTTCCGAAAATGGACATCAAAAAGGACAGAGAGGAGCCGAGGCCCCTCTCCGTCAAGCGTTCTCTCTCTTCTCTTTTTAAAATCGGCAGGCGGGATATTGAAGCAATAGCCATGCTTGCCAGTCTGTTGCCATTATAGCCCCAGGGGGCATAACAGGCAAAGTGACACTAAAAAACCTTTAGTTAAGTACGACTAAAGTATCGTTGGCCAAGAAATGGTCGAGATGATAGGCCCGTTCCTCGGTTTCGAGCAGAATTTGCTCGTAGAGATAGCGGGTGGCGCGATCGCCCAAACTCTCTGCCTGTCCTGCCAGACGGCGAAGTAGTTTGATAACCTCTTGTTCGGCGGCCAAATCGTGTTCGAGCATGGCCCTAGCGGGAAATGCGCCATCTGCCTCGGGTTCAAAGCAGCATAACTCTGCTAGCTTGCTAAAACTGGCAGCGGGAATGCCGCCCAAACCGTTTAAGCGTTCGCCCAATTCGTGAACGTGGCCTTGGACTTTTTCGTAGCTTTCTTGAAAAAATTCGTGGACGGAGTAAAATTCTGCTCCTTCTACCACAAAATGATGCTTTTGATATTGCAAGTACAATGCTTGAAAACTGGCTAAAGCTATGTTCATTCCCTCACAGACTGGTTCTGTGACAGATTTCTCTAGCCCAATTGGGTTTTCGGCAACCTGGCCAAAAACTTGTATTGGAGTAGCTGTTGTCATGATGTTATGTTTTTCCTCTCAATAAGGGAGCTTATTGCCAGTTAATTAGGCAACTTATTGCTAATAGGATTACTTTACCACAGCCTTACTGGAGCTAAAACAGCGCGGCTGCGCCAGCTAGAAGATATTACGAGCAAGCAAAATTTTTTTTCGGAAACTATTGAGAATAGTTAGCAGTTAGGTTAGAGTGGAAATCGTGGCGAACTGGTAGAAACCAAACGGACTGCTGGAAGGCCAAGGGCAAAATTAGCGCAAATAGATTGCAATTGAAAAAAAAATGAGCAAATCCAACCTAGAACCGAAATTATGCCAAGTTGTGGAAGTAAGGGGCATCCACCGCTGGGAAGTGTATCGACGGCTACAAGAGCTAGAGATTGCTTGTTGGTGCAGTTCTGGCCAGCCTTTGCAAGTCCAAATTGACGATGGGGTGGAAGCGACTCAACTGGGAAGCGTTGTGAGGCAATTTACGGCCCCAAGGCACGAACTGGTGGGGTTGTTAGAAAATTCTTGGCTTGCTAGTTAGGAAAAATTAGCGTTTCAAGAGGCCGACAAACGAAGTCAAGAGGCCGAACAGACAAGATGTCCGTTCTACGAGAACGATTTAAAGGTTTACCACTATCAAAAACGAACAAAAAACCATGTGCAAATCGAAAAAACAGGTTTCTGAATTCAGCTTGGAAGGTGAAATTCGGGAGGCATTTGCTAAAGACGGCAAGCTCAAATACCTGAAAATAGCAACCAGTGAAAGGTTGGAATTGGTCAAACTTTCCAAAGAATTAAGAAAAACTTTCCTACCAATAGCCATACCGGGTTCGGTGGTGCGCTTGAGTGGAGAGAGAAAGGTCAAATTGAAAACAGGCGAAGTTCAATTGAAAGCTTATAGCCTGATATTGGTAAGCAAGAATGGGGCGACAGCGGACAGTAACGTAGTAGTAGAAGGGGACTTTGGCAAAGAAAAGGCCGAGGGCGATGTTGAGAAGAGTGCCCCTTTCCAGAAAAAGGCCAAGATTTTAGTTTGTCAGAAATCTAGCTGCCACAAGCGGGGGGCAGGGGGAGTTTGTAAGGCGTTGGAGGCGGCCTTGAGCGATCGCGGTTTGGAAGAGCAAGTCACCATCCAGAAAACCGGCTGCCTGAAACAGTGCAAAGCGGGGCCTAATATTGTGATGCTGCCCAACAAAGAGCGCTACAGTAAAATCGACCCACAAGAGATTCCCGAATTAATCGAAAAACATTTCGCTTCTTAATGACAATTTATTTAAACAAGAAAAAACCCGGTCTCCCAAGGAAACCGGGTTTTTTCATAATTTTTGTCTGCGAGCCCGAGTAAGATGGTGTAGGGTAGAGACGGAAAAAATTACAATAGAAAAGGATAGCTCAAACCGTGTCAAAAGTCAAGCCTACAATTCTCGTAACCGGTGGGGCGGGTTATATCGGTTCCCACGCCGTGCTGGCGCTCCAACGGGCCGGCTATCGAGTGGTAATTTTGGATAATCTCGTTTACGGCCATCAAGACATAGTAGAAAACGTCCTCAAGACAGAATTATTTGTGGGAAGTACGACCGATCGCCCCCTATTAGATCGGATTTTTTCCACCTACGATATTGCGGCAGTAATGCACTTTGCGGCTTATATTTTTGTGGGGGAATCTGTGGAAAATCCGCAAAAATATTACGACAATAATGTAGTCGGAACTTTAACATTATTAGAAGCAATGCTAGCAGCTTCGGTGAAGAAATTTGTCTTTTCTTCTACTGCGGCTATTTATGGCATTCCCCAGATGAGTCCTATTCCCGAAGACCATCCCAAACAGCCGATAAATCCTTACGGTAGCAGTAAATTAATGGTAGAACAAATATTATCTGATTTTGATAATGCTTACGATTTAAAATCGGTTTGTTTCCGTTATTTTAATGCTGCGGGTGCGGCTCCTAGCGGGTTAACTGGAGAGGATCATAACCCGGAAACTCATTTAATTCCGTTGGTATTATTTGCTGCTTTGGGCAAGCGAGATTCGATTTCTATTTTTGGCAGCGACTACGACACGCCAGACGGAACTTGTATTCGAGATTATATCCATGTTAACGATTTGGCAGACGCTCACGTTTTGGGATTGGAATATTTATTAGAAGGGGGCAAAAGCGAGGCGTTTAATTTAGGCAACGGCAACGGTTTTTCGGTGAGGGAAGTTATCGAAACGGTAAAAGCTGTTACTGGGAGGGAGTTTAAAGTAGAAGAGCGCGATCGGCGTGCGGGGGATCCGCCGGTGTTAGTCGGCAGCGGGGAGAAAGCGAAAAAGGTGTTAGGTTGGTCTCCCCAATATGCCGACTTGAGTAAAATTGTCTCTCACGCTTGGCAGTGGCACCAACAACGGCATGGATAACTTAAGAAAAAATCCCTTTGTTGTCATTGCGAGGGGGGTGGATTTTCGTTAAGTTATTGATTCGATAGTTATGTACCCCCCGTGGCAATCTCATAGGTTAGTGGTGGGGCTGAGATTGCTTCGGCTGGATTAACGTTTTTTCCAAGAGCTTAACTCATTTTCCCGCCGCCTCGCAATGACAGCAGAAAGATTGTTTCTTACATTTGTAGTTGGAGTTAACTAAACGGAGATTATTTGTAAGGTGCGCACTGCGCGCACTACTATTACCTATTACCTATTGAGCTATGGAAGATAAATTAACGCAAGAACAAATGAGACAACTGGTGGGGGAAGTCGAGAGATTATCCCAACGCCGCAACGAAGAATTAAATCGCGAACAAGTCGAGGAGATTTTAAACGAATTAAATTTACCAACCGAGCTGGTTGACGAGGCGATGATGCAACTGCGGCGGCGATCTGCGCAGGAAGTTGAGGAAAAACGGAAAAAGTGGATCGGTGCCGGGGTGTTGGGGGCGGCGGCAGTTGCGCTGGTGGGGGGTAGCGTTTGGTTTTTTAACAACCAACAGCAACTTACCGGGGTTTACGCTAATTCCGAACAAAGCACTTTGACTGTAGAAAGTGGCGGTGGTCGAGAGGCGATCGCTACTGTTAACCGCTTGGAAAATCCGCAAGTTAGTTATCGGGTTATCTTGCAAGGCGCGCCGCTGGGGCAAAAGTTGTCTCTGGGATGCGACTGGATAAACCCGCAAGGTCAGGTTGCTTACCAAAATCGTTACGAAACTAAAACTATCGATAAAAAGGTTTGGCCGACCCAGTGCAAATATCGTTTTAATAACGGTTCTCCTGCGGGAACTTGGGAAGTGCGGATGTTTTTGGGCGATCGCCTTGTCAGTCAAACTCAGTTTGTGGTTAAGTAAGGGGAATGTTAGCAGCGGATAATGCAAGCGGATGTAGCGGATGGGTTGTTGCTGAGAAATTAGGAAAAAGATGCGAACAATAGGTTTAATGAAAACGGATGGATTTGTTGGTTATTGGGGATGCAATTCTTCGCCGGAACTTGAGGCTAATTTGAGAGCTATTTTAAAACAAGTTGCGGCGGGGGAAAGCACTACAATGCTTACTACGAACTTTACTACGAACTGTTGGGGAGTTTGCTATTTTGGTAAGGGGGAAATATCGCCACCAACAACTAAAAATATTATTGCTTCTGCGTCTGCTTCTGGATTTAAAGATGCTGCCGATGTTTGGGTAAAATTGGAAAATGGCAGTTTAATTTTAGGTCGGGAACCTTTTGGCAGAGTTCCTTTATATTGGTTGGAAATAGATAGAGTTATTTGGTTTGCTTCCCAACTGCAATTATTACTGTCGGTTATTGCGCGTTTTGAGTCTTTATCCCCTCTAAATCCCCCCTTGAAAAAGGGGGACTTTCCGAAAGTTAATTTGGCCGGTTTGTACGGTTATAGTTGTTTTTCCTATTGTCCAAATCCTTTAACTCCAGTGGAAGGAATTTTTGCGGTAGAAGCGGGGACGGAAATTAGCTGGCATCCAGAGGGAAAGCAAGCAATAAAAAGATATTATCAGTGGCGGGAAAGTTCTGAGAAAATTAACGACGAAAAAGAGGCAATTTCTCGGTTGCAAATATTATTAAAAGATGCCGCCAACCGACAAATAAGAGATTTGCCAGAGGAACCTGTGGGAGTTTTTCTTTCTGGAGGCATCGACTCTTCGACGGTGGCGGCGTTATTAGTAGAAGCGGGGGTTAAGGTTCGCGGTTATACGCTAGATTTTGGGGAAAATTGTTTTCCAGAATGGGAGTATGCGGAACTGGTTGCGAAGCATTTAGATATTCCTTTAGTTAAGGTTTCGGTGACGCCAAAGAAGGTTAAAAAAGCTCTTTTAGCTACGGTGGAAGCTTTAGATTTACCGTTTGGGGATGGGGTGACGGTTCCCCTCTATTTATTATGTGAAACTGCCAGAGAGGAAACTTCGGTAATTTTTAACGGGGAGGGGGGCGACCAATTATTTGCAGGTTGGACGAATAAACCTTTAATTGCTGCTGCGGTTTATCAGGGCAATAATTTCGATTTGGTGGAGGAATATTTGCGGACTTTCCATCGTCTTTGGGGTTACGAAGAGGGAGTTTTTCAGCAGTCTATTTATGAGGAAAAAGTGCCAAAATTAGCTGCTGCTGCTGGAGATTGGATTAAAGAGGCTTTGGATGAGAGTTATTGTGGGGAATTGTTAGCTAAATTGCGGCGGGCGACTTTGATGTTAAAGGGGGCGCAAAATATTCATCCAAGGGCGACTAATTTGGGATTTGCTAATGGTTTATGGGTGCGATCGCTCTTTTGCGATTTAGCTTTAGCGGAGTTTAGTTTTCAGTTGGCGGGGGAATTTTATTTGCGGGGTTCTTGCGAAAAGTATTTACTTAAAAAAGCGGTAGAAAATTGGTTGCCCCCAGAAGTAGTTTGGCGGGAAAAAAGAGGGATGGGAGTGCCGTTAACTTGGTGGTGTTTTAACGATTTATGGTCTGAAGTTCGGAGGTGGTTAAATCCTGGAGTTTTAGCAAAGGAGGGGAGATTTATGTCGGATATTGCGATTAAAGTTATTCGAGGAAAGTTTGGAGGACAAATGCGGAGTCGTCGAATAGGAGAGATTTTATGGTTATTGATGATGTGGGAGATTTGGCGAGTGAGGGTATTAGGAGAAACTGCGGTAAGTCGGTCTTTTTATAATCCTTTATGGTTGCCTCATTGGTGGTGGAGAAGAACAAAGATTGACAATTAAAAATGGCTGGTTAGCAGCGGATTTTGAAGCGGATGTAGCGGATGAGTTATTGGTAGTAAAAAAGTCAGTTTGTAGTAATCGCTTTAGCGATAAAAAAGTTAGTTAACAATTTACCAAGTTATTAATTATGGTTGAAACAATTCAAGCTCAAAGCATAGATTTACGCTATTTAATCGCCAACTTTGGCGTTCGATTAATAGAAGACGACCAATTTTTTCGCGAGTGGCAGGACGATTTACCGGAGATTAGCGATACCGACAAAAAACTTTTAGACAAGGTTAAAGCCGGTTATATCAATCTTTTAAATTATCCTCCGATGTTGGAAGATGTGGTTAAAATGGCGGTATTAGATCCGATTTTATTTATCGGAGATTTTTACTTAGCTCCCTTTTTTGTGAAATCGGAACAGTCAATCGATATTATTTCAGAGGATGAGGGAATTATAATTAAAGGCAGAATCGATACT
>CAZSTZ010000170.1:0-15180 GCA_964609515.1 uncultured bacterium | reverse complement strand
CCAACTTAGGTATGGAAGTCATGCACGAGCGTAACGCTCACAACTTCCCCTTAGACTTGGCTAGCGCTGATAAGGCTCCTGCTATCAAGGGTTAATCTTTTAACTTAAAAAAGCGCTCTCCCATTTGGGAGGGCGCTTTTTTTTGTCAATGCTGAAAAACCCGGTTTCTGGGCCCGCTCAAATCTCAAGCACAAATACTTAAGAAACCGGGTTTCTTTGACAATACCTTCGCCATTTTTTGAGCGATGTTGCATGCCGCGCAGCGGATCGCCTTCGCGCTCCCGTTGGCCCCAGCAGAAACCGGGCGCAAGCAGGAATTACCCGGTTTCTTAGGTTTCAGTATCGATTGGATGTCGGTTTGAGCCACAAGAAAATAATTTTGGCGAGGGTATTGGCAGAAATTACCCGGTTTCTGGGCCCGCCCAAATCTCCTGGTACTTTTGCCCGATAGGTTAAAATCGAATTAGGCCAAATTGGATAATTGATTATGAACAGAAAAAACCTACCCCTAAGTCGTTCTGAGAAAAAATTCTGGAGGTTGTTTTTTGCCACGGTGGCTTTGATTAGCTTGATGGTGGGATTTTATAGTTTTACCGAATATATGAAGGGGGAACCTTCGCCAATCTCTCAAGCAAATACTTCCTCCAACTGCGGCAGTTTCAGCGGGGGACCGACGGATAATCCGATCGCCTCTTTATACGGTAGCGATGCTTACCCCTGGACTCAAGAGATTAAGTGGGGTTGCGTCTATAATATTAAGGATTTTAATGGGGGTAGCGCGGGCGATCGCTTCAATGCCGCGAGAGATGCCGCCAGCGCTAACGGTGGGGGAGTGGTTTATTTTCCTGCGGGCACATATAACTTTAACGACAGCATCCAACTAGCCGATGGGGTGGTTATTCGCGGAGAAACTTCAGGAGTTAAAGATGCAAAATCTGACTCTTATCAACCTCCCAGTAAGTTAGTTTTTCCCAAATACGAACCGAAGTTGTCTGGCAGCGGCACTCCTAACGATACGGCGTTTAAACAAATTACTACCGCTTCGCCGAATACGGATAGCAATATTGGTTTGGTTAATATCGATATTAACAGGGCTGCCATTGCTTTTAGAGCAGACATCGATAGCGGAACTAACAAAAATATAGTTGTTTTTGGAGTTCGCAGTAACAACGTCGCCGAACCAGACCCTACCGTTCCAGATACATCATTTCAAGAGCCTTGGCAGCGATATAGCTATCGATTTACTACCAATATTAAAGTCAACGCTTTGGCTAACGTTTTAGTTGCTAACAATAGAGTAAACGATAGCACTACAGACAACTACGACCAGCCGGGTTATAAAATTAAAGGACGCAAGAAAAATACAATTATTACTTTTGAGGGTGGGGAAGTGCCTTTTAATTATACTAATCATTACGGCATTATCGTCAATCGCGGTAAAAGTAGCGGCTTTAAAAATGGTGCAACTCCCCAACAGGAACCGGGTTTATTTAGAAAGGGAATAGTTATTAGGGATAATTGGGTTTATCATACCATGCGGGTTGCCATTCATGCCTCGGGAGATGGGTTAATTATTAAGGATAATATTATTAGAGATGAAGCGGGGAAACAGTGGTGGGTAGATCCTACGGGAAAGAAGGAAACTACTGGGGCGGTTACTTTAGAAAATCGGGCGATCGATTGGTCGGGAGCAAATGTTTTAGTTGATGGTAATGACTATCAAGTTTATAGGCATCGCATTGGTAATTCTAAATATTTGAGTACGGATGGCGAGGGGATTTTAATTCAGGAATGTTGCGGTGGGACTATGGTTAACGGGGCGACAATTAGCAAAAATCAAGGTAATGCCTACATCGGTTTGTACAAGGTTAAGGATATTAAGAATGTGAAAATAACGGAAAATAAATTAAATTCTAATATTACTAATACGAGTTTAATTTATGTGGTTGCTGATACTAATTACGGTTCTTTTTCTGTGGAAAATGTGTTAGTAAAAGATAACCAAGTTGCGGGTAGTATTTTGGTTAAAGGTAGCGCGGGGGGCAGCGGTAATGTTATTGAGGATAATGTCGGTAATGGTAGCGGTAATATTAGCTATTCTTGTTCGGTAAATGAGGTGAGAAATAATCGCGGTTTTGAGGTTAAAGCTTGTTTGGAGTAGATAAATTAGGGACATAATGAAAAAAGTCCGCGCCTTTGCACAGCTTGCCCTATGTAAGAGAGACGGTGCCGGTGGTAGGTCGCTGAGTAGGAGATAGCCTACATAGATAAGCCAGATAGATCGTAAAAACGTTTTTTGCATAATTGCTACCAACTTAAGAAACCCGGTATGCATGAAAAAACCGGGTTTCTGGTAGCTACTGAAAAAACCGGGTTTCTGGGGGATTAATCAACTAACTCCGCACCCGCGATCGCCTCTAACTTCACCGCCTCCGACTCTAACAACTCCTGCCAGCTAGCAGCCAGTTTCGGATTCGTAGGTTGGGCTTTGCGCAACTGTGCCAAAGTGTTGAGAGTTTCAAACCAGATGCCGGCCTTACCGTAAACATCTGCTTGGGATAAGGGAGCCGCATTTGCCAACTGACTCGTTAAATTAGAATCTGGTTGAACGCGGCGAATATAACCTTGGGCGACTACATCCTGGAGGCGATCGCCCGGTTCGCAAACCATAGCCACCGACCACATATAATCCTTACCCGCTTCCAGTGGCGGTAAATTAGCCGGCAGGGAAACACTAACCACACCACCCTTACCATCTATGGAAACCTTAGTCCGATAAGCGAACTCTTCTCGGTCATCTCTGATGGTAAACTCCACCTCCGTTGCCGAAGTGGGAGGAACGTAAGCCATAAAAGTCGGACGGTCAGCCACGGTGAGGCCCAGCCCGCTCTCGGGCAATAACAAAGTTAAAGGCGTTCCCTTAACTTCTGCCCCTATTGTCGCCGGACAGTTACCGCCGCGAACTCCTCCCCCTGCAGTTTGCTTGGGTGCATCCTGACCGGGTGGGGGCTCGAAGGCGACTGCCGCGCCCAAGGTCCCCAGAGACACTAAAGTTAAAGCCGCTAGGGGTATAGTAAATTTTTTAATCGCCATTTTTCCTCCTGATTTTTTTCCTTTTAGGAAAGAATTAAATTGCACTCTTGATGGCCAGTTCTTGATTTTAAAAAGAAAATCAACTTTTTCCTCATTATAGCCAATTGCCCACCAGGACAAAAGGTGCCCAGAAAAAGGGATGCTGGTAGTCGCCCTTTAATAGGGATAGCTGCGCATTTCTCAAAGCTTCTGCCTTGGTTTCTCCTCCTTTGCCCAGCTCTTGATAAAATTCAACCATCAGGTCTGCTGTGGATTGGTCCGATACCGGCCAGAGGGTGGCCAAAGTGCTGCGGGTTCCCGACCGGATGGCTATACCCGCTAACCCTAAAGCGGCGCGTTTGTCTCCGGCGGCTGTCTGGCAAGCGCTCAGAATGAGTAACTCGATGGGTTCGGTTCGTCCTCCTTCCCTGGCTTTTAACAATCGCTCGAATTCGTTAACCTTAATTTTATCGTCCCAGGTCAAAATAAAAGTCTCCTGGGGGTCGGAGCTAAACTGGCCGTGGGTGGCTAGGTGAAGCACTGGGAAAGGATTTAGTTGCATTTCTTTTTGCAACTGTTCGGTAGTAAATTGCTCGTTGAGCAGTTTTGCCGAGGACACTTGGGAGGCTATTTCTGCCAGCTCCACTTCGACACCCGGCAGGGGAGAAAAGCCTTGAGACGCTTCGCTGAGTCCGCCCATGAGGGTTTTGAGTTTTTCTCGTTGGAGCGATCGCGCTTCCAATAGTTGCAAACCGGGAGTCAAAGCAACATTGTATTTCTCCACCAAATATTCCTGTCCGTCGTAAAGGGCCGCCATCGGCAAGTTGCGCAACGCGCCATCCAGAACAAAAACTAGGGTTTCGATGCCGCTGTCTGCCAACTCTGCCTCTAGCGGGGCAATCAACCAATCGTAGATTTCTTCGGCTACTGGGAGGCGATCGCTGGCAAAGGATGTTAAGCGCAGGGATGCCCGCATCCGACTGACTGTCTCTTCGATTTCTTCTTGGGGAAGAAATGTTGCGTAGTGTCGCAACGGTTTCCCGGGGATGGAGGCGATGACTTCGAGGCGATCGCTCAAAATCACCGGATTGATTACCGCCGCTTTGGGATCTATTCGGTCGATTTTCTGGGAGATAACTTGCAAGCAGGCTTCTCGGAAAAAGTTGTCCAATTCCGCTACCTGTAAGGATTCGATAACGTTGAGGGCTTGTTGAATGTTGGCTTGAGAAGCTTGGGTCTCTTCGCCGGATGTTTCTAACAGCAGTCCCACCAATTCCCGATAAACCGGTTCGACGTTTTCCTCGAAGGAAAAGCGGATGTCGGCGCTAACGGCAGCTAAATCGCTGCGCAAAGATTGGAGGGAGTTGACTGCTTCGGTATAAGCGGCGATCGCTCCCCGTCTATCTCCCTCGGTTGCCAAAATTCGCCCCAACTGCCACTGCCACTGATAGGCGATGTCGGCGGCGTTGATTCCTTGGGCGATTCCTAAAGCCTGTCTGCTCAGTTTTTCCGCCTCGGCAAACTGTTGGTTTTCTTCGTAAGTTTTCCCCAGATAGCCCAAGGCATAAGCTTCTGCTCTGGGGTCTCCTAAAACTCGCGCTTCTTTTACCGCAGTTGCTAAAATTTGTGCTGTTTGGGAATTGGGAATTGGGAATTGGGAATTGGGAATTGATGTTCCAGCAAACTGCCTTAATTTAGAGATACTGTTTGCTAGTTTTATGCGACCGTAAACCGCCTCTTTACTCCCAGGGAAGTTTTCTAAATCATTCAACAGTTGAGTTACGATTTCTTCTGCTTCGATGTAGTTATTTGTTGCTAACAACAAATCGAGTATTTTTAGCTCTAATTGCATTTTTTGAGAGCAAAAATTCTGGCTCTGACACACTGGGATAGATGCTGCTTCTCGATAGTAGTTTAAAGCCGATGAGTTATCTTTTCTGGCAATATAAATATCCCCAAGGCTGACTAAAGATGCTTGAATTTTTGCGGGAGAGTTTAAACTTTCGGCGGCGGACAAACTTCGCTCTAAAACCGTTTGCGCTCTCTCTAATTCTCCTACCTGTCTTAAGGTATTTCCCAGACTTAAAAGGGCAGTCGTTTTTACGGATAGCAGAGATTCATCTTCCCGCAAGCCGATGTTTTCTGGAGCGTTTAGAATAACTTCTAGCTTTTCTAAAGTGTCTTTTGCCTGTCGGTAATTGCCTAAATTTTGCCAGGCTTGAGCTTGATTTATTTGAGTACCAGCTATCCCAATAAAATCTCCACTTTCCCGATAGTATTTTTCTGCTAATTGCCAAGTTTTTAATGCCGCTTCTGCGCGACCTCTGGTAAGTTCGAGACTAGCTTTTGAACCGAGAATTTTAGCGGTTGTTGAAGGGGAGACATTGTTAATATTTTCTACTAAATCGATGCTCGTAGCAATAGCCTTTTCTGCATTTTCCCATTTTCCTAATTGTTGATAAGCTGTAGTTAAGTAACTCAAGACTAAAGCTCGGTTAATAATATCTCCTTGCTGTCGATAATTTTCCGCAGCTTGCTCCCAGAAGCGAGCTGCTTCTAAATATCTGCCCGCCTCGAATAATTCTCGACCTCTTTCGAGGCTGTTTTGAGAGATAATAATGCCAGTTTCCTCTGGGGGAGGTTGGAGAGCGATCGCTCCTTTTTCTGCTGTTATAAAACCGGCAGTGATGACAATGATTAGTCCTAAGAGAAATAAGAGGATAAAAGAGAAAAAAGCCTTCCTCCTGTAGAACAGGCATCCTGCCTGTTTGTAGAAACGTTTAATTTTTACCATTAATTGAAGTCTCCTCCACATTGAGGATAATTATACCAGGAATCGTACCGAGATGTCGGCTCGGGATTTGCCACTAAGAAGATCGCACCGTTGGGGCGACGTATCCAGCCGGTAGCTTCGACAAGGCGATCGCTTGCCGTTAAACCTTGGTTCTGGAACTTCAAAGTCCCAGAAGCAACTTCCAACCTTTGAGAACTCTGCAAGCCCTCCTCTGGCGATGCCCACTCGACTATGGGGTTAATATTACTCATGGTTTCAAGGGGATTTGGAGGCAAACCGCCGCGCCCGGTAATAATAAACTCGCTGCCGGCATACTCCTCGCAACCCGAAGCTATCAACGCCGTCAAATCTGGCAAGTTGCTCGATGCTTCCACTAATCCCTTACTCGCCTCGCTATCCAATCCCTCAACCTCCACGGTACCCTGAACTCCTAATTGGGAACTGGCAGTGATGGCGCTATCGGCAGAAGGAAACAACCCTTCAGTGGTAATGCGAATATTGCCGCCGCTTCCCTCGAAAGCGTTAGCATCGATGATACTGTTGCGCAATAGTACGATAGTATTGGCATTAATCGTCAAGTTACCGCCGTCGCCCCTGCCCCCCGCTTGGGCGGTGATGCGACCGCCATCGCGCAACAACATAAAATCTGCGACGTTCAGGGAGAGGTTGCCGCCCAACCCAGAAGCAGAGGCCGCCGTAATGCCGCCCCCACTTTCTACCAACACCGAGCCTGCATTTATCCGCAGGGCCCCCGCATTTCCCGTTCCTTCATGCTGCACCCCCACCAAGGCACCGTCGGCTATCGTCAAACGAGGAGTATTAATCGTTAGTTCTCCCGTATTCCCCGTCGGCACTGGAGGGAGGTCGAAAATCCGTTGTATGCTTTCATCGGGAATATTCGCAGAAGAATCGACGAGGCTGGGATTGACAGAACCCGGCACTATGCCAGTGACTAACGCTGACTCGGACGCATTGATAGTCACGCTTCCCGCATTGCCCCTGCCGACAGTGCTAGCACTTACTCGGCCGCCATCTTTGACTATTAAGCGGGGTGTATTCACCGTCAAGTTGCCTGCTGTCCCATCTCGACCGGCGAAAACGCTCAAAGTGCTGGCGAGAAAATTACTCGGTTCCACGCCTACTATTTCTACAAGATCGCTAGCATTAATGTCAACTATTCCTCCCGAACCTTCTCCTAAAGTAGTAGAACCTATAGAAGCACCATCAACAACCCTCAACTCTCCCGTAGATACATTCAAATTACCTGCATTTGCATTACCTACAGTGATAGTGGCAATTAATGTCAACGTATCCAAAGCCGCAGAAGAAACCCCAATAATTTCTATAGCGTCAGGAGCTAGTATGTTGATATCCCCTCCTGCTCCACCACTCCGGCCGTAAGCAAAGGTGTCGATTCCAGATCCATCTTCTAGAAGCAAACGAGGGGTAGATATATTAATGTCTCCACTCTTTTCACTTCCGATCGCGTCAGTAGCCGCGACAGTGCGGATGTTGTTTGAGTCCGCACCGCTCAAGATGACAGATTCGGCAGCATCGATGGTGATATTTCCCGACGGTCGATCGCCAAAATTTTGAATCAAAATTACCGAAACGTCTCGCAGTTCTATGTTTTGCCCTCGCACTCGGATCGAACCCCCGCCACCAAGCAAACTGCTGGCATCGACTAGGGAGCGCTCCTTCATCAGAATATCTCCAAATTGCCCCACGGCTTCATAACTTAAATTTCCAACCAATCTGGGCTCGGAAATACGATTAATATTGACATTCCCCTGTTTGACGCTCCCTAACTCTATTCGTCCTTCTAATGCTGTGAGGATACCTCCTTCTATGACGACATCGCTTCCTACTATGGCTAGAGTATTTCCCGGTTGCACTTGAAGACCTGCAGGGGGAAGTTGGCTAAAAAACAGGGCTAGAGCAGTTGGGGATGACAATCCCTGTTGCCCTATTATTCCTGGCAAAGGTTGAGGGGAAGCCTCAGATGAGATTCCACCAGGAGCCGATAGTGGGAGAGGGAACCGATTGAAGGGGCTAAAGTTATTTTCTCTGGTAATCTGGTGTCCCGGACCTTGCACGACAATGCTTCCATTATTCTGTCCGTTAAACTGCAAGCCGATGGGAACGTTTACCGTCAGCAATGGAGGCGCGTTTGGTTCCGTTGCCGAGAAAAAACTGCGGTCGTTGAAAATAACGCTGTCCGCGCTAGTTGCCAGAAACGACCCGCCGATATTTAATCTGGCGTTAGGACCGAAAACGATGCCTGCGGGATTGACTAAAAATAGATTCGCCGCCCCGTTGGCGCGAATCAATCCGTCAATATTGGAAACCTTGCCTCCAGTAACCCGACTGAGAATGTTCTGAATGTCAACGGCGTTATTAAAAAAAGCAGTGCTGCCCGTTCCGAGGTTGAACTCTTGGAAACTGTGAAAGAGATTTCCTCCAGAACGAGTGCCCCCTTCTATATTAATAGTCTGCCCGTTGGGGGCGACGATGGTATTGTTGGGCAGAGTGCCGTCTGGGATAATTTGCCCGTTAGCTGCGGTAGGCAAGAGGCAGGCGGTAGGCAAGAGGCAAAAGGCAAAAGGCAAGAGGTTTAAGAGCTTCTTTTTCATTGTTGGTTCTCCTTGTTGTTCGTAGTAATCGATGAGCGCGATATAGAGCTTGTTCGTAGCAATCGATGAGCGCGATATAGAACTCGTTCTACGAACTGGGGCAGTTGGGAAACTGATGCCAAGAACTTCGAGCTTCTTCCATATTAGCAACTAATTCTAGCTTACCGTTGGGGCGACGTATCCAGCCGGTAGCTTCGACAACCTCTGACCTCTGACCTCTGACCTCAAACCTCAAACCTCTGACCTCAAACCTCTGACCTCTGACCTCCCCTTCTGGCGATGCCCACTCGACTATGGGGTTAATATTACTCATGGTTTCAAGGGGATTTGGAGGCAAACCGCCGCGCCCGGTAATAATAAACTCGCTGCCGGCATACTCCTCGCAACCCGAAGCTATCAACGCCGTCAAATCTGGCAAGTTGCTCGATGCTTCCACTAATCCCTTACTCGCCTCGCTATCCAATCCCTCAACCTCCACGGTACCCTGAACTCCTAATTGGGAACTGGCAGTGATGGCGCTATCGGCAGAAGGAAACAACCCTTCCGCGGTAATGCGGATCTTGCCCCCCGCACCTTGAAAAGCGTTAGCATCGATGGTACTGTTGCCCAAGAGCGCAATAGTTTCGGCATTAATCGTCAAGTTGCCGCCGTCGCCTGCGCCCCCCGCTTCGGCGGTGATGCGACTGCCACCGCGCAATAGTAAAGAATCTCGGACGTTGAGGACGATATTGCCTCCCAACCCGGAAGCAGAGGCCGCCGTGATGCTACCGCCAGATTCTAGGAACAGTTGGTTCGCATTTATCCGCAAAGTTCCCGCATTACCAATTCCCGGATGTGCTGCCGTAATTTGACCGCCATCGGCTATTGTCAGGCGATCGGCGTTTATTATCATTTCTCCGGTGTTGCCCGTGGGAATCTGTTGCACGAATAAAGCTTGTTGCAAGTTTTCGTTGAAAATTCTAGCTTCAACCGTAACCTCAGCAGCATTCTCTCCCTTAACGCCACTAACCAGCATTTCTGAGGTATTAACTATGGTTCTACCCGCATTACCGCTGCTGCTGGTAAAAGAACTGATATTTCCCCCACCTAAGATTACCAGCCGAGGAACGTTAACGGTAGTATTGCCTGCATTTCCTTCTCCAAAAGTCAAGGTACTCAGGTTGCTGCTATTAGAAAGAAATGGGTCTGTACCGCTGATTTCAAACAATTCGGAAACGTTAGCGGTGAGATTGCCACCCCGACCGGTTCCCGAACCCGGTAGCGGTTGTCCTAAAGCAGAGAGCGAAGTAAGTACGCCAGAGAAAACAAGCCCTCCGTCTATGATGCTTAAGCGCTTGGTTGACAAGAGGATATCCCCTGAATTTCCATTTCCAGTAGTAAGGCTGAGGATGCCACTATAATTGTCTGGCGCTAAAGGATTATTGCCGATCGCCTCTATAAACTCCGTGGCATTGACAGTAATATCTCCCGCATCTCCCCGATTCGTTTCTGAAGAGATTAGAGCGCCAGGAATCTGTGGTGCTTCCAAAAAACTAGCAGAACCAACTGTTGCTCCTTCCGTTAAAGTTAACCTTTCTGTCGATACCCTTACATCCGCTCCATCACCAGGGCCAATTGTTGTCGAAAAGATGCCGCTAGGAAATAAAGTTACAATGGGATTGAGTCCTTTAGCTTCAATAGAAGTAGCATTCACTGTTATATTGCCGCCATTTCCGCTTCCTGCTACCACATAATCGATTAAACCGCCGTCGCTCAATGTCAAATCCGGCGTGGATGCCAGGATATCTCCTCCATTGCCAGCGCCCAAAATGTCAATTCTAACTGCACTGCCTTCGTTAGGTCGGAAAGGGTTAAAACCTATGACTTCCATAGATTGGCTCGCATTGACGGTGACATTGCCACTGTTTCCCACTCCCGCCGAACTTGTTCCTATTTGCCCTCCATCAACCAGAGTCAGGTTGGCAGTGGAGATGCTGACATCGCCTCCCCCTCCCGCGCTCAAATTTTCGGTGTGGATGCGACTGCCAAAATTATCGTTAAAGTTAGTTCCCGCCAGCAGGGGGTTGTTACCAGTTATAGAAGCAAACCCGCTTACTATTATAGAATCGGTGGCATCTACCCCCACATCCCCTGCCTTTCCCGCCCCAAAACTGACGCTAATAATCCTCGCACCGTCAAATAGCGCTAACTGGGGAGCGCTAACAGTTATATTCCCGCCGCTGCCAGTAGCTTCGGGTGCGGTTATGCTAGTTATCTGGGAAGTAAGAGGAAGGGTATCGTCGACTCCCGGTCCCACAAGAGTTAGGGATTCGGTGACATCGACGTTAATATCGCCCCCCGGTTGACTGGTTTGGTTGAGAGAGGCAATTTGCGATCGCCCCTCAACTACCACATTCCCCCCTCGCACGCCAATACCCCCAGAAGCCAGCAAGTCGGTAACGGTGGGACTAAATAAAGTGGAGCGCCCCAATAAATTTATCTCTCCTCCAGGGGAAGTCGCCTCGTATCCCAAGCGCCATCCCAACAGTTTCGGCGTCAGACTGACAGTGCCGTTAAAAACGCTGCCAACTTCTACTCGTCCGTTGGGTGCAGTTACCGCACCGCCACTGAAAGTAACATCTCCCCCCACCAAGGCAAGAGTTCGTCCCGGAGTTACAGTTAAACTGGTATTTTCTAAAGTCGCAAGGTCCGGGTTGCCAACACCGCGAACTTCAATACTGCCGGGATTATTTCCCAGTTGCAAGCCGATGGGAACGTTTACCGTCAGCAATGGGGGCGCGTTTGGTTCCGTTGCCGAGAAAAAACTGCCGTCGTTGAAAATAACGCTGTCCGCGCTAGTTGCCAGAAACGACCCGCCGATATTTAATCTGGCGTTAGGACCGAAAACGATGCCTGCGGGATTGACTAAAAATAGATTCGCCGCCCCGTTGGCGCGAATCAATCCGTCAATATTGGAAACCTTGCCTCCAGTAACCCGACTGAGAATGTTCTGAATGTCAACGGCGTTATTAAAAAAAGCAGTGCTGCCCGTTCCGAGGTTGAACTCTTGGAAACTGTGAAAGAGATTTCCTCCAGAACGAGTGCCCCCTTCTATATTAATAGTCTGCCCGTTGGGGGCGACGATAGTATTGTTGGGCAGGGTATTATCTGGGATAATTTGCCCGTTGGCTGCGGTAGGCAACAGGCAACAGGCAATAGGCAAGAGGTTTAATATCTTTTTCATCGTTGGTTCTCCTTGTTGTTTAACGAACTGGGGCAGCTGGGAAACTGATGCCAAGAACTTCGAGCTTCTTCCATATTAGCAACTAATTCTATGGTACCATCCGAGCGACGCATCCAGCCGGTAGCTTCAACCAATTGGGGAATGGGTAATGGTCCATGGTCCATGGGGAATTGGTTTGCCAGCTCGAACTCCCGCGTGTCTTGCCAGACAGAAGGAAGAGCGATCGCCTCAGCAGGAGTTGGTGGCAGGCCGCCGCGTCCGGTAATAATATACTCGCTACCCGCATACTCCTCGCAACCCGAGGCTATCAACGCCGTCAAATCTGGCAAGTTATTCGATAGCTGTACTAACGCAGTCGCCTCGTTATTCAATCCTTCAACCTCCACGGTGCCATCTACTCCTAATTGAGAGCTGGCAGCGATAGCGCTATCGGCAGAAAGAAACAACCCTTCGGTGGCGATGCGGATATTACCGCCGCTTCCCTCGAAAGCGTTAGCATCGATGGAACTGTTGCGCAATAGCGCAATAGTTCCCGCGTTAACAGTCAAGTTGCCGCCATCGCCATCGCCCCCCGCTTCGGCGGTGATGTTACTACTATTGCGCAATAGTAAGGAATCTCCGATATTGAGAGAAATATTGCCCCCCAACCCGGAGGCAGAGGCCGCCGTAATGCCACCGCCACCTTCGAGCAAGACGCGATCGGCATTTATCCGCAACGCCCCCGCATTGCCCGTACCGTCGTGCTGCACCCCCACCAAACCGGAGTCCGCTACCTTCAGAAAAGGAGTATTAAGGGTCAGTTCTCCCGTATCCCCCGTCGGCGCTGGCGGCAGAGAAAAAAGCAGTCGGAGGCTTTCATCAAGGATGGTAGCAGAGGAGTCGATAACGCTGGAATTTAGAGAACCGGGTACTCGACCGCTGACTTCGATAGACTCTCTGGCATTGATAGTCAGAACGCCAGCGCGACCGCTGCCGCCGGTGGTCGCACCGACTCTGCCGCCACCGCGAACTATTAACCTTGGCGTATTCACCGTCAAACTGCCCGCATCCCCGTCCCTGAAGCTCAAAACGGCCAAATTGCTCGGGAGCAAAGTGCTAGGCTCGATACCGATCGCTTCTACGAAATTAGAAGCGCTAACGCTAACGTCTCCTCCCTTACCGCTTCCCAGAGTGGAAGCGGTCAAAGAAGCGCCATCGGCAATTCTCAGGGTTCCCGTGGATACTGTCAAATTTCCCGCATTTGCCGCCCCAAAAGTGCCGGTTATGACTAAGGTGGGTACGTCGGGAGCACCGGAGGAAACCCCGAGAACTTCTACAGCATCGGTAGCTGAGATGTCGATCGCCCCGGACGCTCCCGCAGTGGCGATTTCTTGACCGAAAGTCAGGTTGGAGATTGCTGCCCCATCGGCAACTGTCAAGCGATCGGTAGAGATCTTGATATCGCCGCTGTCTCCGCTGCCGAGCCCGTCGATACTAATTCCAGTTCTAATTGTCGAGGTTGGGTCTTGGTCTGTAACTTTTACAGATTCGACGGCATTAATAGCGATATCCCCCGACGGTTCCAAGCCGATATTTTGAATTAAAATTACGGCAATTTCTCGCAGTTCTACATTTTGCCCCTGCACTTGAATCGAACCCCCGCCACCGAGCAAGCTGCTGGCATCGACTAAGGCGCGATCGCGCAGCAGAATATCCCCAAATTCCGACACGCCTTCATAACTCAAATTCCAACCTTCCGCAACGGGAGCGATGGTGAGGTTCCCCCGTTCGACGCTGCCTAATTCTATGCGTCCTTCGTAAGCTGTTAGCAAACCGCCTTCTAAAACGACATCGCCACCAACTAGAGCTAGAGTTTTTCCAGGTTGCACTTGCAGTCCCCCTGGGGGAAGTTGGCTAAAAATCTCCACTAGAGCGAGGGAGGGAGGCAACCCTTCTGGTGCTTCCGTCGCGGTGTCGGGGGCGGCGGGTAAGTCCGCGATCGGTATCCGACTGCTGGGGGTAAAGTCGTTTTGTCGGGTAAGGTTGTGCCCCGAACCCCGCACGACAATGCTTCCATTATTTCCTCCGTTAAACTGCAAGCCGATGGGAACGTTTACCGCCAGCAGGGGCGGCGCGTTTGGGTTCCTCGCAGAATAAAAACTCCCGTCGTTGAAAATAACGCTCTCGGCGCTACTCGCCAGAAACGACCCGCCAATATTTAATCTGGCGTTGGGACCGAAAACGATGCCTGCGGGATTGATAAAAAATAGATTCGCCGTCCCGTTGGCGCGAATCAATCCGTCGATATTAGAAATGTTACCTCCAGTAACCCGACTGAGAACGTTCTGAATGTCAGCGGCGTTATTAAAAAAAGCGGTGCTGCCGGTTCCCAAGTTAAACTCTTGGAAACTGTGGAAGAGATTCCCTCCAGAACGAGTTCCCCCTTCTATATTAATAGTCTGCCCGTTGGGGGCGACGATGGTATTGTTGGGCAGAGTGCCGTCTGGGATAATTTGCCCGTTAGCTGCGGTAGGCAAGAGGCAGGCGGTAGGCAAGAGGCAAAAGGCAAAAGGCAAGAGGTTTAAGAGCTTCTTTTTCATTGTTGGTTCTCCTTGTTGTTTGTAGCAATCGATGAGCGCGATATAGAACTTGTTCGTAGTAATCGATGAGCGCGATATAGAACTTGTTTTAAATCGCGCTCATCGATTACTACGAACTGGGCTAATTCTTTTTGCTAATAGCTAATTGTTAATGGTTAACAAGAACGCAATTGACAATTAGCAATTAGCAATTAACAGTTAAGAATTAGCAAAAATTGAGATGCACCCTGTCCTCCATTTTCTATTTTTGCCAAAATGGGATGTTCCCGTAAAATTTCCCGAATTTAAGGTAGTAGCCTTTGTAGGATCGTTAAGAACTTCAAAAAAGGAGCAAACAATTATGAAAACCAAAGGATTTAAACTCTTGTTAACTGCCGCTACCTTTTTAGTTACTAGCACTTTAATCTCCACCCCAGCAGTCAAAGCAGAATCTCCATCCACCGAAACTACTCCTTCCATCGCTAGCACTTATCAAGATGGTTTCTGGCAACCAGTCGCTAGAGTAAATCCCGAGTTGCCCATAGAAATTAAATTTATCAACCAAACGGGAGAGGCGATCGAATATGGTTTCACCGGCAACCAAAACATACCGGAAAAATTATCTGCAAATGAAACTGCTTTATTGAGCAACGTTTCCCCAGACACACACATTTTAATTAGCTCCTCGAACCCATCCAACGTCGGTTTGGCAGGAAACTTGAAATACGATGTGGCTGTTACTGACAATTTGGTAACTGTTACGATCGAAAATCAAAGCGATTTTATTACCGGAGACAGCGCTTTAAATATCCACCGTAGCGGCGGTATTTACATTTATTAAATTCTTAGGGAATGGGGAATGGGGAATGGGGAATGGGGAATGGGGAATGGGGAATGGGG
>CAZSTZ010000169.1:3955-15205 GCA_964609515.1 uncultured bacterium | reverse complement strand
TGTCCGGTGTGGGTTTGACCGCATCGGGTATGGGCTTAACCGCATCTGGCGTAGGTATGAGTATGTCCGGTGTCGGCATGGGTTACACCATGTCGGGCGCGGGTTACACCATGTCGGGCGCGGGTTACACCATGTCGGGTATGGGTATGTCCGGTATTGGGATAGCAGCTTCAATGCCACCTATTCGCCCTCGGAAGTTCTGGTTGGTTGCTGATGCCGAACTTATCGTCTATGGTGCAACGGAACCAGATGCTAATGTTACTATCGGCGGAGAACCGGTGAAACTCAATCCCGATGGTACTTTCCGCTTCCGCATGTCGTTCCCAGATGGTTTAATTGACTATCCGATCATGGCGGTGGCTGTGGATGGCGAACAAACTCGTTCGATTCACATGAAGTTCGATCGCCAAACTCCCGACCGACACACTAATACTAAGGAAGAGGCTGTGTTGGAATGGGTCAGTTAATGGCGGATAATTTCTAGAGAGCCGCAAATCGTATTCTCTATCCCAGAAACCCGGTATGCATGAAAAAACCGGGTTTCACAGGCAGGTTCTCTAGTTATCTTGCCATTAAGCAGATTCAGTTTTTATCCCCCGGCAACTGTCGGGGGTTTATAATTTAATAAGTAATTAGGGTTTGCTGAAAAACCGTAAAAGCTGACAAAATAGGTAATAGGTAATGGGTAATAGATTGGCTCTTAATTGCAGGAAATTGCTATGAAAGCATTAATTTTTACTTTGCCCATTACCCATTACCTATTACCTATTACCCATTACCGACCTTCGCGACAAGTTCTGCTTTTTTTCAGCAGACCCTAATTAATCATTTGTTAATTGTTAATTGTTAATTGTTAATTGTTATATGACTCCAGAAGCAATTACTCCGATTTTAAAAAACCTATTTGGTGAAAACGTCAAGACATCTTCTCCTGAAGCTTGGGAAGTAGAAACTGCAAAATTTAGACTTTTAGTTTTGCTATCAGAAGATAAAAACTGGCTGCGAATTTTAATTCCGATCGCCCCTATTACAGAAGTTCGCTCTTTTCTCGAACAAATTCTCGAAGCTAATTTCGATCGCACTCAAGAAACGCGCTATGCCCTACATCAAAACGTTCTCTGGGGAGTGTTTCAACATAATTTTTTAACTATCGTTCCAGAAGATTTTACTAAAGCAATTCAACGGTTAATTGCTTTAAAAGCAGAAGGGATAGATAGCTTTTTTCAAACACTTATTGAAAGCAGAATAGTGCAAGTTATTAAAGCAGCAAAACTGCAAGGACAAACTCTGGAAGCAACTATGCAAAACTTAGAGCGTTTTTATGCAGAAGGTTTGATGGGCGAAATAGATATGGAACCAGAAATTAGAGAAAAAACTTTAACTGCTTGGCGCTTTCAACTGGAACGTTTGTGGCCGGAAGTAGATTAAAAATCGCAATTAATAATTCCCAAAATTAAATGGATATTATTGAAATTCTTAAAGAAGATTATCAAAAATTTCCCGAAGACCAAACTTATAGCATCTATGCAGAAGATGTTTATTTTGAGGATCCTGTTAATAAATTTCGAGGTGGCGATCGCTACCAAAAAATGATAGATTTCTTCAAAAAATGGTTTATTAATATCCAACTAGACCTCCACGAAATTAATCAATCTGGAAATACAATTAAAACCCGCTGGACCTTAAGTTGGACGGCGCCGGTACCTTGGCAGCCAAGGATGGCCATACCCGGTTGGAGCGAATTAAAATTGAACGACGAGGGATTAATTGCCAGTCACATCGACTATTGGGATATCTCCCGCCTGGATGTTTTAAAACAGTTATTTAAAGTTAAGTAATGTAAATAATTTTCAGGTTATCTCAATTAACAGTTAACAATTAACAATTGACGTTCTTGTAGGTTGGGTGGAGTGAAACTCCACCCAACATTATTGTTATGGCGATTTACCGTTACTTAGCTGTTGGGTTGCGCTGCGCTTCACCCAACCTACTTTTTTATGGAGTGAAACTCCACCCAAGATTATTGTTATGGCGATTTAGCTGTTGGGTTGCGCTGCGCTTCACCCAACCTACTTTTTTCGCTCTTGCTCATCCTACCAGAGATAGAAAAATCGAGCGTTTCCAGCAAAAAGCAGTTAAAGTTAAAGAAAGTTAAAATATGTAACAAATTCTCAGGTAGGTAAGAATAACCATGCGCGTAATCTTGATGACTGGCAAAGGAGGCGTTGGTAAAACCTCGGTAGCCGCCGCCACCGGACTCCGTTGTGCCGAACTCGGCCATAAAACCTTGGTTCTCAGCACGGACCCGGCCCACTCCCTAGCAGACAGCTTCGATTTAGAAATGGGCCACGAGCCGCGAAAAGTCAAAGATAATCTCTGGGGCGCAGAATTAGATGCCCTGATGGAGTTAGAAGGAAACTGGGGGGCAGTCAAACGCTACATTACCGAAGTCTTGCAAGCGCGGGGGCTAGATGGAGTCCAAGCGGAAGAGCTGGCAATTTTGCCGGGGATGGACGAGATTTTCGGTTTAGTGCGGATGAAGCGGCATTATGACGAGGGCGAATACGACGTTTTAATTATTGACTCGGCACCCACTGGCACTGCTTTGCGACTTTTGAGTTTGCCAGAAGTGGGGGGGTGGTATATGAGAAGGTTTTATAAACCGTTTCAGGGAATGTCTGCGGCGTTGCGACCGCTGGTCGAACCTATTTTTAGACCGATCGCGGGTTTTTCGTTACCGGATAATGAAGTGATGGATGCCCCTTACGAGTTTTACGAACAAATCGAAGCGTTGGAAAAAGTGTTGACGGATAACACTCAGACTTCGGTGAGGTTGATTACCAATCCCGAGAAGATGGTGATTAAGGAATCTTTACGAGCTCATGCTTATTTGAGCTTGTATAACGTATCGACAGATTTGGTGGTGGCAAATCGAATTATTCCCGAGTCGGTGACGGATCCATTTTTTAAGCGTTGGAAAGAGAATCAAGAAATCTATCGGCAGGAAATTCACGATAATTTTAAACCTTTGCCGGTGAAAGAGGTACCGCTTTATTCTGAGGAAATGTGCGGTTTGGCAGCTTTGGAACGTTTGAAAGAAACCCTTTATAAAGATGAGGATCCGGCGCAGATTTATTATAAGGAAAATACGGTGAGGATAGTGCAGGAGAAAACTCATTATAGTTTGGAATTGTATTTGCCGGGGATTCCCAAAGAGCAAATTCAGTTGAATAAAACTGGTGATGAGTTGAATATTAGAATTGGCAACCACCGACGGAATTTGGTGTTGCCTCAAGCTTTGGCTGCTTTGCAACCGACTGGGGCGAAGATGGAGGAGGATTATTTGAAGATTAAGTTTGCGGAGGCTGTGAAGGTTTAAGGAGTTTTAGGGGTGGAGGTTATCCACCCTTAATTTTTGGTAATGAGGCGAGCTGCTATAGCAGTCCCATTAGAGTCGTGTAAAATAATTAGCCGATTGAGGCAAAAGGCAAGAGGCAAGAGGCAAAAGTAGGGAACAGGAAAAAGGGAAAAGTAAATAATAAAAGATTATTTTCCTTTTTTTTCTACTTTTTAATTTTTCACAACCCATTTAGGATTGCTATATCATTTGTTAAAATTAGTAATCAATTCTCCTAATTGTCTTTAACGCTAGAGAATCGGTCAAGAAACCAGGTTTTTTGGAAAAACCTGGTTTCTGAAACGCTGAAAAACTGCACTTTATGAGAATACTTGACCGGCTCTATAGAAAAAAAATAAATCTTTCTGGAGTGGTGAATAATGAGCAAGCTAATTGAATCTTTAATCGCTCAATTGATTGATTATTCAAACGAAGATAAACGAAAGTTAGGTACGAGAATTGTTGAGTTAATTGGTGGAGATGCGACGAGAAAGGTTAGCAATCTTCCTACCAGAAGAGGTCTTGCTAATGGCGGTATGGACGGACGAATTAAAGTCATTGCGCCCAAAATTAATAAGGTCAATCTACCAACAAAAGTTGTTTATGAGAAGCTGGAAGAAGAAGAACAAGATGCGGGAATTAGCGTCAAGATTGAAGGTAAAAAATTCAGTAGAGAACAACTTGGGGGCTTTAAGTTAGATTTAGAAAGAGAAAGTCTTTATGTGGGTATCATTATCACCGGTCGAGGATTATCTCCAGATGCAAAGTCGGAAGTTGAAAGACTTAATAAAGAGGGAATATACAGGTTTTTTCATATTCCTTTAGAAGATTTTTTGAGCGGAAAAATAAATGTTGAGGGTATTAAATTTGCTGGTGGCGATATTTCAGAGAAGTTTCGGGAAGGGGTGGCTAAATTTATCGCTAGCTAACAAAATGCAGGTATTGAAGAGCGATCGCTTTTAGTAACAGGCAAGATGCCTGTTCTACGGTGTTCCCAAAAAACGATTTGGAAAGAGCGATCGCCTCCCAATCTGCTATTCAATTAAACTGGAGCAGTTGCTAACTCTTTTTCTGCTGCTTCTGTTAGTTCTGGCGGTGTTTCTGCCTCTTTATCCATGACCGCTTTTATCCTTTTAAACAAATCGACTTCTGCCGGTTCTTGGTCGGTTAATTTATCGTAGAAATAGTAATCGGTAAACCATTGAGGAAAAGCTACTTCTAACAAACCATTTTCCCAGAGTTTAAAGCGCCAATATTTAGATAGTCGGTCATCGACTACCTCAAATAATGGGGCGGGATTTTGCATCGGGTAATACATATAATGGTCGTCAGCAATGTAGTACCAGATTTGTCCTTCCCATTCATAAAAGGCATAAACGACATATTCTTTGCCAATGGTTAATCCAAATTTTAGGTCTTTGGTGTAGCCTCCACTTGGGTCGAGATAATGCTCTGGAAGGGATGCGCCAGTGTTGGCTATACAACGAATTTTCATACTGAAAAAACCTCATTGATTTCTGGGTGTTGTTTTGGGATATTCACGTTTGACATCAATTAACAATTACTGGGAGTTTCATCGGGAATGGAACCAGTTGTAACGGTGTTATTTGTTGTTTGGTAAAATAAGGTCAACTATAATTATAAAACCAAAGCGATCGCTTCTAAGAAACCAGGTTTTTTGGAAAAACCTGGTTTCTAGGCTATTTATTTATATGCTTGGTGGAGGTTCGCGGAGCCCCACCTACAATTTTATTTAATCTTCTATAAAACTTTAAAACAATCTTAAATTGTATCTTTACTAACAGCAAACCTCTCCACAAGACGGTTAAAGTGACGGGGAAATCGACAACTTTCCCTAAATCAATGACACTAAGCGCAGAAACTATTAATTGGATGCAAGCTAACGGCTATAACCCGCAGGATTTAAACCAGCGGGGAGAAAATGGCGACTCGGCTTTGATGAAGGCTACCAGAGAAGGCAATACCGCTATGGTTAAAGAATTAATCGATGCCGGGGCAGACATCAATATTAAAAATAACGATGGTAATAACGCCCTCTGGTTCGCTTGTTTTAAAGACCGTTACGATTTAATCGATTTATTAGTAGCATCGAAGGTCGATATCGACAACCAAAACGATAACGGGGCGACGGTTTTAATGTATTCTGCTTCGGCGGGAAAAACTGACGTTCTCAAGTCGCTTTTACAACACGGGGCTAATCTCAATTTGAAAAATTTAGACGATTTTAGCGCCCTCGATTTTGCAAGTACGGAAGAAGGTTTAAGGATTCTGAAAAATGCTAAAAAGTCAGCCAATAGCTAAAAAATATCACGAGGCTACTAACCATTCCTATTTATCTGTAAAAATTGACCCCAATTATGTCGATTCTTCGACTCAACCTACGGCTTATAAAGTTTATCCAAAATTTTACCGCAGGTTTCCTCTGGATGAGACAAATCCCGTCCTAGATTTGATAAGGCTAACTAGGGTTGTTAATCTGGAAAAGGCTTATAGAAGTTACTCGGTACAATTGAGGATTAATCCTTCGGCGGGGGGGCTTTATCCTACGGAACTTTACGTTCAAATTCGAGGAATTGAGGGGATAATTAACGGTGTTTATCATCTGGAAGTTGCTAGCAACCAACCCGTCATCGTTTATGAATTAATCGATGACGGGTTGGAGGCTTATATTTGTCCGGGTAAAACTGTTAATGGGTTTATTTTCTTATTAAGTTGCGTTTATTTTCGTTCCAGTTGGAAATATAAAGACCGCAGTTTGAGATATTGTTTCTTGGATGGCGGACACCATTTAGGGGCAATTGAGGCTGCTTCTTATCTGTATGGAAGAGAAGTAGAATTACTTTTTGACTTCGATAAATTGGGGTTGAACGAAGATTTAGGTTTTGAGAATAAGGAGTTTGTTACGGCGGCGGTTATCTCCGGTCAATATGAGGAAAAAAACCGGAGAAAGTTTCGCTTAAAAGTTCCTTTTGTTTCGGGAACTGATTATTTTGAAGCTTCCGAATTTGTGGAGAAAGGATATCGGGAAACTTTGGAACCGAAGAGCGATCGCCACCCTTTAATTCAACCTCAATTTAATTACAATCTGGAACAGTTTTACGAGACGGTTTGGGAAAGGCGATCGGCGAGAAATTTCCGCAAGAAATTTATTAGTAAAGATGACTTTCTTCAGATTTACCGAGATATTTCTCAACCCATACCCACGGCAAGTTTTGAAGACTTAGAAATTTACTGCGCGGTCAATCGAGTTGAGGGAATGGAGGCGGGATTGTATCGAGGATTGAAGTTAGTTAAAGGGGGAGATTTCAGTCAGAAAGCGGGTTATTTGTGCGTCGAACAAAGAATTGGCAGCGATAGCGCGGCGACGTTTTTTCTAGTTTCTAATTATCAAAACTATCAAACTGCTTCCCAACTGGCCGGTTTTCTCGGACAAAGACTGTATCTGGCGAGTAATTATCGGGGTATTGCTTGTACTGGTATCGGTGCTTATTACGATGAGGAGACTAAGGAGTTTTTAGAGACGGATAAAGATGTTTTGTATGCAATGGCGATCGGGTTGTAGCCGTGTAAGGTGGGCGTTGCGCACCTACTGTTAGCTGCCGTGTAAGGTGCGCGTTGCGCACCCTACTAGCACGGCACAGCTAAAATAGTGGGTAACTCATACTCATACTCATACTCATACTCATACTCAAAAACAGAGTTTTTTCTTTGAGTAAGAGTAAGAGTAAGAGTATGAGTATGAAGGGAAAATACACACCATTTTAGCTGAGACGCGCTACTACTCGGTTTACTACTTGCTAGGACGTTGATGATAAACGGGAGACCCTTCATCGGGTACGAAGTAACAGGTAGCAGTAGAACGCCAAAAAGCTTCCCATAACGAGCGTTCGGACTTGCGGTAGTAATCTCCCAAAATCGGCTTAATCGCCTCAGTTGCCGTCTTTAGATGATAGTGAGGCATATTTAAGAAGATGTGATGGACGACGTGGGTGCCGATGTTGTGATGGATATTGTTGATAAATCCGTAATCGTGGTCGATGGTAGATAAAGCGCCCTTGAGAAAATACCAATCTTTGCCGCGATACCAGGGAATATCGGGATCCGTGTGATGTAGATAAGTAACTAAATCGAGCCACATCACAAACACAACGTAAGGACCGAGGTAGTATTTGAGCAACCACATCAAGCCCCATTGATAAGTCATCGCACCTAACAAAGCAACCATCGCGATGCAACAGACAGTGCTAGTTATAACTTCCCCTTTTTCCCAAGGTTTAAACAAAGAACAGTTAGGATCGAAGTGACTGCCTTCTTTGCCTGGAGAGCGCTTAAACAAGTACAGAGGATACAAAATCAGAATTAGATGATAGCGGGCTATCCTCACATACCAAGGCATTTCGCGATACATCGATTCCGTCGCGGGATACCAACTTTCGTCAGTATCGATGTTACCAGTATTTTTGTGATGAGTCCGGTGGCTGATGCGCCAGCTATGGAAGGGAACTAAAATGGGGGTATGAGTAAGATGGCCGATGAGGTCGTTGACCCATTTCTGACGAGAAAAAGAACGATGACCGCAGTCATGTCCCACCACAAATAAGGCCCAAAACATGGTCCCCTGCATCAGCCAGAAAACTGGCCAGAAAAACCAGGAATCTAAAACATGGGCAACAGCATACAAACCAGCGACGATCGCTACATCCAGAAACAGATAGGACAAGGATTTAGTCGTGGAAGGTTCAAAGCAATAGGCGGGAATAGCTGCTTTTAACTCCTGTAAGGTGAAAGGGAGCTCTCGGGCTCGCTTCGGGGGCTCTTCTGGAGAAGGATTTTTTAGATCGATTGCGTCAACTTGCACTTCAAAGTTTTCCTATGGTTATGGTGATAGTTATGTTCTGTTTTTTCAGAACCGATTAGGCACTCAGGATTTTAACATAGCGATCGCCATAATGGGTTTTTTTCTCTGGGCCAGCCGATTAAGAAACCCGGTTTTGCCGAAATTACCGGGTTTCTGAGATACTGAAACCTGGAAGGCCCAACGGTCATCAATAATCATCTTTCCATCAAAAAGGCAAATCTGATGTCAGAATCTAACCAAGAAAAAGATATTTCTTTAATCAAAGATTGGCAAACAAAAATTGAAATTGCCAACCGCAACAATATTTTTGGTCATTGCCACAGTTGTAATTATGAATGGGTAGATTCATCTTTTGATAAAGTTTGCCCCAGTTGCGGCAGCGGCGATGTGGAACGTATTTCTTGCTGGCAATTTCCCGACGATTAAATTGGCAGCGGATTTTGAAACGGATGTAGCGGATGGGTTGTCGATTAGCGATTAGCTATTAGCTTTTCTTTTTTTCTCAAAATATTGCTGGTGTTCTTCTGTTGCTAAATAGAACTCGCCGGCTGGTTTGATTTGCGTGACGATTTCTCGGTCGTATTTACCAGAAAATTGTAACTTTTGCTTGGATTTTCTGGCGGCTTTTTCCTGTTCTGGGGAATGATAAAAAATCGCAGAACGATATTGCTCTCCTCTGTCGGGGCCTTGGCGATTTAATTGAGTTGGATCGTGGCAATTCCAAAATACTTCTAATAGTTCTTCGTAGGAGATTTGTTCTGGATCGAATTGTATTTTTACGGCTTCGGCGTGGCCGGTGATTCTGGCGCAAACGTCGAGATAACAGGGATTGGGGAAATGTCCGCCGGTGTAGCCTACTGCTGTGGAAATAATACCTTTTATTTGCAGGAATTTGTCTTCGACTCCCCAAAAACAACCGGCGGCAAATGTTGCTGTTTCCATTTTTTTTCTATTACTTAATTAACGAGTTTAACGGTTTATTGTTTTATTTTCGACGCTTTACCTGAAACTCTCTTTATAGGAGGGGGGACTTAGAGTCAATAGCGGTAAGGATTTGTTGGGTTCCGTTTCACTTCACCCAACCTACAAGATAAGGGATTTAGAGTCAATAGCGGTAAGGATTTGTTGGGTTCCGTTTCACTTCACCCAACCTACAATCTGGTACTTTATTTTTGCCCGAGTCTGTTACCCGGATTTGAGAAAAATTGGGTGAATTATCAATTTAAAGATTAGAGTTCGGGAAAGTAATATGCAAATTGCAATTCGTTTACCATTTATTGGCGTTTATTTTAGCAAAATTTACTCTTATGTCGGGGGCGATCGCCTACCTCGTACTCCTAATTACAGGCAAGGGGAACGAAAAAAACTCCCTGAATTTAACCCGATGGAATTTTTGATGCGTCTAGCTTAATTGCTTTTTGGGAATGGGGAATTGGAAATGGGGAATGGGGAATGGGGAATTGTTAATTAAGATTTGAAACCCAGTTTGGCAAAAGCAACTGGGTTTTTTGCATTTAATAGTTGCTAAAGAAGAGGCTTTATGGTTAAATTATAGGAATTAACCGTAAAGTCTCTTTTTTATCGTTCGGGAAAAAAACATGAGGAAAAAAACATCTCGCTTGCGCCAATTTTTAATAATTATAGCTGCCTGCCAAGTTTTACTATTATTAATATTTGTGTTTGCTTGGCCGCGATCGCCCGTAATTATTTCTTTCATTGCCCCCGGTTTGGATTATCAACCGTGGTTTCCTTTAATCGAACAGTTTGAAACACAAAACCAAGACATTAAAATTAATGTCGTTAAAGGCCCCTACACCACGGATAAAGTCGAAGCAATTTATCGGGCAGAATTGCAAACAAGCGACCCTCGCTACGACATCGTTTATACGGATACTATTTGGTTGCCTCAATTTGCCGCTAATGACTTTTTACTAGATTTATCGGATAAAATTTCTCCACAAGAATTAGATGAGTTTTTACCAGAAACTATAGAAGTGGGAACTTATGAGGGAAAGCTTTATCGATTGCCTTTAAGGTCCGATGTTGGGGTTCTTTATTATCGTCGAGATTTGTTAGAATTTGGAGGATATTCGCTGCCAGAAACTTTTAATCAATTAGAAGTAATTTCCCAAAATTTACAAGCTCAAAATGCAGTTGATTGGGGTTTTATCTGGCAGGGTTCCCAATACGAAGGGTTGGTGGCTGTTTTTGTCGAAACTCTTAAAGGTTACGGCGGTTTTTGGATTAATTCTGATACTTTAGAAGTCGGTTTAGACCGCCCGGAAGCTATTAAAGCGGTTGAGTTTTTAAGAAGTACCATAGAAAAGGGAATTTCTCCTCCAGAAGTAACAGCTTATGCCGAAGAGGAAACCTTGGAACAATTTAAAGCAGGTAAGGCAGTTTTTCTCCGCAGTTGGCCTTATGCTTGGACTATAATTAATAGTGAAAATTCGGCGATCGCTGGTAAAGTTGGCGTTACATCTACTTTAAATGCCCCAGGTTATAACAAGAGTGGTTGTCAAGGTGGATGGGGATTGAGTATTGCTAAAAATTCTAAACACCCGGAGGAAGCTTGGCGGGTAATTGAGTTTTTTACCAGCGAAGAAATGCAAAGAAAGTTAATCTTAGAGACGGGTTACGTTCCCAGTCGCAAAAAGCTTTTTGCGGAACCAGAAATAGTAGAAAAGTATGAGCATTTTCCTTTGTTATTAGAGTTGCTAGATAATTCCGTTTCCCGTCCAAAGATTGCAGAATATAATCAAGTTTCTGGAATTTTACAACGTTATTTAAGTCAGGCTTTAAGGGGCGCAAATATTGAAGAGACGATGGCAGCGGCGGCGAAGGAAACTCGGGAGGTTTTGGGGAGGAGGAAGACCGGTTAAGAAACCAGGTTTTTTCAAAAAACCTGGTTTCTGGGATACCAAAAAATACAGGTTTATTCTATTTCTATTTCTATTTCTTCTGGGGGTATCCA
>CAZSTZ010000169.1:0-3855 GCA_964609515.1 uncultured bacterium | reverse complement strand
GGGGGGAGCTAAGAGCTTTGAAAAGGCTCCCCCCTTTTTAAGGGGGGCTGGGGGGGAGCTAAAACTGTACCTCATCGATTCAAAAACTGCTATAGGAAATTTTGGTTTATAATAATAAATGAAAACTCAAGGAAAAGAAGATGACGAATAAATCTAACGAACAAGGGGTCATTATCCGCACCGAAAGGGGACTGACAGTTGCCGGTACCCGCATCACTGTTTATGATATTATGGATTACCTGAAACAAGAGTATCCACGAAAGTACATTCGCGATATTTATGACTTTACCGACGAGCAAGTTGATGCCATTCTTGCCTATATCGAAGCTAATCGAGAAGCGGTGGAGGAAGAGTATCAGGAAATGTTGAGGATGGCAGAAGAAATTCGGCAATATTGGGAGGAAAAAAATCGCGATCGTTTGGCAAAAATTGCGGCAAGTCTTCCCACTCCGGGCTACGAAGCGGTTAGAGTTAAAATAATAGAAAGCAGAATGCGACGCCAAGCAAAGAAAAAATGATTATTTTGGTTGATTATAATTTGAACCGACAAGCTGTTCTACTGTCTGGAACTCTTGTTAGTTTGTAAGGTGCGCATTGCGCACCCTACTTTTATCTTGATAATTTACACCGAGTGGAACGATGACTAATAAAGAAAAAATTTATGCTGAAATTGACGGTATTTCTGAAGAATATCTCGACGAACTCTATTTGTTAATCAAAAAGTTTGCCGAGACTAAACCCATAAAAAATAAATCTACTTTTATGTCGAAACTGAAGCGCATAGAAATAGATGCCCCAGAAGATTTTGCTGTCAATTTAGAAAAGTAGGTCGGTTAAGAAACCCGGTTTTTCCAAAAAACCGGGTTTCTGAGTCGCGGACACCCTACGAGGGATTTTCTATCCTAATTTCTAAGATTATTTGCCTCACCTCCTGTTTCGCTTCCCACCAGGCGGCACCGGTCATTAATAACATCGTTAATAAGACTAAATTTACTCCAAATAACCAACGATTACCGACTGTTTTTTCCCAGAAATTTGTTAAAGGAGAATTTTTTTCTATCTCTTCAATTCTTTGTAAAATTATCTGGGCATTCTGGGGGCGACTGCCGGGGAAAAGTGCCATTAAATCCTCTATTAATCGAGCAAAAGTCGGAGAAATATTTGGCGCTTCTTCTAACCAATTTAACTTTCCTGTATTCTCATCAAAGGGTAAATCAAAAGGATGTTTGCCAGTTAACAAATAAACAAAAGTTCGCCCCAAACTATAAAAATCTGATTGAGGGACTGCTTTACCTTCCACTTGTTCGATGGGGGTGTAACCGGGAGAAAAAGTGGCAGTTATTTCTCGCCCGCCGCCAATTTTGGCTAGATAGGTTCCGCTCATTTCTCGAACTGTTCCGAAGTCGATTAAGACTAATTGACCGGTTTTTTGAGAATCAGCTTCTAAAGATTTGGAACCTCTTCTCAGCATAATATTACCGAGTTTAATATCCCGATGAAATAGTTTATTGTTGTGTAACTGTTGTAAAATCTCCGTTATTTGTTTTAACCAATTTAAGGCTAATTCTTGAGAAATAGGACCGAATTTTGTCAGCCATTCTTCTAAAGTTAAACCTTCGATTAATTCCATTACCAAACAATGCAAGGTTCGGGAACTGTGATTGGGAGTAAAAGTAAAGTAGTCCTCGGGTTCCACTAGGGGAATCCCTGGATGCCGAAGTTTTTGCAAGACTAATGCTTGTCTTTTGAATAAATCTACCCATTGGGGATTAGTATTAGTTAACACTTTGAGAACTTTTTTAGTTTCGCCCTTGCTAACTTCAAAAACTTCGGTTTGATAGGAATTTTCTAAGCTTCTCAGAGGTTTTAATAGTCGATAGCCGCCAATAACTAATTCGGTGCCGCAGTTGTGGCACTTTAATAAGTTATCGGGATTAACCCGTTTTTCGCATCTGGGATTGATGCAATAACAAATCTTATCGTTCATGTTAGCTTCTCAGTTTTTCGGGGAGATGATTTTCTTTAACGTGTTTCATTACTAGGGGTTGAATGCTAAAGAGAATTGAGGATTTTTCTGGGTCTGGATTTGTGGTTTTATCGATGAGCGATCGCATCTCTAAAGATTTTAATATCTGCATTAATTGAGAAGGAGATAAATTACTGGAAACCCTTTCTCGCAACTCGTTAATCGAAAGCGGTTCTCCAGCTACAGTTAATTGATAAGTCACTTCTTTTTCGGCATCGGATAACCGTTGAAATTGTTGTTCCAAAACGTAGCCAATATCTCCCACCATTAAAGTTTGAAATTTGAGAAAATCTGCCACGTTTCCTCCGAATAATTCTTTAATAGTTCCCGCTACCATTTTTAACGCTAAAGGGTTGCCTCGATAGAGTTGAATTAAAGGAGTCCAGGTTGTGTCTCCCGATAAACCTTTGGCTTTGAGAATCTCTTTTGCCCCATCGCGCAAACCTTCTAATTTAAAACTTCTAACCGGCAAAGTTTCTCCTTCTAAAAAAGCCAGTTCCCGAGGTTTTTCTCGACTGCTGAAAAGCAGACAGCTTTGGTGGGACTCTTCGCCGATACGTCGGAAGAGTTCGCCGTAACGTTCGTATCCCTTCAGATAGCCTCCCGCTAAGGTCTCGCTTTCTAAGATTCCTTGGCCGTCGTCGAGGACTACCAGACAGCGACGCTGGCGAAACAGATCTATTAAGTCGGAGATTTTTGGTTCTGCTGCTGGGGCCCCTTGCTTGGCCTCGGGGGGAGAGTTAAGGAGGTCTTCTAATAACTTGTTAAGTTGGGGGGCGTTGGCAAGCGATCGCCACATAACATAATCGAACTCTTCGACGATATCCCTGGCCAACTTAACAGATAAAACCGTTTTGCCAATGCCTGCCATGCCGATTATGCCTACCCACCGACAGCGATCCTTAACTAACCACTGCTTGAGGAGGGCCAATTCTGAGGAGCGATCGTAGAAAACCGAGACGTCGGGGGCCCGTCCCCAGTCTCGGTGGCGGCCCGGTTTGTTTTCGCGGTATTTCCCAGGGACGGTGGAGGCCACCCTGGGAACTGCCTTTACTGCTGGAGTTGGCGGAGTTGCGGGAGTTGGCAGAGTTTCCGAGGGTTGGGGGAGGGGGCCGAATTTGTGCTGGTTGCGTTCCAATACGGCCCTAACGTTGGATTTGGTCACTCTTTCCCCTACTACTCCAGATAAGAGTTTCCAAAAGTTAGGCCCGATGTCATTTTTTAAGTAATTGACGGCATAATCCGAGCTTTCCGCCATCTGGTCGTAGGTTTTGCCTTCCCAGGCCCCCAGGAGGACGGCCTCTTCGGCTTCGGTTAAGGGCCTTTGACTGTGGGCCAATACTGCTTTTTTTACTGTTGTTAAGGCTTCTTCTAAATTCATCTCAAACCTTCGCTATACCTTAGTTTCAGTCTAACATAACCTCTTCTGTTTTGGGGTTTAAGTTAAGTTATGTGACAAACCCCTTGACAATAATAAGTTAAGTTGTACATAATTAAGTATGCTTACAAATTAAGCAGTTAACACCGTTGGTCCTAACAAGGCCATCTTCTAACTAAAAAGGAGCGAGGACATGATGAACTCTTTAGAATTATCGGATGCACTGGCCGCCGCAGTTCGCCAAGAAACCATGGGCCAGGTTAACAGTCTCCCTTCTTCTTTGGGGCTGACGCCGGGACAAATTAGCGAGGCAGCTTTGACTCGCTTGGAAGAGCAGATTCAACAACAAATCTCTCAAACTGTCACTCAAGCGGTAATTCAAGCTCAAGCGGAGTTAGGTTTTGTAGCTATCCACGTTCCCAAGAGCAGGTTTGAAGATGGTCGGACTAAA
>CAZSTZ010000168.1:6348-15226 GCA_964609515.1 uncultured bacterium | reverse complement strand
GGGAAAAGGGATGCATTAGATAAAAAACCGAATATTCGATGTTTTTACAAATATGAGATGCTCCCATCTCATCCCTATATGCTGCCCATATTTCAGCGCTTAATAAATGCCTCCAGTAAAGCCGCATTAAAAAAGCAAATAGGAAACGTTTCCGATCGAACAATTTCAAAGTCTGCCTCTCAAAAACTAGCCCAAATTTTGCACGAAAAAGTTGCCAGTAAAACCGTCGATCGCTCGCAAATATTACAAAGCGTCGAACCCACTTTAGAGGGAATAGTGCGAGATTTAGTGGGGCGAGTTTTTCTCAAAAGTTTAGTTGCGAATGCTCTCGATAGTGCTGGCGTACCTTATAAAAGCGAGTCCGAGTCTCAACCTATTGAGGGAGTAATTTATAACTTTCGGGCTGATTTTGTTATCCCCGACGATCGCTCTCCTCGCTCAAATAGTTAATATAGCAATTACCATACTTATGAGGTACATTTTTTCTGTTCGGGAATGGGAAATAGGGAATGGGTAGATTGTTTTTGAGGAAAAAAATACCGAGTAAGTTAAATATTTTTTTCAATTCCCAATTCCCAATTCCCAATTCCCAATTCCCACAAGCCCAAATTTTTGTACCTCACCAATACGGGAAATGCTATATGTCGCTCGTCATAATACAATGGAAGTGATGCCGCGTTTTAGAGAAGCGGTCAAGTATTGTCAGAAACCAAGCTTTTTGGTATCTGGTGAAACCCGGTATTTTTTCCTAGCCAGTCCCGCATCAGCCCTGATATCGCTAATGTTATAATCTCTAATAAATCGATTTAGGGGGAATTTATGGTAACATTTAAAGCATCCAAAAAAGGGCTCGCAAAAATCAAACAATCCAGAGTCGAAAAAGGGTGGGCTATTAGCGACTATCGCTGGCTAGAAGAAGCCACTAAAATTATAGATAAATCCTTACAAGAGCAAGGTATTTTCGCAGCAGGAATCTCCACCGGAACTTGGAAGCGTTTTTTAGCAGGAAAATCAGCCATCAACGCCGAAGCATTTCAAGCTTATTGTCAGGTTTTGGGCTTGGAATGGAAAGAAGTAGTCGAAAAAATAAACGGCAAAGTTACTGAGAAAAAATCGGAAACATCTGCCATTAAAAAACGAAGCGCGAGAATTTTTATTAGCTACCGCAACTCCGAACCAGACCTCAGTATAACTCTACAATTTTATCAATCCTTAAAAACAGCAGGTCACGAAGTTTTTATGGCAAGAGAAAGTATTGAACTTGGAGAAGAATGGTCCCAGATTTTAGGGAGAGAACTAGAACAATGCGATTATTTTTTATTGCTTTTATCTCTCCATTCCGCTGTCAGCGAGATGGTAGCGGAGGAAGTAAAACTAGCTAAGAATTTACGGAGCGATCGCCCCGACAATAAGCCAGTAATCTTACCAATTCGCGTTAACTTCCCCATCAATTCTCCTTTAAATTACGAACTGCGAAGTTATTTAGATAAAATTCAACAGCGAGAGTGGAACGATGCCGCAGATACCCCGATTATTCTCGAAGAAATCTTAAAAATTGTCGCTGCAGGTAGCAGCCAAGGTTGGGAAAAACAAGCACAAGAAAGCAAGTCAAACAATACTAGAATAATCGCGCCAAATTTTGACGAAAAACCAACCCCATCGGCAGAACCGGAATTACCAGGAGGTCAAGTTAAATTAGCATCAAAATTTTATGTCGAACGCCCTCCCATAGAAGAAAATTGTTATGCAACTCTGAGCAAACCGGGAGCATTAATTAGGATTAAAGCGGCGCGACAAATGGGAAAAACTTCCCTACTGGCAAGGATTCTTTATCGAGGCAGAGAATTAGGTTATCACACCGTATCTTTAAGCTTCCAATTAGCAAATCGTCAAGTATTTAGCGATGTCAATCGATTTCTCAAATGGTTTAGCGCCATGGTAGCAGAAGAGTTAGGTTTGAGCGATCGCCTCTCTATTTATTGGAAGGAAATCTTGGGCAGTAACGTTAACTGTAAAGCTTATTTTGAGAAATATTTATTGCCAGAAATAAACACTGCTTTAGTCTTAGGGCTCGATGAAGTCGATCGCGTCTTCGAACATCCAGAAATAGCCGAAGATTTTTTTTCCTTATTGCGCGTCTGGCATGAAGCATCTAAAGAAAAAGATATTTGGAAAAAACTGCGCTTAGTCGTAGTACATTCCACCGAAGTTTATCTACCAATGAACGTCAATCAATCTCCTTTTAACGTAGGATTGCCCATTTATTTGCCCGAATTTACCCCAGAACAAATTCTCTCTTTAGCAAAGGGACACGAACTTAATTGGACCGATGTCGAAGTCGAAAAATTAATCGCAATTGTCGGCGGCCATCCATTTTTAGTTCGGGTAGCTTTATATCAGATTAAATATCAAGATTTAACCCTAGATAGCGTCTTAGAAACTGCCGTTTCAGAAAGCGGACTTTACGGAGACCATTTGCGGCGACATCTGTGGAATTTACAGCAACATCCAGAACTAGCCGAGGCCATGAAAAAGATAGTTAATTCTAGGGAACCAGTACAATTAGAAGGGTTGCTGGCCTTTAAATTAAATAGCATGGGTTTGGTCAATTTAGATGGTAATAAAGTGAAACCTCGCTGTAGTTTGTACCGTCAATATTTGGTAGAACGTTTGATTGGGTAATGGGTAATTGGTAATGGGTAATTAAAGTTGGGCGAGGACTTATTAAAATTATCCCGAAATACTGCCCGCGTCGTTGTACCTAATAATAGTATTTGAGATAAAACAACTTTTTGCTATTAATTTTTGAGGCAATTATGAGCGCTGTAAAAAACCAAACTTATGAATATCAAGTAGGTGGTAGTTTGCGAAGCGACGCACCTAGTTATGTAGTTAGAGAGGCAGATTTACAATTAGAAACAGCCTTAAAAAACTTAGAGTTTTGTTATGTTTTAAATCCCCGACAGTCTGGCAAATCTTCTTTAAAAATTAGAACCAAAAAGAAGCTAGAAGCAGAAGGTTTTGCCTGCGCGACTATCGATTTATCTGGCATAGGAGGTTCTGGAATTACAATTGATGCCTGGTATGCTAGTTTGCTTTACGAATTAGAGAGCAATTTTCAACTCCAAGAAAATTTTAATTTAGATGCTTGGTGGTTCCAACATTCTTTACTGTCTCCCGCAGAACGTTTGAGCGCTTTTATTGAAGAAGTATTGTTGGTTAACGTGCCTCAAAATATTGTTATTTTTTTTGATGAAATCGATAGCATTCTGGGTTTGAAGTTTCCCATAAATAATTTTTTAGGTTGCATTAGTAGCTGTTACGAAAAACGCCCCATTAATCCCAAATACCAGCGCCTAACTTTTGTTTTCTTAGGAGTTACAACTCCCCAAGCTTTAATTAATAAATCCAATCGAAAACTTTTTAATTTTGGTCGTCCTATTGAGTTACCCGGTTTTCAATTTCATCGAGCTGCCAGTTTAAAACCGGGATTAATCGATAAAGCTAGCAATCCAGAAGCAGTTTTAAAATCTATTTTAAGTTGGACTGGAGGTCAGCCTTTTTTAACTCAAAAGCTTTGTCAAATTGTTTCTCGTTCGGAAAAGTTTATTGCCCCAGGTAGGGAAACTATCGAAGTAAAAAAGTTGGTTTTTGACTGTTTAATTAATAATTGGGAATTACAGGACGAACCGGAACATTTGAAGACGATTAGAAATCGCTTACTTTTCGGTAATGCTTCTAGGGAAAAACTCTTGAGAGTTTACCAGGATATTTGGCAAAGAGGAGAGAAGTTAGCGAAAAATTCCCCGGAAGAATTAGAATTAAGATTGAGCGGTATTGTTAAGAAAACTGGAGATAGATTGCAAGTTTATAATCCTATTTACAGGTTAATTTTTAATCTCGATTGGATTGATTCTGTTTGATAAGAAACCCGGTTTTTTGGAAAAACCTGGTTTCTGGGGCCAATTTAAGAAACCCGGTTTTTTGGAAAAACCGGGTTTCTGAGGGTTCGACTAAATACTAATTAAATAGAAACGAAATCTTCTTCTGTAAGTTCTATGGGGGGAGCGAAAGGACTTTGACGAACTATGGCGAATATTTGGTTGTTATCTGGGTTTTTAATTAATAAGTCATTGGCCGAAACTTGCTCGTAATTTAAGCTGCCATTTAGATTGGGAAAAACGACTACTCCACCATTTCTCAGCAAATATTGTTCGGCAAGGGTTGGGGCTTCTTCTCCCGCTTCAGTAATTACTAAACTTGCCAAATTGATATCCCCAGGTAAGGCAATTACGTCTTCGCCGTCTTCAAAACCAAGAATTAGATCGAAACTGCCTCCTTCATTTCTTAATAATAAAGTATCTTTTCCTAAATCCCCGTTGATAACGTCAATACCTTCGCCCCCATCGAGGAAATCATCTCCCAAACCGCCAAATAACATATCCCCATCTCTTTCTCCAAACAAAAAATCGTTACCTTCATCGCCAAATAATTTATCGATGCCTTTGCCTCCCTTAATGGTGTCGTTTCCAAATCCTCCTAAGAGAAAATCAACGTTATTATCGCTGTCGTTAGTGCCAGTATTATTATTGCCAAATAATAAATCGTCGCCGTCTTTGCCGCTAACAACATCTCCTCCCTGGCCGCCGTGGAGAACGTCGTTAAAACTACTTCCTTCGATAACGTCTTCTCCAGCATTTCCATAAATAGTTGTTGGGGCATCTTCGGAAGGAAAAAGAAAATCGTTTTCTGCGGAGCCAAATATGGGTTCCGAAACATTAATATTGCTGGAATTTTGCTCTGCTTGTAAGGCGCTATTTAACTGTTGGCGAGTTTGTTGTAAAAGTGACAAATTATCGGACATTTAAAATTTTTCCTTTTATTAACCACAATTCCAGCATGGCTAATTTATCGGCTACCGACAAGGGCAGTTTGGGATCGCTTTGGGATCGGAACTTATGGGCGGTCGATCGCGTAATCTTACTTAGATTCTAGAAGGTAGGGGCGATCGCCTTTACGAAAAACCGCCAATGCTCTATAATTCTCAACAAACCAAAATACCACCTTCTAATCCCATGTCCAACTTAAATACTCGGGCTAGCTCGGCCTTAGAATTTATTCCACCCAACTTTAACCCGTTAGTCCTCCAGGGTGCCAAACTCTTGCTGCCTTGGTGGCTCAAGTTTCAGACATCTATTAGTAATGTTGAAGCGGAAAACCTCGAAACCCTCGCTAACCTCTACCAACAGTTTGACCGGGGCAAAGCTCGATTTTTAATGGCATTCCGCCATCCCAGCGTTGACGATCCTTTATGCATGGGGCAGATGGTGTGGAAACTGCTGCCCGCTGCCGCCGAAAAGCAGGGCATCAGTCTCAAATCTCCGGTACATTCCCACTTTATCTACGATCGCGGCATTCCTCTCTGGGCCGGTTCGGCGGTAGGTTGGTTATATTCTCAATTGGGCGGAACTCCGATAATTAGGGGTCGACTGGACCGAGTGGGGCTGCGATCCGCCAGAGATTTACTTCTCAACGGCAAATTTCCCCTCGCCGCCTCCCCAGAAGGAGCCACCAACGGTCATAACGAACGCTTAAGCCCCTTAGAACCGGGTATCGCTCAACTGGCATTCTGGTGTGCGGAGGATCTCGCCAAGGCAGAACGCTCGGAAAAAGCTTTTATCGTGCCGGTGGGGATTCAATATTCTTATATAGAAGAACCTTGGGAAAATATAGAAAAGCTGTTAACCCAGTTAGAAATAGATAGCGGTTTGACAAGCGATCGCCCCGCCAACCCTGCCAGTGGCGATCGCCTGCAACCCTCGGCACTCTACGATCGCCTGCTGAGGTTGGGAGGTCACTTGCTGGCAACGATGGAGAACTTTTACCGCAGGTTCTACCATCAGAGTTTCCCAGAAACGCAGCCAAGCGGCGAGAGTGCAGCTCCTCACCAAGTTATAGCCTTTCGGATGAATGCTTTATTTAACGTTGCTTTGGGGGTAGCGGAGGAATATTTCGACCTCAAACCCAAAGGTAATTTAATAGACCGCTGTCGCCGCTTAGAACAAGCCGGCTGGGATTACATCTATAGAGAAGATATCGAAAACGTCGCCGTCATCTCTCCAGTAGAAAAAGGACTGGCAGATCGAGTTGCCGAGGAGGCGAGCCTCCGGATGTGGCACATGAGACTGGTAGAGAGCTTTGTCGCCATGACCGGTTCTTACGTTAAAGAAAAACCGACTGCAGAGCGATTTGCCGACACGACTTTGCTATTATGGGATGTGACGCGCAAGATTAAGGGAGGTAATCCCTTAAAACGCCCTCGCTTGGGCAAACAACGGGTGCAAATGACCGTGGTAGAGCCGATTTGCGTTAGCGATCGCCTCGATGCTTATCGGGCTAGCAGGCGATCGGCAGTGTCAGAGCTAACTCGCGACCTCCAAGTCGCTCTGGAAGGAACTATCAAACATTAACCGTTAACCGTTAACCGTCGTTAAGCATGACTAACCAACCAATAACTCCTTCGACTAACTCCATTTCGCTTAAATTACTGAATCAACTCAGTCAAGAAGTGCTAACTCCCTTGACCTCTATTCTGGGAATGACGAGCGTTTTGAGTCAGGAAATTTACGGTCCTTTAACCCCCAAACAAAAGGAATATGTCAATATTCTCAGCGAAAGAAGCCGATATTTGCGATCGCTCGTAGAAGAAATTGCCGCTTTAGTAAAATTAACCCAAAGCGACCTCGCCCTGGATCGCAAAGCAGCAGACGTGGAAAATCTGTGCCAGCAAGCGATCGCCTCTCTGGAACCGGAAGCCTCTCGACAGCAGCTAAAAATTACCCTCTCCAGCGGAATCAAAGACACCGCCAACCCAGAAAGCTCGGGCTCGCGGCTGCTGTTACTGGATAAAACAGTTTTCCAACAAATGCTGCAAAATCTACTTCAGAGCGTGATTTATACCGCCGATGCAGACACTACCATTAAGTTTCATTTGTCTCGGAAATCAGAACAACTCGATCTGGGGCTGTGGATGTCTCATCCCATTTTAGGAGAAAGCCTGCCTCATTCTCAACTCTATACCTCAAAGTTAGCAGACAGCTTCGGCAGCACTACCCCCGGATTAAATCGAATTCAACTGACAGTTTCGGAGTTAGCTACTTTGATTTCTCAAAACGAGTCCATAGAATCAACCCAACCTGCAGACAACAAATCCTCCGATTTGCTCAGGTTATTACTGGCCTGTCAGTTGTTAGAATTACAAAGCGGTACTCTCTGGATTCAAGGTTCCCCAGATTTAGGATACCGATATCTTCTGTCCTTTCCCGTTAATAATGGCTAATTCTCCATTCCCCAATCCAAATGTTTTTACAACAACTAACTCTCACAAATTTACATCTCGAACGATGGCGTCGGGCCAGCTATCTATCCAGTTGGATAGGACTCCTAGCTCAGTGGCGGCAAGGTAGCTGGTTAATGCAGCAAGCAGAGCCCCTTGGTTTTGTCTTACTAGCTATAGTCTTTTCTTTTGCACCCTTTACTACCACCAGCTTAATAGGAGTATTATTAATAGCCTGCGCTGGCTTTTGGCTGTTGTTGAGCGTTTGCGACGATGCCCGACAAAGTTTTACCCCCATTCACCTGCTGGTACTGCTTTATTGGGGTATTGCCACCGTAGCAACTGCCCTATCGCCAGAGAAAAAGGCAGCTTTTAACGGTTGGGTGATACTGACCCTTTATTTATTGCTCTTCGCTTTGATAGCGCGAGTGTTGCGATCGCCTAAATTCCGTTCCTGGTTAATCGGCGTCTATTTGCTCGTTTCTTTACCCGTCGGCGCTTACGGCATCCGCCAGTGGATCGATAAAGTACCGCCCCTGGCAACTTGGAACGATCCGAGCTCGCAACAAGCAAATGCAACCAGGGCCTATAGCTATCTGGGCAATCCTAATTTGTTGGGCGCTTATTTGTTGCCCGCCATTGCCTTGAGTGTGGTAGCGATTTTTGTCTGGCGCAGTCTTGCCCAAAAGTCTCTCGCCGCTACTATTTTAATCGTAAACTGTGCTTGCCTGCGCTATACGGGCAGTCGCGGCGCTTGGATCGGGTTTGTGGTCATGGGATTTGCTTTTTTAATCTTAATGTGGTATTGGCGGAAAAATTATCTGCCTCCCTTTTGGCGCAAATGGTCCCTGCCAATAGCTTTGGGAACCGTGGCCGGGTTGTTGGTTTTGGCAGTAGCGGCGGTGGAACCGTTGCGCGATCGCGTCGTTAGCATTACTCGAGTTCGCGCCGACAGCAGCAATAACTATCGGATGAACGTTTGGATGTCTGCCTTGGAGATGGTGCGCGATCGCCCCGTTATCGGTATCGGCCCCGGTAACGATGTCTTTAACAAAATATATCCGCTATACCAGCGACCTCGCTACAGCGCCCTAAGCGCCTATTCGGTTCCCCTGGAGATAGCTGTAGAAACCGGTTTAATCGGTTTGACGACCTTTGCTTGGTTGTTGTTAACCACCTTAACTCAAGGATGGTTGCAACTGCGACGGTTGCGCGATAGCGGTAACGTTCGGGGGTATTGGTTAATTGGGGCGATCGCCGCTATAATTGGCATGATGGCTCACGGTTTAGTTGACACAGTATGGTATCGCCCACAAATCAATACTCTGTGGTGGTTGATGGTAGCGATAGTTGCCAGTTATTACAGCGGGGTCCAAGAGTAATTGATAATTAACATTTTGTGTGAGAAGCGCAATAAAGAGCGATTTTATAACGTTATCGGCGGGCGATCGCTTTTACGAACCGAATTTCTTCAAATCCCCGCACCCAAGCAAGCAAATTATTATCCGCCCCTTGACAACCGATCGCCATCGTGCCACAATA
>CAZSTZ010000168.1:0-6248 GCA_964609515.1 uncultured bacterium | reverse complement strand
TGGACCTACAACCCGGAACAATTAATCTACCTCCAAGACGCCGACGGCGACGAAAACTTCCACCTCTACCAAGTCAACGTTCAATCGAATATAGTTCGCGACCTTACCCCCTTCCAAGGAGTAAAAGCGCAATTAGTAGAACTAGACCATAACTTTCCCGATCGCCTCCTAGTAGGTCTCAACCTCAAAAGCCCCCAAACCTTCGACGTTTACCGCATCAACCTCGACACCGGCGCAGTCGAGTTCGACACCCAGAACCCCGGTAACATAGTCGGTTGGACCGCAGACAGCCAAATGCAAATACGGGCGGCGATCGCCAAAACCCCCGACGGCGGTTCCGACCTAGTTTACCGAGAAACCCCAGAACAACCCTGGGAAACCCTCCGCCACTGGGGACCGGACGAAAACGGCGGGCCGGCCTTTTTCTCCACCGACAACCAAACCCTCTATATTTACGGCAACCACGAAGTCAACGCCCTTCAGTTGCTCGCCCTCAACCTGGCAACTCGCGAAGAAACCAGCATCGCCGCCGACCCCCAATACGACGTCAGCGGCCTGCTCGTCCATCCTACCACTAAGGCGATCGAAGCCGTAGGTTTCTACAAAGAAAAACTCCAATGGCAAATTCTCGAACCGGCGATCGCCGCCGACTTTGAATTTCTCAAGCAAGTCCGCCCTGGAGAGTTCAGGATTTCCGATCGCACCCTAGACGATAGCAACTGGCTAGCAGTCTACTTCACCGACGACGGCCCCGCCTACTATTACGCCTACCATCGCCCCACCAAAACCGTAACCTTCCTGTTCGTCAACAAACCCGCCCTCGAAGAAGCCCCACTCGCTGCGATGGAACCGATATCCTACACCGCCCGGGACGGTCTCGCTATCCACGGCTATCTCACCAAACCCCTTAACGTCCCCACCCCCGTTCCCGCAGTCCTCTTGGTCCACGGCGGCCCCTGGGTCCGAGATACCTGGGGCTACAACCCGCAAGCCCAATGGTTGGCAAACCGAGGTTATGCCGTCTTGCAAGTTAACTACCGAGGTTCCAGCGGTTACGGCAAAGACTTTTTAAACGCCGGCAACCGCGAGTGGGCGGGCAAAATGCACGACGATTTGCTAGATGCCGTTAACTGGTTAGTAGAACAAAATATCGCTCCTAAAGATAAAATAGCAATAATGGGCGGTTCCTACGGCGGTTATGCTACCCTGGTAGGCTTGACCTTCACCCCCGAAGTCTTCGCCGCAGGTGTAGATATTGTCGGACCCAGCAGTTTAGTAACGCTGATGCAAACTATACCTCCCTACTGGGAACCGCTAAAGAAACAGTTTTATCATCGGGTGGGGAACTTGGAAACCGAAGAAGAATTTCTCAAATCGCGATCGCCCCTATTTTTTGTCGATAAGATAGAAAAACCCCTACTTATAGGTCAAGGAGCCAACGACCCCCGAGTAAAAGAAGCCGAAAGCGAACAAATAGTTAAAGCCATGCGAGATGCAGGCAAACCGGTAGAATATGTAGTCTATACCGACGAAGGCCACGGTTTTGCCCGTCCCGAAAACCGACTCCATTTTTACGCGATCGCCGAAGAATTTCTCGCCAAATATCTCGGAGGCCGCTTCGAGCCCCTAGAAGACATTAACGGTCACTCTGGAGTTGTCAGTGAGGGAAGGCAAGAGGCAAAAGGCAAGAGGCAAGAGTAGGAAATACAGTTCTAAACAGGTTAATTTTTGTTTCGACTTCCTTCCTTTCTCAAAAAGCCGTGTTAAGCTAAATTGGGAATAGGTAATAGGTAATGGGTAATAGGATAGATTTGCAGCATTGCAGTAAATTATTATTAAAACACTAATTGTTCGGCAAATCCATTACTCATTCCCCATTCCCCATTCCCTATTCCCCATTCCCCATTCCCCATTCCCTATTTTCAATATTTAATTATGGGTTATCTCTTAATAGTTGCACTTATTGGCCTTGTCGTTTATGTCTTTAATACCTCTGTCATGGTCATTAGCGAAAACGATCGCGCTATAGTCGAACGGTTAGGAACTTTTAAGCGCATTCTCAAACCAGGAGTTCGCTTTGTAATACCTTTAGTCGAAAAAGTCGTCTATGTGGATACCCTCCGGGAGCGATTTTTAGATATCAAGCCCCAGGAAATGATTACTCAAGATGGTCTGACACTGCTGGTAGATGCCGTAGTTTATTGGAAGATAAAAGGCAAAGACAAAGACAAAGACAAAGACAAAGACAAAGACAAAAACAAAGGCAAAGGCAAAGACAAAGACAAAGACAAAGACAAAGACGAAGACAAAAACGAAGGCGAAGACGAAGACGAAAACATCAAAAAAGCTTATTATGCAATCGAGAATATTGAGGAAGCCTTCGTTAGCATAGTTCTAACCACCATGCGTTCTGAAATTAGTCTTCTCAAAGCTAAAGATATTTCATCTTCTAAAAAAGAGCTTGACAAGAACTTACTTAAAAACCTGGATGAGGCTACTTCTAATTGGGGAGTCAAAGTTATTAGGGTTGAGGTTCAAAATATTACCTTTCCCGAGAGAATACAAAGAGCTATGGAGAACGAATGGGCTGCTATTAGCGAAAAAGAGGCGAGAATTGCCATTGCCGAGGCCGATAAAGTAGCAGCGATAGCTCGTGCCGAAGCCGATAAATTTAGGGCGATCGCCGAAGCTGAAGCCGAATCTAAAACAATAGAATTGCTCTCTAAAAGTTTAGGTCTTAACGCCCAAAGTCCTGATTTTTTACAATATCTCGTCGCCACTAAGTTCGTCGAATCCAATCAAAAATTAGGAGAAAGTTCCAACTCAAAAATCTTGTTTGTTGACCCCTCTTTTATGTCAGACTCCGTTCGCAGGTTATTAGGAAAAAGAGCAGATTTTCCCAAGGACGATAACAACGAACCAGAAGGTCAAGGAAATGGTAAAAAACCATTGTTGTAAGGTCGGTAATGGGTAATGGGTAATGGGTAATGGGCCATTTACCTATTACCTATTGCCTATTACCTATTACCTATTACCTATTACCTATTACCTATTACCTATTAGCTATTACCTATTACCAAAATCGTCAGCTTTTTGGTGAGTTCGGCAAACCCTAACTACCTAAAAATAGCATCGGCAACCCGACAAACATCGAACATTTCTGGAACGTCGTGAACCCGAACGATATCTGCCGAACCGGCGATCGCTGCCGCGCAAGCAGCAGCAGTACCCCAAACCCGTTCTTTAGGTTCCGACTTATTTAAAATCTTACCGATAAAACTCTTCCGAGAAACCCCAATTAAAATCGGACAATTTAAACCCTTAAACCGTTCTAAATGGCGCAGTATTTCTAAATTTTGAGCGTAAGTTTTAGCAAAGCCAATACCGGGGTCAACAATAATTTTTGACCTCTCAATTCCCGCAGCGATCGCCGCCTCAATGCGACCTTCTAAAAACCCATAAATCTCCCCGATTAAATCCTCATAATCAGTCAATTGCTGCATAGTTTTCGGCGTTCCTTTAAGATGCATTAAAACAATTGGAACCTTCAAAGAAGCTACAACTGGCAGCATTTCTGCCTCAAAAGTTCCCCCAGAAATATCGTTAACAATATCCGCCCCCGCCCCAACAGCCGCCCTCGCCACTGCCGCCCGAGTCGTATCCACAGAAATTGCCACCGTAGAACAGGCATCTTGCCTGTTTCCTTCTTTTATTTTATTCCTGTTTCCTTCCTTTATTTTTTTACTTAAAACCTCGATTATTGGTACTACTCGATTTAACTCTTCTGCCAAAGAAATAACATCAGCACCAGGTCTAGTAGATTGACCGCCGATGTCAATAATATCCGCCCCCGCAGCCATCATTTTTTCGGCTTGCATTAAAGAAGTTTCCAAACTATTAAAATCCCCACCGTCGCTAAAACTGTCGGGAGTGGCATTCAGAATGCCCATTAAATAAGTTCGTTTTCCCCAATCAAAATTAAGATGCATCTTAATATTTTAGGTAATGGGCAATGAGTAATGGGTAATGGGTAATGGGTAATGGGTAATCTTCCTATTACCTATTACCTATTACCTATTACCTACTTATAATTAACAATGCGGGCAAAACTATCCGGTTGGAGACTCGCGCCCCCAACCAAAGCCCCATCAATTTCTGGTTGAGCCATAATTTCATCAACATTATCCGGCTTCACAGAGCCACCATACTGAATGGGCACATCGGCATTAGTAAGCTTGCTGCGAATTAAACCAATAACTCGGTTAGCTTCCCCCGCCTCGCAGGTATCCCCAGTGCCGATCGCCCAGATCGGCTCGTAAGCAATTATCAAATTCTGTTGGTCGATATCCACCAAATCTTTCTCCAACTGGGAGAAGATGTGAGACTCAGTGTCTCCAGCATCCCGTTGTTGTTTGGTTTCCCCCACGCAGAGGATCGGAGTCAAACCGTAACTTTGAGCCGCTTTCAGGCGCAAATTAACAGTTTCGTCAGTTTCGCCGAAATATTCCCGGCGCTCGCTATGGCCAACGATGACATAGCTAACCCCGATTTCTTTCAACATCAGGCCAGAAATTTCCCCGGTATAAGCACCCGACTCCTCCCAGTGGACGTTTTGGGCCCCGAGCCTTACCCTACTTCCATGCAAATTTTTGGACATCGCATCTAAATCGGTGAAGGGAGTGCAGAGAATGACTTCCCTCTCTGGGGGGGTTTGTTGTACCAATGACATAAACCCTTCGAGAAAGTCTTTTGCTTCTGCTTGGGTTTTGTACATTTTCCAGTTACCAGCTATTACGATTTTCCTCACTTTTGCTTAATTAAATCTCTAAAGTCTTCAAAAATGCCAAACTCCAGTTTAAGGGTAAAGGGGACATTTTTGAAGGGGCAAAGCTGGGGTTTGCTTTAGGCCAGTATCTCAATTTCTCTCTGCGGGGGGGTTATTGGCCAAATTCTATCCGGGCCTGTTCTACGATTTCTGGCGTCACCGTTTCTAATTCTGCTTCCCGGGTCAGTTGTTCGATCCGCTGTCTGGCCTGAGTGCGAACGAAATAGGGAATATTTTTCAGTTTGGCCTTGGCTTCCGGCGTCCATTCTAATTCGTTGCTGAAATTTGAGTTGTCGGTCATAGTAATTTTCGGTAATGGGTAATAGACTTGCGCAAAAATAAAGTACCAGTCAATCAATATTGTAAGTTGTGCGAACCTCCGTCGAACCCAACTTCTTCGATAACTAACTTTAATTCCGGCGTTTTTACAGTGGATAAAACCGGACAAGTATTAATCGAATATTTGGCAATGGGGAATTGGGAATTGGCAAGAGTTTCAGAGAGCTTTTCTCTTAAAATATTTTCCACAACCCATGCCCGGATTGCTATAATTAACAATAGCAATCCTGGGAGCATCTCAATGCAAGAATAAACCCAAAATTTGAACGCTTTTAGGGAACGGGGAACGGGGAACGGGGAACGGGAAAAGAGGGAACGGGAAAAGAGGGAACGGGAAAAGAGGGAACTCTTAGCAGAAAAAAAGTATTTTTGGAAATATGAGATGCTCCCGCAATCCTATATAGCAATCCTATTTAAGTCGTGTCCAAAATGCCAATGCTTTTTGGTAATGGGTAATAGGTAATGGGTAATGGGCAAGAGTTTCGGAGGTTTTTTCTAGTTTTTAATTTATGACAACCCGTTTAGGATTGCTATATTAGCATAAATAATTGTAAAAAGAGCGATCGCTCCCTACCTAAAAGCCAAATTATGACAGCCATCAAAACCGAATATAAATACATTCATCTCGACGAAAAAAACGTTCCGATTATTACTGGCAGTACCATGAAAGTAGTAGAACTCATAACCTCAGTCAAAGCTTACGGAAAGAAGGCAAGAGCTCATGTGGCATGCATGCAAAAGGTAAACTACTACCAGAGCTGTAAAGGTAACGGGAGCATCTCAATGCAAGAAGAAAACCCAAAAATTAAACGCTTTTAGGCATGCATGCAAGAGCTCGTGTGGCAACAGTTGGGGAAAAGGCAAGAAGGGAAAAGTAGATAAAAAACCGAATATTCGATATTTTTACAAATATGAGATGCTCCCAAGGTAACTCTTTGTAAGGTGCGCGTTGCGCACCCTACTCGATCGCACCCCAACAACCCAATTATTAATTGTTAATTGTTAATTAGGGGCGGCACGAAAAAGGCAGAGTGTGGGGAGTGTGGGGAGTGTGGGGAGTGTGGGGAGTGTGGGGAGTGTGGGG
>CAZSTZ010000167.1:0-15315 GCA_964609515.1 uncultured bacterium | reverse complement strand
CGAGTTCCCCCGGACAGTTTAATTATAACTTTTAAAAAAACCTTTGTCAAGGGGTTTTGCAAAAAAAAATTTTTTCTAAAAACGGGCCCGAATAAACCCGGTTTTTTGAAAAAACGGGTTTCTGAACTAGGGAGCTCACCTAGGAATTAAGGAGTCAATAACTGTTGGATAATAATCCTCAACTTTTCCCAAATTACTTCGCCCTTAAACTTATCCCAAAACTGGGGACTATCGTAATAGCAAAGCTGATTTTCATCCGCAGCATAAATAACCGGGGCGTGACACCATAATAAATCGGTTTTATAGTCCATAGGATTTGAAGTTTTTACAATTTGCTTCGTTGTTTCATCTAAAGAAGAAACCATCGCCACTGCAAAAGAAAGTTTCGCGGGCACTCGGGCATCTAAAATTTGTCCGACGACAGAAGAAGTGCTTTGAGTTTTGGCATATTCCAAACAAAGCAAGGAAAACTCTCTCAAAGATTCGAGATTAATAAAATCAAAACTGGAGAAGCAGAAAAAAGCATCGCCTCTCATATCAAAAATGCCAAAAGGGAGGGAAAGGTTAGCGATTTTTGCAACGCAATCTAAAATGTTTCCTCCAGAAAATTCGACATCTTTTTCAACGTTGACGCAGCCGTTTTCTTTGAGACGTTGAATGGTGTTGTTTAAGTAATTGTCAAACAAAACTTCTGTCGAAACTACCTCCTCAATTTCGGGTAAAAATTGAGACCAAACTATAGGTGGAACCGAGGGATTTTGACAAATTACGGGCAACCAAGTAATTCCAGGACATTCACTTTCCAACCATTCCAAACTTTCTTTAGCTTCCCAAACCGCAGCATATAAAGACTTACCTCCAGCGAAATTGCTGAGAAAAGATTTAATAAAACGTTGGGCGGCAATATCGGGAATTTGCTCTCGCATGACGATAATTTGCGGTAAGTTCAATAGCGCCATTTCTTCAGCCAAACCCAAACCGTCGCAAGAGTTTAAAATTACCAACTGCAAGCCCTCTCTAATTGCTTTATTAAGCGCTTTTTTAAACTGCTCTATTTTTAACACCTTATTTTTAGAGATATGCAGTCCGTTTTGGAAGTTATCTTCGCTGGAACTGTGACCGGCAAAAAAGAGAATATCCCAACCGGGTTCTGCCCTGAGTCGTTGATAAAATTCTTCCGGTTCCGGTTTTTCTAAGATTTCGATAAATACGGGATTAGTTCCCGATAAACTGTTAATTTCTGCCAAGTCGCGATGTAAATTTAACTCCGAGTCGTCGCCAAAGATTGCTAAAATTCTAACTCCTTCTCGGTTGGGAGTTTCTCTGGGAGTTATGCTGCGGAAATTGACGGGGCTAAAGGCAATTTCGGCGTGAGTGTAAATATCAGCAAATAAATCCCATTCTTGCCAGGGCAACTTTTTAAGTCGGGAGTCTTCTGCCTTGATTAAAACGCGAATTTCTCCCCTTTCGTTGCCTAATGCTTGGGATAGGCTTTGTACGATATTTTGAAATTCCCGATGTTCCGATTTTAACCAATCTTTGAGGGCATATTTTAAATATTCTGCTTGTTTCTGGCAATGTTTGATAGTATCTTGAGTGTCGCCTATTTTTGATGTTCCCAGTTTGGCACGTTTTGTTTCTTTAAGATTTTGATAAGCCGATCGCCACTGTTCGTAGAGTTGAAATATATCCTGGGAATAGCTAGGAAATTTTCCTTTAGTTTCTACTATTTCTTTATCGCTTTCTTTCACTGTCAAAGTGACGTGAAATCCTTCATTAAAATTCCCATTATCAAAATTAAAAACAACTAATTTAGTCATAAAATTTCTCCAAGTTTGTAGTAATCGCGGAGCGCGATAGTTCGTAGTAATCGCGGAGCGCGATAGTTTGTAGTAATCGCGGAGCGCGATTTTTCAAAGCACTAAAGTGCTTACTACGAACGAATCATTCAAACGAATTTCCACTCGAACCGTTTCTCCTATTTCCAAAATTAACTCTTGTTCGATATAATCCTGGTTGCCAGTTGCGGTAATTTCTCCTAACAATTCTCCCGACTCTTCCCAGAAAGACAATTTAAGATTTTCTGGGAAATATTGGGGTTCTAAACTATAGAGATAGACGAGGAGATTAAAAGAGCGATCGCTCTCTGGAACCAAATCTATTACTAAAGCAACTTTAACGTTATTTCCTAAGAAAAATTCCTTAGCTCTTTTAACCGCAGCATTTCTAAAAGCCAGCCTTCTTTCCCCCAGAATTTCCGTTACTGTCAGCCAACCATTTGCCACCGCGTCGGTAAAATTATCTGCCAACCAATCAGTTAAATTAACTGCTGGTAAATCCAACCAAACATCCTCAATAGCAATACCCAATATTTCCCTCAATTCTCCTGTTTGATAAAGAGAATTTAGCCGTTTAATTCCAGCTTGAGAACCAGACAAAATTAAGATAACGCTACCTTCAGTAACCGTCCAGATTCTCAAATTTGCATCTTGGGAACGTTGCTGTAAAAGAGTAAGAATTTCGTCGAGTAATTGGCTGTCTATTTCTTCAAGAGTAGCCTTAAATTCAAAACCTATTTTAGGCGACGGGCGATCGTCGGCGACTTCTTCCCAGTTTACCCCCACGGCCTCGCACAAGGCGATAAAAGAATCTTGTTGAATTGCCATTCCGCGCCGAAATCGTTTTAAAGTAGCTTCGGTAGTATTGGCGGTCATATACCAAGCTGCCGCATTTGCCCTCCATCCTTTCTTTTTTCTAGCGATGTCCACTTTTTCTAGCCCCTCTTTGGAGGCTTTGAGGGTAATTGCCATCTTCTCTCAGGTCCATTTTATAGGTTAGGTTCAATTTTGGAGCAGTTTTGTCGATAAGTCAAGGGATGTACATCTGTGGTATTAGAAACCCGGTTTTTTGGGACTTAAGAAACCAGGTTTTTTGAAAAAACCTGGTTTCTGGGCTACCGAGGGAATAATTTGTAGTGCCAAAAGTGAGCCAAAAATGGTACTTTTTGCTCTCGATAAATGGGCGACCTTAGAAATATGGAAAGCAAATTACAAGTTGGATGCTTTCCGTGTTTTCTAGAGTATAAGGAGTTCGATTTATGTCTGCGAAAGGATTGGAATTTATCAAAAAACTAATATCTCTTGATTGGGGACCGATCGCTTTTAAACTCACCCACCCGGAAGGGGAAGGATTAACTCCTCGGCAAGCGGGGATAGCTATTGCTAAATACATGGCGTTTTTACTGTTAATCTATCTCTTCCCCCAAGCAAAAATAGTCCCAACGCGAGAGATAGATTTAGTTTGGCACCATCACGTTTTGGATACTAGCAAATATGCCGAAGATTGTCAAGAGTTATTCGGGCGCTTCGTCCACCACTATCCTTATTTTGGTTTGCGGGATGAGAGCGATCGCCAGAATTTAGAAGTAGCTTTTGCCGAAACTCAAGCGTTATTTAAAGAATATTTAGGAATGGATATTGCTGCGGGGGAACTGTTGGCGGATAATAGCAAAACGCCCGCCGACTGCGAACCCTTAAAAGAGGAAGATGTGGCGGCAAAAATTCGTCCTCGGGTGGATGTTGAGATTCCCAAAGAGTTAATTTTCTGGGTATAGGAATCTAGAAACCAGGTTTTTTGAAAAAACCTGGTTTCTGGGTGGTGGAAAACCGGGTTTCTGAAGGAGCAAAATTTTGTAGGGGTAAAGCATTCGGGAGATTAATTATTGGAAAAATCGTTAAACTATCTTTCCGAATGCTTTACCCCCTCCACCCTTAAATTTTCTGTTGTTAAAATGTTTCAATAAAAAGTAGGGTGCGCAATGCGCACCTTACAAAAAATGTTTCAATAAAAAGTAGGGTGCGCAATGCGCACCTTACAAAGCGGAAATATCTAGCGATCGCTTTAAGTTTTTTTCCAGACAGCGATATGGTATGATGAGTTCATAACCTTAGGAGGTACTCATGCAGCAAATTCAAATTGCGCTGCCAGACGAGCTGGCTTCTTCCCTGCAAGAAAAATGGGGAAATTTAGAACGTAAGTTAATGGAAATAATTGCGATCGAAGCTTATCGCGAAGGTTCTATTAGTAGCGGTAAATTGCGAGAATTATTAGGTTTCTCTACTCCCTTAGAAGCCGATAAATTTCTTAAAGCTAAAGGGGTTTATTTAGATTACGATGAAGAGGATTTCATCGCCGATCGCCAAACCCACGAACAATTAGAGCAAGAGGGGAAATTAAAGAGATTACGATGGTTGTCTGCGATACCTGGCTGATTTGTTATTTACTACTTATCGGTGAAATTCAACTGCTTCTGGGTGTTAATGAATTAGCTAGTAGGGTGCGCAATGCGCACCTTACGAAGTAGTTGCTGTTGGGTTGCGCTGCGCTCCACCCAACTAATGAAATAGCTAGTAGGGTGCGCAATGCGCACCTTACCAAGTAGTTGCTGTTGGGTTGCGCTGCGCTCCACCCAACCTACAATTTTTATGACAATTTTTCTAACAATTCCTCCGTTTCTCCCTCCTCTTTTCTCATTCCCAAACTGCGAAAATTATCCCGCGCTTCTCTGGCAAAACTTATCGCTGCCTCCACGTTTCCCCTTCCTTTTTCTAACCGCGCTAGCGAACGCTGACAAAATGCTTCCCGACATTTATCTTTGTTAATTTTAGCTACTTCCAATCCTTCTAATAACAACTTTTCTGCCTCTTCAAAATTGCCTTGTTTGATGTCAATATCTGCCAACCAATCTTTTGCTAAATAAACCGCTCTTTCCCAGTTAATCTCTTTCGCTAATTTCAACACTTCTGCAAATAGTTTTTTCCCTAAATCGTCAACATCGGTTTTATAACAAATATGCCCGCGATAGTAGCAAATATGAATTAACTTTTTAGTCTTTTCCTCAGCTTCTAAATCTGCTTTTTCCCATAACTCTTCCGCTTCGTTTAACCAAGAAGTTGCCTCCTCGAAACGAGTTTGATAAACGCGCAAAGCCCCGATATAAATTGCTAAATGTAACTTTAAATCTAAGTCATGTTGCTGACAGATATTCCACGCATCTTGAAAGAGCAAATCTGCTTTTGCTAAAGATTCCGGTCGGTTGATTAAAGTAAAAGTCCAAGCCCGATCGCCCATTATTTCCGCAGCAGTAAACCAATCTTCGCGCTCTTTGGCGGCTTCAATTAACCACTCCGTCCAAAACAGCCGGGTATTTTTCCAATAGTTCGAGCGATCGCCTCGATAATATCCCTGGGAGTAGTTGTAGCATTTAACAGTATGCCAAAATTTGCAGACATCTTCGTATCTATTATTGTCGATGCAATAAAATAAAGCCTCTTTTATATTCTCCCATTCTCGCTCCAACTCGTCGTATTCGTTCCACTCCTGCCAGTCTTTGCCGCCATGTTTCTCGCAATAGTTCAAACTCCAATTTAGCCAACTTTCTATAATTTCCCGTTCTAACTCTGGATGGTTTTGTAGATAGGCGATCGCGTATTCCCTCGTTAGAGAGAGCATCTGGTAGCGCGACGGTTCCCCAACTGCCAAATACTGCTGTCGCAACTTTGCCAAACCGCCATCGATGGCAGTCTGGAAGTCAACGCCGGCGACAAGAGCGATCGCCTCCGGGCCGCTGCCTCCGGGAAACCGCGCCAATGCCATCAACAAACGATAGCTGGAAGGTTCCCTCTCCTGCAAAAAAGCGACGGAACCTTCAAAACAATAGCGAACCACATCCCCACTGGCGCGAGTCAACCTCTCCAACACCGGTTCCAAGGGATAGTCTGCCGCTAGCTGACCGATAATATAGACCATCGCTGCTGGAATGCCGCTAGTTTTTTCCCAGACTTGGCGGCATTGTTCCTCAGTCAGGGAAACTGAATTTTCCGCCAGATGCCGTATCAGGGAGATACCGTCCGCTTCTCCCAGAGGTTCGAGACGGATGGGAGTAGCGGCCTCCAACTGCACTTTTTCCCGAGAAGTGATAACAACTTTTACCTGGTGGGGCAGGTTGTAGATAAACCCGCGAACGTTTTCGATATCTTCGAGGGTATCGAGGTTATCCAAAATTAGCACGACCGGCTGCCGTCGCAAACTATCGAGGATATTTTGCAGTCGAGTCTGGAAGTCGGGGCTGTCGGCGAGGAGTTCGCGACAGTCGAGAGTGCGGGCGATCGCTCGAAAAATATCCTCCAGAGTAGCTTCTCGCTGGAGAGATTTTTCGATGCCGCGACCGGTGAGGCGAGTTTGTTGGGCGGTGGTAAAGATTATTATCTGTCGGGAGGATGCCTCGTCTTCTTCCAGACAGCTATAGGCCGCTTCTAATACTAACGATGTTTTGCCGATGCCGCCGATGCCGCCGACGACGATGCGACTTTTGCGGTTGCTGGGGGAGAGCAGTTCTCGCAGTTGAGTTAGTTCTGTTTCTCTGCCGATTAAATTGGTATAATTGCGAGTTGGGAGGTTGTCGGGGGGAAGCGAACGTTCCAGTTTTAACAATATCGGTTCGATATTTTTCTCGTTTTCCTCTTTGGGGGGCTGGGAGTTTTTTACCGACTGTTCCCAGTAGCGTCTTAAAGGTTCTTTAAAGCGTTTTTTACTTATCTTCTCATTTAATGCCTCTGAAAGGAACTTCCAAAGTTTCGGACCTATATCTTTTTTCAGACCATCTCCGCGATATTCTAACTTTTCACTGATTTCTGAGTAGCCCTTACCTTGGTAAGAGCCGCGCAGGATTTCTACTTCGGTATCTGTGAGACCGTTATCTCTAACAGAGCGAATTAGTTCTTCCGCCACTTCAATAAGTTGCTCTTCTTCAAAATTCATAGCAGGTGGTTGGTGTATCAAAATCAAAATAGCCAAAGTATGGCGATCGAGTTGCCAAAGCAGCGACCGAGACAGTTTCATAATCTTGCGACCTTTTCCGAACGACAAAACCGGAACAAACCGGAACAAACCAGAACTAAATTCCCGAACAAACCGGATTGCAAAAAGCAAGAACGGTTTGCCATGATAGAGATATCGGATTCAAAAGAGCTTCTCAATGGAAGCTTAACTCACTAACGACTTGTTCCGTTAAACCTCGGTCGGTGGTTTTGGGAGAGCGTTCGTTCGGTGTTTTGTAAGTTCTAGTTTCAGCGTTCGGTCGGTCCGAGAGATGCTCTGGGGGATAGGGACATCCGCCAAGGGCCCGCAAGGACTGTGCCAGATACTTTGGGACGTGTTTTGGGTGGGACTGTTCTAATCAGAGGGTTGTGGAGGGGCGATCGCTCCTCTGGCAAGCCTTCTGGGGGACGGTTTCGAGACTGCTTTTTATTTTATAAAGCATTGGCGCGATTGTGTCAATGTCCCAGGGATGGGGTCAATAAAAATACAGGAGTTAGCAAATCAGATGGAAATCGAAAAAGTAAAACAGAAAGCTAAAAAGGCTAAGAAGTTCAATCGGGGCTTTTTTGGCACTGCCATAATTTCATTTTTCTTACCTTTTATAACCGTTTCTTGTCAAAATACCGAGATTGTGGAGCTATCCGGTGTCAATTTAATAACAGGAAAAACCATAGAAGTTCCTACCAGCGTTTTTGGCACCACGGAGCAAAGAAATATCTCTGGCGATTGGAGGGTTGCTTTCGCTTTTTTATCGGCAATTGTGGGATTATTAATGAGTTTTTTGAAAAAAAATAATTCGACAATTCCCGCAGTTAATGGCACTTTAGGCACCCTATTATTACTAATGCTAAAGTTCGATTTAGACAGAGAAGTAAGGCAGCAAGCTCAAGGGATGTTAAACGTTACTTATGGAGTTGGTTTTTGGCTGTCATTTTGTCTATTTTTAGCAGCAGTTATAGTTAATGGTTTGAATTTATACGACGATAAGTTTTCTAAATCTGAGTCAAAAAAATCCGATAATTAGTCGTGAAAACTCTCTTATCTGTTCCCTGTTAAGAGTTCCCTGTTCCCTAAAGCGAGATTGCCACGCTGTCGCTCGCAACGCTTCGCGTTTTAGACACATCTCAAATAAAACTAACTTACTCAATTTGGAGCAAAAAAAATGGCAACTTTAAACACCCCCGCCGGCGATGGCGGTTTGAGAGTAAACCTTGACGCTTATGGTTCCTTCGGTTCCCGCGTTGGCGGCAGTACTTCCGACGCCTTCTACGATCCAGTTGACGAAATCGACGAAGCGGGAACCATGTTTGATTCCGGCGTGGCATTCCGCCTCGCTGGAGAACCAACTCGCAGTTTTCTTACTACCGGTAGTATCGGCGGTTCCGGCGGACTTAACGATCCGGGTTTCCTCCAAGAAACTGCGACTAACGCCGATAGTACCTTTACTATTGGCAATCTCAATTTTACTCTCAATCAAACCGTTGACGAACTTTTTGCAGGAACGGAACGGAACGGCAGTACCCTGGTTCAAACTTACACTATTACGAATACGGGAAGCGAGACCGTTCCCTTCGAGTTAATCCGTTACGCTGACGGCGACTTGCTTTTTGACGGTACCCTTCGGGATAGCGGCGGACGCTTGTTTAAAGACGGTCAGGAGATTCTCTTTGAAACTGACAGCGGAGAAGACCCCCAAACGGCTACAACTTTTGTGGGTATAACTGCTTTTGGAGGCAACAGTGCGCCTCCGGGACGTATCGAGGTGGATAGCTATCCAGGTTTGCGCGGTCGCATTATCGATGGCGTTACCCTGGACGGTACTATAACTGGCGACGGTCCCGACGCGGACGAGTTTATCGAAAGTTCTCCTTACGACGTGACTCTGGCCTTGCGCAACGATTTCGTTCTCGCCCCGGGAGAAACAACTCGCTACATTACTTCTACTATTTTCGGTTCTGGGGCGCCGGAGGATGTGGTGCCGGTAGCTTTACCGGTACCGGAACCAGAACCGGAACCGATATCCGAACCGGTAGTTGGCGCGGGGGGCAGCATTCAGGGGACTAAGTGGAACGACCTCAACGGCGATCGCGTCCAAAACCCCGACGAACCGGGTCTGGCGGGAGTCACCATTTACTTAGACTTGAACGATAACGGAGTTCTGGATGCGGACGAGCCCAGTCGAGTTACGGAAGAGGGAACCGGTCGCTACGCATTTACAGGTTTGCCCGCAGGCACATATACGGTGCGGGAAGTGGTTCCAGACGGTTCCGCGCAAACCTTTCCTGGAATTGCCTCCGGGGAATTTATCGGTACTAACAGTCCCGCCGAAGGTAACGTCAATCCCACGGCGATCGATTTGAACTTGTCGCCGACGGAGGTTGCCACCGAGATAGTTTCTCTCACTTTACCGCAACAGGGGGCGATCGCTCCTAACGTCGATGTTTTCCTCCTCTTCGACGATACCGGCAGCTTTGAAGAGACAATTCCTACTGTAGTCAACGAATTTCCCAGAATCATCGACCAGTTACAAACCGAGTTACCAAGCGTAAACTTCGGTTTCGGCGTGGGACGACTTGAGGATTTTGGTGGAGAGATAGGAACAGAAATCGGCAGCGAGGACGTAGATAGCGAACGTATTTCAGAAATCCCCGTTCAACGTCCGTTCGTCTTGGGGCAACCCATTATTACTACAGATACCCCCGGTTTCGAGGAAGCAATTAATGCAGCCCTCGAACGAGAAGCACCCGGGTTTGGAGGAGACGGTACCGAATCTTCCATCGAAGGTTTATTCCAAGTTGCCACTGGGGCCGGGTTCGACGGCGACGGCAACGGCAGCAACCTAGACAGCGGGGTCGCGGGTTTGGCGACAACTCAAACCAACCCGGGCATCAGCGGCGACGTTCCACCTTTCAACTCTTTTACTCCCGACCCCGATAACAACGTTCTCCCACCGTCTGGAGGCATCGGCGGAGTTGGTTTTCGTCCGGGAGCGCTGCCCATTATTCTCGCTGCCACCGATGTCGGTTCCGCTTATCGAGACGACGGGGCGCAAACTATTACCGGAGTCGATGGCGCGACGGTGCCTATTTCTGCTTTCCAAGGAAGCGATCGCCCCGTCACTCCCGATACTAATAACGATGGAGTAGAAGAAGGGGCAACTATTCAAGAAACTGTTAGCGCCCTCAACTCTCTGGGGGCTTTGGTAATTGGTTTGGGTACCGAAACCAGTTCCGGCATCGCACCTCGGGAAGGGTTGGAAGCGATCGCAACTCTCACCGGCGCGGTCAACAGTTCTCCAGAAGCGATCGACAGCGGTATTTCCGGCGACCCCATAGAACCCGGCGACCCTTTATACTTCTTGATTGATTCCGGGGTGGGGTCGGAGATTGCCGAGGGCATCGGCGCGGCGGTGGGTTCGGCGGTAACGGACGTCAACCTCAACGTCGATTTGGTGGCATCGGATCCGAACGCGCCTTTTGTCAACCTCACCGGCCCGCAGATAGTCGGGGAAGGAGACACCGCCTCTTTTGAAACTCAGTTGAGCGGTTCCCAGGGCAACCGGCAGTTCGATCTCCAGTTCGTCCGGGCGGGGACCGACGTGCGTTTGGGAGCCATTCCCGTTACCGTTGCGGGAGAAGGGGGAAGCGGAGGCGACGGCGGACAGGTCGTCACCGTGGGAGTCGATGAAGTTGTCGATGGGATTCAATTCGGGAACTCGGTCCCAGGAGCGCCGCCACCGGTCGCGCCTGGAACGCCGGAACCTCCTGCCTGCGGTTTTATCAGCGGTATCGACAGCGACGATCGCCTTTTCGGTACCGATGGTTGCGAGACTATCGATGGCTTGCAAGGCAACGATGTTTTATACGGTTTGAGCGAAAACGACAACGTTATCGGAAACCAAGGCGACGACCAATTGTTGGGAAATCGCAACGACGACGCGGTGGAAGGCGGCGAGGGTAACGATGTTTTATACGGCGGTAAAAACGACGATACGGTAATAGGTGGCGCGGGTAACGATGTCGTGTTTGGCGATCGGGGTAGCGACACTGTTATTGGGGTGGATCCTGGGGCGATCGCTCCCGGCCTCGGGGAAATTGACACTTTAACTGGCGGTAATGGGGTTGTGACCGAGGGCGTGGATGTCTTCGTGTTGGGAGATGCTTCGCGACCTTACTACGATAACGGCAATAATAACGATGTTGGATTTGAGGACTATGCTTCGATCCAAGATTACAATCCCGCCGAAGATATCATCCAGTTACACGGCGGCAGCGATCGGTATCGTTTGGATGTCGCCCCTGAAGGCTTACCTCCAGGTACCGCGATTTATTATCAAACCGGCGGTGGGGATGAATCTATCGGTATTGTTGGCGGAGTTTCTAACCTCACTTTTGATGGAGGTGGTTTTAGTTTCGTTTAAGTGACTGTTTTTAACCCCGTCCTTTCTCGGATTTATGAACTTTTGTAAATAAATCCGAGATTAAGTGCAAAAAATGGGGGTCGCTCCCTAATAGGTAAATAGGGGAGCAATTTGCGGGAGGGAAAGGGCCAAAAAACAAGAGTAACGGTGAGGTCCAAAACCTCAGCATTCAGGTTTGAAACCTCTCGGTTGAGGTCCAAAACGTCAACGTTGAGGTTTGAAGCCCGAATGTTGGGGTAAAAAGGGCCAACGTCGAGGTTGGAAACCCGAATGTTGGGGTAAAAAGGGCCAACCTTGAGGTAAAAAGGGCCAACGTCGAGGTTTCAAACCTCTCGGTTGAGGTAAAAAGGGCCAACGTTGAGGTTTCAAACCTCTCGGTTGAGGTCTAAATTGAATTACTTTGGAGTAGCACTCAAATGAAGACCATTACAAAACTAACAATCGGATTAATAACAGTCGGTCTCATTAGTTGCAGTAAAGTAGTGTTGGCTAATTCCCCTTTGCCAGCAACGGAATCTATTGCCAGTCTTTACGAAGAGTTAAAAAATCTTGTGTCGCAGGAACGATGGGAAGAGGCAAATACCGTTACCACCAAGATCGTACTGAAAATTGCCGATCGCGAAGAGGAAGGTTGGTTGGATGGCGAATCAATTGAGAATTTTCCCTGTGAAGAAATCGGCGCAATTCACAACATTTGGACGAGACGCGGCGCAGGACCATTCGACTATTATCGAGGCGGAGTTGATGCACTAGAGGAGATAAGGGAATCAGAGATACCTCCCAAGTGCGATGGCAGGTTTACGTTAGGCGAAGTTCTGCTAGGGCTATAGGTCGCTTATTTCCTTATCAAAATAAGCAAGAATAAAAAACGAACAAAGCAAATAGGAGACTTAACTGACTATGAACCCACTTAAAACCCCTGAAGATTACGAACGTTTTGCTGACAAATCTTCTTGGGCTCAAGAAGAACGCAAAATGATAGAAAATCAGCACAAAAGCAATTCTTCTGTCGAGGCAGGATGTTCGGGATGTTTGTTCTGGCTTTTAATATTGGCCTTTTTTATCGGTAACGTGTTAGAACAATGCGGAAGCGACAAAAAACCTCGAACTCAACGTCGCCAACGCTCTCAACAGGTTCAAAGTTCTAAAAAACCGATGGCAACTTTCGTCAGTCCAGATGGGAACTTGAAAATCAGGCAGTTGCGATCGTACCGAGAAGCCTGCGCCACCGGACAACCAAGCGACTCTTATTACGTCCAAAATGGTGTCAGTGGCGTATTGTATCCCAGTGAGTGCGGCCAATACGGTAGCGATGCTGCGGAATACAAGTTTGTCGATCGCAGCGGTAATGAAAGGTGTACGGGAAAAGCTGTAATTGCATTTGGAGGGATCTATGGAGGAGGCGCAAAAGCCGTAACCTATTGGGAAATTCAAAATGCAGTTTCGGGTTACAACTGCAGCACCATCGGCGAAACTTATGAAATCGGAATGCGATCGCCACAATAAAATATTGGGAATAACTAACTATGAAATATCCAACTTTTTTCGGCTATTTAACCCTAAGTTGCATCCTAATTTTAACCCCCGTTCAATTAGGATTAGCTCGAACCAACAATGAATTTCAACTCGCACAAAATTCCGACGATTTCTTCGAGGAATGTTTTAGAAATAGTAAAAGGCAAAATCAAGCAGATATGACTCGTTGCGCCCAGTTAGACTATAAACAAGCAGATGAAACCCTAAATCAAGTCTATCAACAATTGCGATCGCAACTGTCAAACAGCAACCAACAATTATTAACGAACGCGCAGTTGGCGTGGATTTCGTTTAAAGACAGCGAGTGTCTGTTCCGACGGAGCAACACTAGAGGAGGAGGAGGAGGTAGCATGGGCCCCAGCATTCAAGCAGCCTGCGCTTCAGATTTAACTAAAAAACGCACCGCCGAGTTACAAGCATATATTCGCGGTCAAGCCCTACCGTCCAACAGTGGAAATTATCAAGCAGTCGATCGCCGCCTTAACCAAGTTTATCAGCAAGCGCGCTCTTCTGTGGCAGCTCCCCAAAAACTTCAATCTGCCCAAGTTGCTTGGATAGAATTTAGGGACGCTAGCTGTCAGTTTGAGAATTATCATTTGTTCGCCAGCGATAGTGCTTGCCTGACTCGACTCGCAGAACAGCGGATTGAAAAATTATCGAGGTTGCTGCCGCGCAATAAATAATTTTCCATCATTTTTTTACTGTCAATACAAAATACCTTACCGCGATGAAATTTCTTTTGCAGAAACTTAAAGACGAAGCTAAGGCTTTTGTAATAGCACCTATTTTTCCTTTCATCCAAATAGATTGGCCCATAAAAATGTGGGTTTTTATCGCCTTATCCTACGTTCCCATTGTCAACGTGATTATTGCCCGGGGCTGGAGAATGGAATACATACATCGACTGGGCTGGAGCTATCAAAAAGTTCTCCCTTCTCCCATAGACATACTCAGATTTTCCCGAGATGGACTTCTTTTGTGGATAATGAGGGGAGCTTTTGCCTTAGTTCCAGTAGTAATAATTGTCAGCTTTGGTCTGGACGGATTAATCGATTTATGGAACGATACCGTGGAAATATTTCAACTTTTCTTTGGTTATCTTTGGGAGCGAACTTTATCCACAGAAGAATTTTTTCAGGGTTTATGGAATTTTATTGTCACCGAGTTTATCCATAGCATCTTAGTAGTTTTAATTGAAAATATCTGGTTAGTTATTTATGTACCAGTCTATCGAATTGGAATGCTCCGATTTGCCCTCACGGGTAAATTAATTAAATCCCATCTTTCCCTCGGTAAAAACCTCAAGTTTTTGTTCAAAAATTTAATAGACATCGTTTTCATGTATGCCTTTAACGTCTTTAACTTTATCGTGGTGCTGTTGGTGGATGGAGCTTTAGTGATGTCAGTAATTGGGATTCCTTTGATTCCCATCGTGACTTTTTATATGTATTATTGGAACACGGGATACGAGTACGGATTGCTGGCAAGACAAATGGTAGAACAAGAAGGATTGAGTTTTGAAATAGATGCCAAACGCGCTAAATATTTAAGGCAAAATCGAAGATAGTAGAACAGGCATCTTGCCTGTTATCCGTAGAACAGGCATCTTGCCAATATAGTTGTTACTTGAGGAGCTTTTTAACAATGAATCTCGAACAATTTGAGTTAAAAGTATTGCGAGGAAAAACGGTTCACGAAGATTGGTTTTGCAATACAATTTCTTCAGACATTGGCTTGTTTTTAGACATAAAAAAAATCTTTGCTGAGGATAAAAAGAACGCTTTTAAGGAATTATGCAAGAAAAAATGTCCCCAGAAGTTTTATTTTCTACCAAAAGAAAAACAAAAAGAAGAGCTAGCAAATCTCCTCGACCTTATGGGAATAGATTTTTTGCTTTGGGTTGATGGCGATTTAGTTGCCATAGATCTAACTTCCTCCCAGGACAAAAAAATGGGAAGGCAAAAGCTGTGCAAAATGGAAGAAGCTCTACCCCTGGTTCGAGCAATAGGAGAAAAAGTAGGAGCCAAATATTGCTATGGGGCAGTGGTGCAATGGATAATTTTTTCTCGACAAGGAAACGAAAAAATTAAAGATTGGATGCTGGCACAGAGTTTTTGCCATCAAGCCGTTGAAGAATTTTCTGCCAAGCTTAAGGTTAAAATGGCAGGTTTAAGTCCTTGTTTTAAAATAAAAGTTTCTAGCTTTACCCAGATTTATTACGAGGAAGAAGTGGCCTAATTATTGGCTGGCTATTTAATGGGGTACATCAATTTTTTCGGGAGTAAAACTCATTGAGAATTTACTTTAAAATTAGAGGATAACAACCATGAAATCGATTAAATCAATTCTATTCGCCGTATGTCAGTTTAGCTTTTTTAAACTTTAATTTACCAACAGCCCTAGCTGGTGTCAGTACCGTTATTTACAACCAAATAGGATTAGAAACCCCCGGTTTATATCTAGCCAATGCTACCTTAGAA
>CAZSTZ010000166.1:0-15361 GCA_964609515.1 uncultured bacterium | reverse complement strand
TAGGGAATAGGGAATAGGGAATAGGGAATAGGGAATAGGGAATAGGGAATAGGTAATCCCCAAAATTACCCATTACCTATTAGCCATTACCCATTACCCATTACCTATTACCAAATTAAGAGCGATCGCCTGCTTCCACCGGCGGTAGGTTATTCTCAGTCTCGACACGGGAATTATTTCCTGCGGTCTTATCGGCTTCAAGAGCATCGCTAATCAAAAACAAAGCTTGCTTTAAAGCTTCCTTGCGCTCCATTAACAAATGCTGTGGGGGTAACAAATCTAAAACGCCCAATTTCTCCAAACGGCGCTTAATCTTACCCGCCGCGCCGACGATAAAGACGTGACGACCGTTATCGCAAGCTTCCTTAATTGCATTTTCTAGCGCCAGAGAAGCAGTCACGCCCAAATGGGGCACATCGCTGAGGTCCATAATCAAAACGTCGTGGTCTGCCATTGCCGTTTGCTGGCGGGCAATTGCTTTAGAAACCCCAAAAATCATCGGACCTTCGAGGTGGAACAAGAGGATGCGATTGTTACCGCTATCGAGCAACTCTTTCTCTTCTTCGCTCAAATCGATGCGATCGTCGGCATCGGTAACAGTTTTGACGTTCTCGGAGCGGATATTAGTGAGATTTTCAATAGTGAGGATATTAGCAACGAAGACACCGACACCGACTGCAGTAATCAAGTCAACAAATACGGTTAGACCGATAACCCCGTACATAATCAGAGCGGCCTTGAGGGAAACTTGATGAGCGCGCTTGAGGAAACTCCAGTCAATAATTTTAATACCAACCTGCATGGCAATACCCGCCAAAACCGCCAGAGGAATACCCTCAGTAATGCCGCTAGCAAATAAAACTACCACCAGCAAGATCCCAGCCCTGGTTAAACCAGAAACAGCAGTCTTAGCGCCTGTATTAATATTGACCACGGTTCCCATGGTCGCGCCGGCACCGGGCAAACCGCCGAATAAGCCAGAAAAGAAGTTGCCAAGTCCTTGACCGATTAGTTCTTTGTCCGAATCGTGTTGGGTGCGAGTCAGACTGTCGGCAACCACTGAAGTCAGCAGGGCGTCGATACAGCCGAGCATAGCCAGAACTATGGCATTGACGAACATCATGTTAAATTCTTTGAAAGTAAAAATCGGCAATTGGAACTGAGGCAAACCAGTGGCAAGAGTTCCCAGACTGCCAATAGTTCTGATATCGGCTCCGGAGAAGAAAATGGTAGCCATTAAAGTCCCTATGATTAAAGCTACCAGTTGGGGCGGTATCCACTTTTTCACCGATTTTGGCGTTAAGTAGAGAATAGCCATAGTTATGACTGCCAACACCGTCTCAAGGGGTTCGATCTCGGCTAAAAAGCCTGGCACGTTTTGGATAATCCCGATAATGCCGCCCCCGGGGGTTTCGTGTCCGAGAAAAGGAGGTATCTGAAGAAAAATCAGAATAATGCCAATTCCCGACATGAAGCCGGAAACCACCGTGTAGGGCATCAAGGTAATGTATTTACCCAAACGCAACAAACCGAAGGCGATCTGAAATAGTCCCGCCATCATTACCACGGTAAATGACAGGGCTAAGGCTAATCCTGGCTTGTCGGGATAGGCGGCCACTAATGAGGTTACGACCGCCGTCATTACCACGGTCATCGGACCCGTGGGCTCGGAGATTAAGGTTGGGGTACCGCCAAACAGAGCCGCAAAAAGTCCCACTAAAACGGCACCGTAAAGACCTGCTTGGGCACCGGAAAAACCTTCTGGGTTGCCGGCGGCGGAGGCGATACTGACACCGAAGGCTAGGGCCATTGGTAGGGCAATGACCGCCGCAGTGACACCGCCAAAGATGTCCCCCCGCAGGTTGCTGGTGTTAATTGTATTAAAAGGGTTGATTTTCATAATTGGGCCATTGAAAACATTTTTTTTATTTACATTTTTTTATTTACATAAGTCTATGTTTAGCAAGAAACTCATTGATTTATGTCAATGCCTTAAAATATCTTTAAAATCGATGAAAAATGCAACCCCTCTGGTATTGGAATAGCTTATGACTCTCAAAAGTTGGACTTATAGGAGGAAAGGCCCATGATTCAGGCAACCCTACATCAACTCAAAGTCTTTGAGACAGTGGCCCGCCAGGGCAGCTTTACTAAAGCCGCAGAAGAGTTGTTCATTACTCAGCCAACTGTCTCGTCTCAGGTTAAGCACTTAACTCAAGCGGTGGGCTTGCCCTTGTTCGAGCAAATTGGCAAGCAAGTTCATCTTACCGATGCGGGTAAGGAGTTATTAGACACCTGTCGAGAAATATTCGATCGCCTCGATAACTTCGAGATGAAAATAGCGGACCTCAAGGGGGCGAAACAAGGAAGGTTGCGTCTGGCAATGGTGACGACTGCTAAATACTTTATGCCCCGTTTGTTGGGTAGCTTCTGCCAGGAACATCAAGCCATAGATATCTCTCTGGAGGTGACTAATAATCAAAACCTGGTAAGGCGGATGCTGGAAAATCAGGACGACCTCTATATTCTCAGCCAACTGCCGGAAGATGTAGACTTAAACGCTCGCCGTTTTTTGGATAATCCGTTGGTGGTGGTGGCGAGGGAGGATCATCCTTTAGCAGGAGAGACTAATATTCCGATTAAACGACTGAAGGAGGAGTCGTTTATCATGCGCGAACACGGTTCGGGAACCAGACAGACGCTCCAGAAGCTCTTGGCCAAGCACAAGGTTTCGGTGAAAGTGCGCTTGGAGTTAGGCAGTAACGAGGCTATCAAACAGGCGATCGCGGGCGGTTTGGGGATTTCGGTTTTATCCCAACATTCTTTATTATCTGACAGTTTAAACGGAGAGCTAATCGTGCTGGACGTACAAAATTTTCCCATCCAGAATCAGTGGTACATCGGTTATTTAGCAGGCAAACAGCTTTCGGTCATCGCTCAAACTTTTTTAGAATACGTCATCCTCATGGGGCCAGGTAGGAGGTCAGAGCAGGAAGGAGATAAAGGACAACTAGCAACTAGCAATTAGTAATTACCCATTACCCATTACCTAAAAAAATTGTTACCAGACACGCCAATAATTTCATTTACAATTCTACTGGCGATCGCCCTGATCGTTCCTCCAATCTTCGAACGACTGCGACTGCCAGGATTAGTCGGTTTGTTAGTGGCCGGAGTCATTCTCGGTCCTAGCGGAGCAAACCTGCTCGACCCCGAAGACCAGATGATGACGCTCTTTACCGACGCGGGTAAAATTTACCTGATGTTCGTGGCAGGTTTGGAAATCGACCTCGAAGAGTTTCGCAAGACTAAGGAGCGATCGCTCGGTTTCGGCTTCGCTACTTTCTTACTCCCCCTGCTCGGCGGTACCCTTGTGGGGCAACTATTTGGGTTTGGCTTAAACGCCTCCATTCTCATAGGTTCCCTGCTAGCTTCCCATACCCTCTTAGGCTTTCCCATCGTCATTCGCTTGGGCGTAGCGACAAATTCTGCGGTCACAGTTACCGTGGGGGCGACTATTTTCACGGATATCGCCGCCCTGCTGGTGCTGGCGATTTGCGTTTCCATTCATCAAGGAGACTTTTCCGCAACGAATTTGGCGATCCAATTAGTTTCGCTAGCGCTCTATTCGGCAGGGGTTTTGTTTGGCTTAGACTGGGCGGGGAAAGAATACTTCCGCCGCACTGGCGACGAGGAGAGCAACCAATTTTTGTTCGTGATGCTGGCAGTATTTTTAGTTGCCGTGGGTGCCCAACTCATCAACGTCGATAAAATTGTCGGCGCGTTTCTTGCCGGTTTAGCTGTTAACGATGTAGTCGGTAAGGGTCCGGTGGAGGAAAAAGTTGAGTTTGTCGGTAGCACTTTGTTTATCCCATTTTTCTTCGTGGGTATGGGACTGCTAATAGATATACCCGCTTTTGTCAAGAGTCTTACCGAATATGTACCGCTCACTTTATCGATTATTTGCGCGTTAATTTCCTGTAAATTCCTAGCAGCCATCTTGGCCAAACTGGTATATCGGTATAGTTGGAACGAAACTCTAACTATGTGGTCTTTATCTATGCCCCAGGTGGCTGCGACTCTGGCGGCGGCTTTGGCTGCTTACGAGGTCGGTTTGATTTCCGAGTCGGTGTTTAATGCAGTTATCGTGCTGATGCTGGTAACTTCGGTGTTGGGACCGATGCTGACTTCTACTTTTGCCAGTAAGTTGCCGCAACCCAAACTGGAGATAAAGAAAGAGGATGCTGTTCCGGGGTTGGATGGAAAGGATGCTGAGGGCGATCGCCTTTTTAAGGTGGTAGTTCCGGTTTACAATCCTTTAACGGTGCGCTATTTAACGGAAATGGCGGCCCTGCTAGCCCGCCACGAGTCGGGGATTATCGTGCCTTTAGCGATCGCCAAAGCCTACGCTCGCATGGACGAACCTCAAGTAGAACGCGCTTTGAAGAGCTGCCGGCGATTGTTACATCGGGCTTTGAAGGTGAGTAAGAAGTTTCAAGTTGAAGCGAGACCAAAAATTCGCATCGACGACGACGTATCCGAGGGCATCAGTCGCACTGCCAAGGAGGAGAATGCCAGTTTAATCGTGATGGGGTGGAGCGCAACCGGCGGCTTGCGGGCTCGCTTGTTCGGCAACGCGATCGATAACGTGTTTTGGTCTTGCCACTGCCCGGTGGCGGTGGTGCGGCTGTTGGAGGAACCGATTAATATTCGTTCGGTGTTGGTACCCCTGAAACATATAACTCCCCAAACGGCTCGCGAGGTGGAGTTAGCTTTGCTCTTTGCCGAGACTAATAATGCCGAAGTTCGGTTGCTTCACGTTTGCGATCGCCGAACCCCGCGAGAACAGATTAACGATTTCTCCTCCCAGTTGGAGGAGATTATCTCTAAATCGGGCTTTGAGGTTCAAACTTCGATTAAAACGATCCGCCACGACGATATCGCGAGGATAATTATTGAGGAGTCGATGTCGGTGGATTTAGTTATCTTGCGTTCGATCCGCCGTCGCACTGCTGGCGGTTTGGCCGTGAGTAACGTTACTATGGAAGTGATTCAAGAGCTGACTTGTTCCTTGTTATTGTTCGGGCTGCCTAATTCTTAAAAGTTCGTAGTAACGACTTTAGTCGTAAAAAAGCGATCGCCTCCAAAAGTCTTAAGAAACCGGGTAATTCCGGCAAAACCCGGTTTCTGGTAGGGCAACCAAGGGATAAGGTCGCGCTTTTTCTGATAGTAACTATAAAATTAGGACTGCTCGTAATGACTAACCTAGAGAACCTGTTGGCAAAAATCCGCCAACACCCGCACGACTCCCACTGGCGCTCGCAGTTGTTATCCTCAGTGGGACAACTGAAACAGAACGATGCCGCCCTGGCAATTCGGACAATTTTAAATGCCGGCAGCGACTGCGAAAAGTGGCTCCATCGAGATTTGTTTTTGGCCGGCAGTTGTTTGGCAGAAAACCCAGCAGGTTTGCAGGAGGCAGATTCCGAGCTTTCGCGGGAAATTTTGCAGGGGTTAGTCGCTCTGGAGGCGAGGGACGATCGCTGCATAACGGACAGAATTCGCGATCGCGTTTGCCAAATCCTTTGCAACATGAAGGGAACATACCTCCAGAAGCAAGCTTTGGAACTGTTGAAAGAGCGAGGGGATGTTATCGACGAGTGGCGGTTGTTAGAATATCGAGGAGTTTTAGGAGAGAAAGAGGAGGCGATCGCTCTTCTGCTGGCACGGCTGGAGGACGAAGATTCTTACGTCCGTTGGAGCGCTGCAAATACCTTGGGCAATTTGGGCAAGAGGTCTTCAACCGCAGTCAGCGCTCTGGTGGCACTGCTGGAACATAAAGATTATATCGTGCGTTTGAGCGCGATCGAAGCCTTGGGCAAATTGGGCAAGAGCTCGGAAATTGTAGTCAGGGCCCTGCTGGCACTGCTGGAGTATGACGATTCCGAAGTGCGTTTGAGCGCTGCATTAACCTTGGCAGAATTGGATCGCAGCTCCGAGACCATTGTCAGCGCCCTGGTGGTACTGCTGGAAGATAAGGACCATAGCGTGCGTTGGAGCGCTACGGATGCCTTGGGCAAATTGAGCCATCGCTCCCCAAAGGCAGTCGCCGCTTTGGTGGCAGCTCTGGAGAACGAGTCTTCTTATGTGTGCGGGAAGGCTGCCGAAGCTTTGGGCAAATTGGACCGGATCTCCCCAACTGTTGTCAGCGCCTTGCTGGCACTCCTAGAGCGGGAGGATTCTTTTGTGCGTTCTAACGCTATCTCGGCCTTGGGCAATTTGGGCGATCGCGAAGCGTTGCGGATGCAACATGGTTCGGTACTCGGGGCCCTGCTGGCATTACTGGAGGATAAGGATTCTTCGGTGCGTTGGAGCGCTGCATTAGCTTTGGGTAGTTTGGGCGATGGCTCCCCAACGGTTATCGATGCCTTGATGGCATTGCTAATAGATAAGGATTCTTTTGTGCGCGGCAGTGCTGCATTAGCTTTGGGGAAATTGGGCAATGGCTCCCAAACGGTTATCGACGCTCTGGTGGCACGCACCGAAGATGAGAAATCTTCGGTGCGTATAAGCGCTGCGGATGCTTTGGGCAATTTGGGCAATGGTTCCCCAATGGTTATCGATGCTCTGGTGGCACGCACCGAGGATGAGAAATTTTCGGTGCGTATCAGCGCTGCGGATGCTTTGGGCAATTTGGGCGTTCGCGAAGCGTTGCGGATGCAACATCGCTCCCAAACGGTTATCGGCGTTCTGCTGGCAGGGTTGTCGGACGGGGAATCTTCGGCGCGTATAAGTGCTGCAAATATTTTGGGTAAGTTGGGTAAGACGTCGACGGATGTTGTTGCTGCTGTAGTTCGATGGATAGAACAACACCAAGATTCGGAATATCTCGGCAATGTTATTGATGCGCTGTGGGATGCGGTGGTAGAGGAGGAGAGTTGAGGGGAGAATTGAGAAACCCGCCAGAAAAACTATTGCGCCCTTCGCAATAGTAACGCCTCTCAACCCACCAGAAAAACTATTGCGCAATAGTAAAGAGCGATCGCCTCCACGGAGACTTAAGAAACCGAGACCTAAGAAACCTGGTTTTTGCGAAAAACCAGGTTTCTGGTGGGGCAACTAGGCGATGTTGCATCCGCAACGCTGCGCGATCGCCCGTGCTAATATAATAGAAAAAACAGGAGAACAGTCTATGGAACTAACAACATTAATATCTTTCAATCAACACTTGCACGACTCCCACTGGCGACAGCAGTTGTTATCCTCAGTGGGGCAACTGAAACAGAACGATGCCGCCCTGGCAATTCGGACAATTTTAAATGCGGGCAGCGAGTACGAGGAGTGGTTGCATCGGGATTTGTTGTTTGCCGGCAGTTGTTTGGCAGAAAATCCTCCCGGTTTGCAGGAGGCGGAACCCGAGTTGTGTCGGGAGATATTGCAGAAATTGGTCGAGTTGGAAGTTAGCGAACGCTCTGGTAAGAGGGTTCGCGATCGGGTTTTAAAAATTCTGTGCGCCATGAAAGATACTGACTTCGAGGGGGAAGCGTTGGAATTGTTGAAAGAGCGAGGGGATGTTATCGACGAGTGGCGGTTATTAGAATATCGAGCGGTTTTGGGAGAGGAAGAAGAGGTGCTTCGTATTCTGCTGGCACGGTTGAAGGATGAGGATTCGGAAGTGCGATTGAGAACTGCTTCTGCCTTGGGCGATTTCGGCAAAAGCTCGGAAAAAGTTGTCAGCGCTTTGGTGTCGCGGCGGTCGGATGAGGATTCGGAAGTGCGATCGAGCGCTGCCGATGCTTTGGGCATTTTGGGCAATAGCTCCCAAACAGTTGTCAGGGCTTTGCTGGCAGGGCTGGAGGATGAGGATTTGATTGCGTGTATAAGCGCTGCGAATGCCTTGGGCAAGTTGGGCAAGACATCCCCCGATGTCGCTCCTGCCATCGTTCGCTGGATAGAACAACACCGAGATTCAAAAGATATCCGCTATGGCAGCGATGCCCTGTGGGATGCGGTGGTAGAGGAGGAGAGTTGAGGGGGGAATTGAGAAAACCGCCAGAAAAACTATTGCGCCCATCGCAATAGTAATAGAGCGATCGCCTCCACAGAGATTTAAGAAACCGGGTTTTTGCGAAAAACCCGGTTTCTGGACCCGCTCAAATCTCTATTAATTCAATTGACTTAAAAAGGCAGCACTTCGACCGTTATTACTTCCTACTTCCCCAGATTTTAACTCGGGAAATAACTCAAAAATATACTCGGGCTGCATCCAAGTTTCTAACTCGATAGGCTGAGTAGTTGCTTCGCCGCGATCGTCAACTGTTAAACCCTTAATCGTTCCTTTTAAAGCGGGTTTTAAATTCCCCAGTCGGTCTCTTTTCGCCCGCAAATTCACTTCCACTAAACCTCGAACCTGCATTTTTTTAATACCTCCTTTTCCCCCTCCCAAAGAACTCAAAGTATTAGAATGACTCAATAAAATCGGAAATTCTGGCGGCTTGCGAACGTCGCTCAAAATCGATTTTAAAAAACGCCCAGCCAGTTTTTCGTCGCAATTTTCCGCATAATTCGTCACTTCATCCCAAATAGAAGTATGAGGCATATTTCCATTTTTTAACCGTTGGTAATAAGCAGTCAACCGACTATTAATTTGACCGTAGTTATATTCCCGCCCGTAAACCTCAAAAATATGAGGCCATTCGTTTTGGTGGGAGTGCGGGTCTGCCACGCTCACTTGATGGTTAAAAAATAGCATTCTCAACATCGCTAAAAAACCCGAAAATTTGGTTTTACCGCTGCATTGTTCCCCCCAAACTAATAAAGGTTTAGTTAGCAACAATTGTAACAACCACTCGCAGCCAGAATCTTCGATTTTTGACCAGAGTTTTTTAGTTCTTAAATCGTCGCGATCGGGAACCACAAACGGTTCCAACGACGACTTTTTCGGTGGAGTCTCGGCAACGTTATATTCTAGTTCCGAATAAACTGCCGAAATGGGTTCTGGAGGCGGCGAGGAAACCGGTGGCGAAATCGGTTCTTTAGCAGGGGCTAAATGAGTTTTTATCGGTTCTGTTTCTCCCGCCAAAGCAGCAGTAATTATCGCTTCTCTTATGGACTCCGAATAAAACCGACTCGAAGCCAGCCAATGTTGATAATCTTCTCGTTCTTGGGTTTTTTCTGCATTAAGAATTGGCTCGATTTTTTTCAGTTTATAACCAATAACCAAAACCGTAGAATTACAGAAAATTGCACCGCCCAAACTCAAACCTTGCAACCATTTATGCCAGATTTTTTCTCTTGACAGTAAAAACGGCGGTAAAGACCACAATAACAAACTGGCGAATAACGCTCCTCCGGCTATCAAATTAAGCCTGAGTACGAACTCTGGAGGAATATTTTCGTCGTGCAGAAATTGTTTTAAATTAATAGCCATAATCCCAAACCTACTAAAGCAGAAACTAAAGTTAGTAACAAAATTCCCCACCAATCTAAAAGCTCAATCTTAAAAAAAGATGCTAATTTATCATCGGTTATCCAGCCTAATAACTGACAGATTAAAAACAGCATCCAGAGAAAGATTACCCAGGATTTTAGATAGGGATGCAGGGTTGCCAAAAAAGCGAGGAAAGTAGAAAGACAACATCCCAATAAAAACCAACCGAATAAAATCCAAATTTTACTCATTTATTTATCCTCTTGTTGGGGGTTCGGTGAAACCTGGTTTTTCAAAAAAACCTGGTTTCTTAATTTATCGGCGATCCCCCTAAATCCCCCTTAAAAAGGGGGACTTTGAATAACCCAGTTCTTTGTAGGTCGGGCTCCGTGAAACGCAATTAATAATGTTGGGTTCCACAGAGATCCGCACAACCTACGAAAAAATGGGTCTTCAGAAACCAGGTTTTTCAAAAAAACCTGGTTTCTTAATTAGGGATTTACCCGTTACTTGTCGGGGTATTAGAAACCCGGTTTTTCCCAAAAACCGGGTTTCTTTAGGCAATATTTACCCGTTACTTAATTCCATTGAGATTGGATTTTGTCTTTGATTTCTTTAATTTTAGAATTAGCCTTAATTTCGGCATCATCTATTCCCGAATCTAACTTGGCGTAACTGGGGCGCAACCCGTGTAATTTTTTGGCATAAATAGCATTAGCCGACAGTTTTTTCATCTCGTTTCCTGCGAGAGAACCTTTGTATTTATAGTGGCTGACATGAACCACAGTATCGGCATCATCTATTTCTTTTAGCCCTTGATAAGCTTCTTTGGAATAGATGGCATTTTTCTTTTTTTCTTTGGCTAATTTTTTAATTGCCGCTGCTTCTTGCCGGTTAAAATATCGCGGTCCATCTACCACTGGAATAGACCGAATAGATGGAAAAATGCCGGGATTATTTGGCGATGGCGCTTGGTCGTCGGTAGGCGCTAAAACTACAGATTTATTAATGTTATGACTCCCAGAAGACGACGATTGTTTTTCGGTGTTAAAGATGACAGACATTAGTCCCATTGATAGACCTCCAGAGGGAAACAAAAGCAGTTTTATTCTTCAATAATTGGGCGAATTGAAGAATTATTTAATGTAAAATTCTAGGGAAAATTTAATCTGAGTTTTCCGAGGATTGTAGGGTCGATTTTGGCACTGATAGAGCATGATTCCAGCTAATAGGGCGATGAAAACCACCGCCCAATTAGATAGAAATTTAGATGGGCTTTTCATGGTACTTATGGACTTTTCTGAGGGACAAGCTTGGGCTCGATTAAATAGTGTTTGGCTGCGTAATTTTATTATACCAAATTTGACTAAAAAATCAAACTAAAAGAAAAAATAAATTGCCTCAAAAATGGGCACCTTACAAATTGGGCAACTCTCAAAAACTACAGGTGCAGACCGCCTCTTAAAGGGCCCCACTTGGGCTAACGGTCGATCGCGATCGCAACTAAACAACAAAACTCCAACATTTTGCCCCCCGCAGCAGTCCCGCAGAACGCTTGGACTTGTGGTGGGTCATCCGCTTCTAATTCGTATATTGAATATTTAATCAAATAATTCGCGATCTGTCAACTTTTTTTTTAGTCGAGCAGAAAATGCGACCCGCCCAAAAGTCCCACCAGTGGGGGACTGTCCCCAATTAGTCCGGTCCTACCATTGCTTATACTACTGGTAGCGAATGGGGAATTGTTAATTGTTAATTGTTAATTGTTAATTGATATTAGCCAATAAAAAAGGGATGCCACCGAAAGCATCCCTTTTTTATTGGCATTATAAACCGCGCATTAACGCATCCAGAGAATCGCTATCATCCAACTGATGGGATAGGTGAAAAAGTTGGGTGAAAAACCGAGTTATTATCTCCGGCAGACGACGTTTTGGCTTGTTGTTAATCGCAATCAAGAAAGTAATTAAAATTAAGATCCTTCTTGCTTGCTGCTCGTCAGCAATTTCATCGTCTGTTCTGGATTGAGTTTTGCCGTCTCCTCGACGTGACGAGAATTGACCGTAGCCGAATCCAACTCTGCCAATGCCTTCTCCAAACCACTCCCCCCCAAAGAGTTGAAAAAACTCTCAGGATCTACCGCCTCATTTGCATTTTCGCCTGCTTGAGAATTGAACCCCAAAACATGAAGTATTCCCGTCGCTTTTGTTTTTAAAAATTCCTGCTGGTAAACGTTGAGGTATTGGGCTGCATCCCGACGGGCATCGGCAATAGCATCTGCCGCTGCTTGGTCGGCCCTCAATTGAGACATTTTTCGATAAGCTTGTTCTGTCGCTTCGGTTGTTGACTGCTGCCTCTGCTGTTGTTGGTCAACCTTTGACTGAGTGGGGGCCGAGTCGTTATTATTTGCCGGGTAAGCATTGGAACTGGCACGGGCCTGAACGTAAAGCTCGATGGCCTTTGGCGTACCGCCATTCCTGAGAATCTCAGCAATAGCATCTGGCGTTACTTGAATGCCCTGTTTTTCGAGTTCTTGTTCGATCGCTTTTTGGTGGTTAGTCATAAAAGAAACACATTTGACTTTTGCTAGTGAAGGCCGAAGCGGTTTTTTTACTGGTGTTGCCCGCGACGGCTTCTGGGGGTGGAGTCGTGGAAATGGCCTTAGTTGGCCATTAACAAGAAAGCTCTTGACTCATTCAACAATAATACTACCCAGATCTAAATGATGGCCTGACAGTTGTCTGGCCTCAAGGTCATACCTCAGACTCAATAAATTAGAAACCGGGTTTCTGCGAGAAACCCCAAATTAGAAACCGGGTTTCTGCGAGAAACCCGGTTTCTGGATTTCTGAGTTTATATCCAATCGAAAAAAAACCCGGTTTCTGTTAAAAACCGGATTTATCAATGAAACGAGAACTCTTATTTTTGCTAGTGGCGATTAAAAACGGGCTCGATTTCTTTCTGGATTACCTGGCAGATAATAGACATTAATCGTCTCGCCGACTCGGCAAGAACGAGAACCGACGCTGCTTTCACCGTGATAGGTACGTCCAGCCTTATCCATAAATTGATAGCGAATGTAATAAGTGGTATGCTGGCGACCGTATTGGTCGGTAGTGACATGAGAATCGACATGAGTCACAGTGCCCGTTGTCTTATCGCCACGACGCACGATATCGTTTTTGTAGTAAATCCAAACGATAATAACGACGATCGCGATTCCCAAAACAACAAATAAAACTTCCATTTTTTTCTCTCCTTAAATTCAAAAAATTTGTTAACCCGTAGAACAGCCAAGATGCCTGTTTCCTGTTAACCCGTAGAACAGGCATCTTGCCTGTTTCCTGTTAACCCGTAGAACAGGCAATATGCCCGTTCTACAAAACCTTAACCAAAGCAACGCTAATCAATATTTGCGCCATCACAATCCAGGAATAAATAACCTGACTATTCCAATTAACCAGAGCATCTTCTGGCACGACAATTAAGCGATTAAAAAGAGGAATAAACCACTTTTCCCGCCAACATTCGTAAGCCAAACCAAACTCAAAAACCAAGATTAAAATCTCAGCAATTAAGACATCAAAGAAACGCCCCAAACGTTCTGGATTGTAACTAATATGCAGCACAATTCGACTCAGAAAATTAACCGCCAAAAATACCAACGGTAACAGCAACCATTGGGGAGACAAATAAGCAATTGCAGCCACCAAAGAAACAGGCAACATCGCCAAAAACAAACCCCAACTTTTCGGACATTCATAGCGGGTATATTCCGGGTGGTGTTCGAACAAATGCAATTCAGCTTTACCCCAATTAAAAAGCCGGCTGACTACTTGGGAAATCGTGATCCAAGTTTCCGTGGTATGGTAAACCAAAGCCTGGGGATTTGTAGTTAATAAATAACTATTTTTGTAGAGACGATAACCAAAGTCGATATCCTCTCCACCGGGCTTTTTAGGAAAAGTCTCGTCAAAGCCGCCAACTTCTAGAAAAACATCCTTGCGACAAGACAAATTATTAGAAGGCCCCCAGACTCGCTGCCCCTCCTTATCTGCCAGACGAAAAGCCATTAAAAAACAGGTAAATTGAAGGACGCGCCACATCCAATTTGTAGGCCCTTTAAAGTTAGTTTTACCTAATACCGCTACAACCCCAGAATCTTTTTGATAAGACTCTAAATGTTCTACCAAAAGTTGGGGGCTTGCCTCGCAATCGGAATCGACAAATAAGACAATAGAATAGGATGCTATTTGCGCTCCAAAATTGCGTTTGGCGCTGACGCTAATTTTCTTTAAGTAATACTTAGCGCCGTATTCCATACATAAAGCATGGATTTGTTCTGCTTCTGGTAAAGGACTGTTGTCAACAAAGATGATTTCTACGGGAGCTTGTAGATAGAGTTCGCTTTGCTTGAGGGAGGCAAGCAATCGCTGGCATAAATCCACTCGTTTAAAGGTGGGAACTACGACGGAAATGCCGGCATATTTTTGTTGTTTGCGGACGGGTTTTCCTAAGTTAATATCGTAGTCGCCCATTAATAACATGGAAACGGTAGGACCGATAAATACTTTCTCGTTTTTGTTTGACATTTTCTTTTTGGGAATTGGGTTGGCAACGGATTTTGTAACGGATTTAACGGATTAGCGAAACGGAACCCAACAACTTCCTAATCTATTCAGGGTCATCAGACTTTGATAAATTTGCTTTACTTTGCGGCAATCCTGGCGATTTTTTTGACTGAATTTTATCTGGATTTTTGCCCCTCGTAATTTCAGCCAGCAAAGTATCTTTAAAAGCCTCGGCATCTGGTTGTTTTTTGTAGAACAAAGTTAAGGTGACGCTTCGACAATGAACGGTTATCCACTTCTGCTTAAGAAAGAAGAAGAGAATGATAAAAATCAAACCAACAAAGAAGAAGGCAAGGGTGCTAATGCCGAGGACGATAAGCCACCAGAGACGACCTTGGCACAATTCAATGGAGCCGATATCGCTCAATTTCGTGTAAATGGTTTTTCTTTCTAAACCGAAAGTTGTCACGGTTTTTGCTATTAGCAAATCGTCTTCGATCGCAAAGGCAGTTTTACCGCCACCGGGGACGACAACGCCGTTCCAGACGTTGCCTGGCTTTCCGGTTAGTTCTTTTTTTTGGGCTAAAACTCGTTTCATTTTTCCTCTGTTTTGTTCTTGGGTATTGTCTGAGTGACGAACGAGCAATTGGGGGGAACAGGCAAGATGCCCGTTCTACTGTTGAATAAAGCGAGATTTGTAGGTCGGGCTCCGCGAACCTCCACCCAACAAATCAATTGTGAATTGCCAAAATGCCGAGGGCAATTGGGAGGAACAGGCAAGATGCCCGTTCTACTGTTGAATAAAGCGGATATTGTCAACAGCTAATTCTATAGAATCGTGGGGCTGGTTTCTGGTTTGCCAGGTGACGCTAATTACCTGCTTTAAAACATTGTCTCGATTAACTTTTTTGCCCCAACCTTCTTGTTGGAGTTGGTCGAAACTGACGACGTATCGCTGCCACTCGGGAGTGGGGGCGAAGTTGTAACCGAAGTCGTCGTAATCTCCGGTGACGGGCGATCGCAATTTCATTCGATAACTCTTGCCGTCGCCTTTTGCCCAAAATTCAATAGCGTTATATTGACTGATATCCACCGGGTCGTTAGGACTGTTGAGATCCGTTCCCATGCCTAAAAAGCCATATTCATAAGTGGTAGTGACTTTGCCCGCGATGCTGGCAGCCAAACTGGAACCGTCGGGACCGCCGGGACTTGCTTTAAAGGCGCTGTAACCTTCGGGGATGACTTGAGAATCTCCTCCCTGGTTGCGATCGTCGTAGGTAAACCAAGTTCCTTGAAACTCGTTGAAGCGATCGCCATCTTCGAGGTCATCCACCAAAACAGAGGTTTGACCTTCTGGGGG
>CAZSTZ010000165.1:0-15388 GCA_964609515.1 uncultured bacterium | reverse complement strand
GTGGAACCCAACATCTTCGTCGGGTTCCACTGCGTTCCACCCGACCTACAAAAAAATTGGCGAAGGTATTGTTGAAAAAAGCGGGTTTCTGGGTGGGGAAAAAACCGGGTTTCTGGGTTAGGGAAAAAACCGGGTTTCTGGGTTAGTGGCTACAGCTATGCGATCGCTCTTACTAACTACCATCTTGACAAGAGTTAAAATTAGTTGTAAAATGATAAAAACTAGGAATTTATCGAACCTAATTAAAAGGCAAATATGCCAAGGAGACTAGCTTAATGACCAAATCACCTTCCCATCGAGGATGGAATATTACCGAAGAAGAAAGAGAAGTTTATCGACTTCGTTCAAAAGCATCTAGTCGTGCCAAAAAAGAAGCACTATCTGGAGAAGGAATCGAGCCAATTCATCCTTTAAATGTTCCACAACTTAATCCAGAAATACTGATGCCACAACTGGCAAAAAATGAGTGGCGATCGCTCTCTTTATTCAGCGGTTGTGGAGGTTTAGATTTAGGCTTTGAACGAGCAGGATTTACTCACGTTGCTGCTTACGATATTCTCCCGGAAGCTGGTATTAACCTCAAAAAACTTCGGCCCCATTGGCAAGTTTTTGCTGGAGAAAAAGGAGATGTCAGAAAAATAGATTGGCGAGGGTTAAATGGTTTAGTAGATATTATTCACGGCGGCCCTCCATGCCAACCTTTTTCTATTGCCGGTCGGCAACAAGGCAAAGAAGACAATAGGGATATGTTTCCCGAATTTGTTAGAGCAGTTTTAGAAATCGAACCCTTAGCATTTGTCGCCGAAAATGTCGTAGCTTTAGGCAATAAAAAATTCTCCGAATATGTTAAAGAAGTTATCGAGTCTCCCTTGGCAAAAAAATATAAATTGACTCGATTTATCTTAACAGCCTCAGATTTTGGAGTGCCCCAAATCAGAAAGCGACTTTTTATTGTCGGCTTTCGCGACGACAAAATTCTAGCCAAATATCAGCCACCATTACCGACCTATTATTGGCATCATTTAACAAAAAATAAATCTAGCCAAGCAGTTCAGCTTAATCTATTTGATAACTTTAATTATCCAGAAAAACTAAAACCCTGCATGGGAGTTCGGCAAGCTTTAGGCTTACCAGATATAGGATTTGATGCTTTATCTCCTACTATTAGAAGCGCCCTAACCGGTCCCCGTCATACCACATCTATTTTAAGCAGCGTTTCCGCGCAAAAAGCTTGGGAAAAGTTACAAATTTGGCCTAACGGCGTGGCTGAAAGTCGAGAAAAAGCCCGTTTATTTGTAGCAAAAAACCGTCATTTTAGGTTATCGGTAGCTGACTGCGGCATTTTACAAGGTTTTCCCGAACAATGGCGCGTTGGTGGTCCGGTATATATGGCATTAGGACAAATTGGAAATGCGGTATCGCCACCAATGGCCTATCGAGTGGCAGCATCTCTAGTTCAAGTATTATCTTGAAGTGCATCGGCAACAAGTTCTCGCAAGCGTTGAGCATGATTATTAATAATTTTTTCCCAACCCTGAAAATATGAAGCAGGAATGTGGGGATTATTTAGAGTAGAACCTCTCTCAATTAAATATCGGCATCTATCCTGTAAAATTGAGAGCATTCTCTCTGGTGAATAGCCAGACTCCAAATCCATTTTTCTGCGGTATTCTGCAATGGTGTATTGCCTTTTTTGCAACCTTTGAGCATCTTCGAGGCTATAAACTTCTTTCTGTCCGAGAATTTCGTACAGAATAGCCATTGAAATTCTCCTTGGTACGAGTTCAGCCAGTTTATAATCTGATGCAATATAAGCCTCTTTTTCTCTTATCCAAGCACTCATCATTTGTGGAGAAGCATAAAGGCAATATTTCAGTTTTTTACCACCACTTTTGTAGAAACCAAATAGCCAATGTTTTCCCCGCCATTTGCTAATATGCTCCTGTCCAAAATCCCTAACTGTAGTTACAGATTGCTTTGTGCTTGATTTTAATTCAAAGGGAATCTTGAGGCTATCTAAGCTTAAAATAGCATCAGTTCCGCTGCGGCTAGGATTTGCAGGTTTCTCCAGTTTAAAAAGTTGGATTAATTCATTTTCTCGACTATCGTCTTGAACGGTCATTGTTTTAGAAAAGATAATTTTGGTCGATAAATAATCTTAAACTCACGAGACAAAAGTTTCAAATTCCGAAAGGTCGCGGGCGTAATCCAGACAAGCTAATATTTGCTCTTTAGAAATATCTGGAAACTGATTAATAATCTCATCAGCAGTTTTATCTGCTGCCAAATATCCTAAGATTAAACTAACTGGAACTCTGGTTCCTTTTATGCGAGGTTTTCCCCGCAGCACTTCGGGAGTGCTGACAATATATTCTCTCCAATTTACTGTCATAAATAGTTCTCCTATTTTTAGAAAAATTACAATTTTTTAATCAATCAATTTGTAAGGTGCGCAACGCGCACCCTACAGGGATAAAAGTAAGGTGCGCGGTGCGCACCCTACTGGGAGTTTATCAATTCCGCCGCCAATTCTAACCCCTCTTCTTTAGTCGCAATTTTCCCCTCAACTCTTGCTAATTGAATTTCTCTCAATAACTCCCCAATTAAACGACCTTTGGGTAAATTTAATTCTCTCATTAAATCGTTACCGCTTAATAAAGGTTGGGGGTGGGCGACTAAATCTTCTGGGTTGAGATAGCGATTAATTAAAGGAGCGATCGCCTCTACTTCCACACCAGAAGCAACCGCCACTACCGCTAAAGCAGGAAACATTTCCCCCACTTCTTTAAATAAAAAATATTGCTCTCTCACAGATAAATCTAACCCCTTTTCTTGCAATTTTGCCAAACCCTTAACCACAGCGATCGCACCCTTAATCTCTACATTACTATACTTCAACTCCTCCAACTCTGCCTCCGCCCGGGCCGGTTCTGGAGCAACCAAAATCCCTAACTTACCAATACTTAAAAACGTCGTTTTAATCGTATCCCGCACCGGCGCCGATAACTCCCTTCCCAACTCCGGCCAACTTTCTGTCAATAGCGCCGCCGTCTTATCGATATTTCTCCCCACCGAAAAGCGATCGCCCGCAGTGGGAAACCAACAGATAAGCAAACCATCCTCCCACCCCCTCTCGATCCAAAACATCCCCCCAGGAATATTCAACAGATAACTCAACTCAGTTCGCACCCGTTCCACCGCCACCCGAATTAACAAAGGAGCGAGTTTGCGAATCGTCGATAGAGTCTCTGGCCCAATGGTAAAACCTAATTGAGCGCTTTGGCGATAACCTCGCAACAGTCGCAAAGGATCGTCTTCGAGATTGGCAGCTCTTACCATCCTAATAATACGCCGTTGCAAATCTCCCCGACCGTTCAGGGGGTCGATGAAATCGTGAGAGAAAGGATTATAGGCGATCGCGTTAATCGTAAAATCCCGTCGGTGGAGGTCATCCTCTAAACTATCGCCCTCCATTTGCGCAAAATCCACCGTCGCTCTCTCAAACACTACTCGCGCAATTTGGCGATCGGCATCCAACAAGACAAACCCCGCCCGATAGCGACTAGCAATTTCGCGGGCAGTCGCCACCGCCTCCTGGGAGACGACAAAATCTAAATCTAAATTCTCGACGCGACGTCCGAGCAAAGCATCTCGCACCGCCCCCCCCACCAAAAAACTCGACTGGGGCAGCAAGTCTCGGTCGAATGGCCAGCCTTCAAAATTAATGGTCCCAGAGTAAATTTTGGACATTTTACAAAAATCAAAGAAAATTCTCAGCGATCGCCCTTTTGGCTGCGTTAGATTAAAAGTATCTGGAATCTATTTTATTGAAGCGTAGCGAGGTTTAAAAAAATGTGTATTTGTGTCAACTGCCACTATGTCGATCGCTGCATCACCTACCACGCCGTCGAAACCCAACACGAACAACCTCATTTAACCGAAGACCCAACTTTTGACCCCATAGAACCTACAATTAACGTTAATATTCGCCCCCACCAAGAAGATATAGAGATGGAGTGGGACGTAGTTGGTTGCGAAAGCTTTAAAGAAGAAACAGGCAAGTGGGCCAAATTGCGCCCCGGCGAATTAGTTCCTACTTAACCGTTCGTAGTAATCGCAAAGCGCGATCTTCGTAGTAGTAGTTTGTAGGTTGTGCGAACCTCCGTGCAACCCAACACCAAACCCTCCCTTTGACGCGGAGAGTTTTTCGTTTTCGTTGGGTTTCGTTTCACGGAGCCCGACCTACAATTTTATTCTAGTAATTGTTAATTATTAATTGTTAATTATTAATTGTTAAAATGACCTATTGTTTAAATCCCGCCTGTCACCAACCGCAAAATCCAATGGATGCTAACTTTTGCCAAAGTTGCGGTTCCAAATTGTTATTAACTCCCAATTCAACCATCGGCAAAAACTCCCGCTACCGCGCCCTAAAACTTCTTGGGGAGGGCGGTTTTGGCAGAACATTTTTAGCTGTAGATGAAGAAAATCCACAAAAAAAAGAATGCGTAATTAAACAATTTTTTCCCCAAGGTTCCACCTATTCCGCAGTCATGCCTTTAGCTGGCAATTCTGTATCTGGCGGCGAACAAATAGAGGAAAGTAAAGGGAGGGCGATGGCTCGCAAAGCAGCAGAATTATTTGAAGCGGAAGCGATGCAGTTGGAAATGTTAGGAAGTCATCCTCAAATCCCTAAATTTTTAGGGAATTTTCAACAGGACGGACATCAGTATTTAGTGCAAGAATATATCCAAGGTAAAAACCTAGCCGAAGAACTAGCAGAAAACGGCCCCTTTAACCCAACCCAAATTTGGGAACTATTAAACGATTTATTGCCAGTATTAGAATTCGTTCATAAATCTAAAGTTATTCATCGAGATTTAAAACCAGAAAATATTATTCGTCGCCGCCTTTCTCCAGGCAAAGTAGATTTAGAAAATCCTGGAGAAACAGAAGTAAAAAAAGCCAAGAAAAATCAACTGGTATTAGTAGATTTTGGGGCAGCCAAAGTAGTTCAAAAAAGCGGTTTGCCCAAAAGAGGAACCGTCATCGGCAGCGCCGCCTATACCGCCCCAGAACAATTAATGGGCAAGGCAGTTTTTGCCAGCGACATTTACAGTTTGGGCGTTACCTGCATCCATCTTTTAACCCAAGTTCCCCCCTTCGACTTATTCGACGGCAGAGAAAACGAATGGGTGTGGCGGCATTATTTAAAAGTACCAGTAAGCGAAGAATTGGGTGCAATTCTCGATAAAATGTTAGCCGGTGCCACCGGTCGCCGCTACCATTCCGCCTCGGCAATTATTCGGCAGCTTAATCCTCAAAAGTCGGAATATATGGAAACGGTATATTTTTCCCCACCAACTGCTTCTAATGCTGTCAATAAAACTCAATCTCTGGTGACAACAAAAAGCCGCAAGTTAAGTTCGCCAGCCAATCAAAATAATACGGCAAAAATTCGCGTCGAACTGCAAAAAGCTTTAGCATCAACTGGGGTTAAAGTTCAGGTTAGTAAGGGCAAAAAGCAGCTAACAATTGTTATTAGCAGGAAAGAAGATAATAAAGTAAATCGCTCCGAATTATCTCAGATTATTGGCACTAAATTAACAGAGTTGCAACTTAAGAATGTCGAAAAGGTTAAACTGTTAGTCAAGGTTAAAGGTAAAACGGTTCCCGAGTGGCAGCAGGCATTTAAAATAGACAAAACAGCTCGCTTAAAAAACCAAATTAATCGCCTGAAAAAACACGAAAAAGCTGTTAAACTTTCCAAGGTAACAACTAAAGACTTTTGGTTGGCAAAGTTCGGCGAAAAAGACTTTTGGCAAGATTCGTTAATGTTGGCTTTAGTCTGGTTTATTTTTGCCTATCGAGTTATTGTTTGGCATCCAGTATTATCTCTTCCCATCGCCTCTGCTTTTATTTGGGTAAAATATCAAGTTTCCCAAGATAAAACCTTGGATGCTAATAAGTTGTTGGGCAACGTGGCAGTTTTGTTTTTAATACTCGGTATTTTAGGTGGCAGAATTTGGGCATCTGGTGTATTCGGTTTGCTTTTAGCCTGTCTTTTCGTAGCTTTACCCATGTTCTACGTTCGCGATAATTATGAATAAAACCCAACAAGTTCCCATTCCCCATTCCCCATTCCCCATTCCCAAAACGAAAAAATACGGTTTAGCAATTCATACCAGCAGTTCCGACTTAGGTTTTGCTCTTAGCAATTTTAACGAAGATACTCGCTTTCAAAAATGGGATTTAGGGCGCGATTTATCGATTTATTTGCATCAATATTTACAGGAATTTATTTCCCCCCAAACCTGGCAAGATTTAGCCTTTATTGCAGTTGCCAAAGGTCCGGGAGGTTTCACCGGTACCCGCATTGGAGTAGTAACGGCCCGGACTTTGGCGCAACAATTAGATATTCCTTTGTTTGGCATTTCCAGTTTGGCGGCGGTAGCTTGGGATGCCGTTCAAAAAATGCCAGAAGGAAAATCGATAAATATTGCCGTGGAAATGAGGGCTAGAAGGGGGCAGTTATTCGGGGCGATTTATGAGTTGGTACTTCAGAAACCCGGTTTTTCCAAAAAACCGGGTTTCTTGAGTGGAACGGAAAAACCGGGTTTCTTGAACGGCGGTTTAAAAGAGTTATTAGCAGAGACAGTAACCGCGCCCGAAGAATGGGAAAAAACTTTAGCAAATTGGCAAACTCCGGTGGAGTTAATTAAGGCAGAAGGTGGGTTGGCAGGAACGAGTTTAAGTTTATTAGAGTTAGCATATTTAGACTGGGAACAGGGGAAGCGATCGCCTTGGTCGGAAGTTGTACCTTTTTACGGACAACATCCAGTGGAGAGGTAATAGGTAATAGGTAATAGGTAATGGGATTAATTGATAATAAAATTAGCAGTAGGGAGTTAATCTTTAATAGGAGTTAAAAAAGCCGGAGAAAAACTACATAGCTTTTAACAAAGCAAACTTAAACTCAGCAGCAGTTTTAAAATAAATTTCAGGGGTATCGCGCAAGGCTAAATCGATGACATCTGCCACGTCTTTCGGAATAGAAGGTTCTCGCTCTCTAATTGGAACCGCATCGCTTTGTAAAACCACCAAAAACGGGTCTTTATTAGTAAAATCTCGCGGGTAAGTTCCAGTTAGCATATTGTAAGCAGTAGCCGCCATTGCCCAAACATCCATCTCCGGCTTAGAATAATTAAAACTAATTACCTGCTGGCGGGGAACAAAAATAGGAGTACCGGCAGTATTGCCGCTCATAGTTTGACCGCTCAAACCGGCTAAATCGAATGCTTTAGCTAAACCGTAATCTGCGATTTTTAGCACTGGAGAACCGCTAACATTAGCCAGAAAAAGATTATCCGGTTTAATATGTCCGTGAGCAAAACCTCGGCCTTGCCTCAAACTACCATCCTCTTGTTTTAGATAAGGAATCTCAGCATTATGAGCGTATTCTAAACCGTCTAAAGCTTGTAAAATTATGGGCATAGCTTCATTAAATGGCAATTTACCGCCCCGTTGTTTCATTACATCCAAAACGCTGCCGCCGTGGCAATATTCCAGAGTAAAAAAGAAAGTGCCATTAAAGTAACCTTCATCCTTGAGTTTAACGATATTGGGATGGTTTAAAGCTTTAGTATTTTCTGCTTCCCGGAGGAACTCTTCTCTAGCGCGCTGAGAGACAATTACCTGGGGCAACATCATCTTAATTGCTACTAACTCGCCGGTGCGATCGTCCAAAGCTAAAAAAACCTCGCTAGCTTTTCCTTTACCCAGCAGTTTGAGAATAGTGTAATCTCTCAGAGAAAGGAGATTTAGTTCTCCTTTTTTCCCTTGCTGTATCAAATTTTTGATAACCTCTTGTAAGTCAGGTCTATCGCCAGCGATCGCCTCTGGGCTTACCTTTCCATTTTCTATATTTTGCAATCCGCCAGACAAGATAGTAAAATCGCTTTTATCTCCTTCTCTTACTCCTTCAATGCTAATTTGAAAAACGGTTTTGCCAATTTTTATTTCATCCCCTTCCTTAAGATCGTGTTCTGGGAAAGTAATGTTGGCAGCTTCTTTTGGGGTTTGATTTAGTCGGCGCTGTCCGATTTTTTTGCCATTAATATAAGTTCCATTTTTACTGCCAAAATCGCGCACCCGAATATCAGGGGGGTTAATATCTAAAAGACAGTGGTAGCGAGATATGGTACGATGAAGTTCGTCGTTAGGCAGTTTTAGCTGGCAGTCGCTAGAGCGACCGATAAGGCAAGTAGTACGGTCTTCAAAAGCAAATTGATGACCTTGGAGACTGCCTTGAGTAACAGTGAGAGTGATTTTAGCTGACATTTATTTATTTTGGGTTTTAGATTTGACTTCGCGTCCCTCAAACTAAAAAGGGATAAAAAAGCTCTAAAAAAGATAATACTTTAACCGAGCTTGTAGAATAGCTCTGAGGTGGCAACTTTAGTTGCACCTCGCCAAAAATCAAGAGCTAGTTCTCTATCTTCGAGGCTAACATTTCTCGAACTGGATAAGATTATTGATGAGAAAAGGCTGATATTACGAGGAGCAATTTTTAAAGAAAACCATGAGTATAACCCCCGAAGAGTTGACCGCAATTGATAATAAACTTTCCCAACGTCAGATAGACCTAGATCCAGGCGGCTACTTTATTATTTATCTGGATCGCGAAGCGGGATTGATTTGTGCCAAACATTTCACCAATGTTATCGATGAGAAAGGTTTGGCAGTAGATCCAGAAACAGGCAAACCCATTCCAGCTAAAGGTAAAGTAGAACGCACTCATACAGCGGTCTTTTCTGGCAGAACTGCCAAAGAATTATGCGTCAAAATTTTTGAGGAAACTCGCCCCTGTCCGATTACCATGTTAGATCATGCCGCTTATTTGGGACGGGAATTTGTAAGGGCTGAAAATGCTTTATTAAGTGGCAGGGAATACGTTCAAGATTAAAAGAAAAGAAAAGAAAAGAAAAGAAAAGAAAAGAAAAGAAAAGAAAAGAGAAAATTAAATCAAAATCCCCACCTTCTGACTCGGGCAAGTTCGGGGGAAGGTGGGGATGGAGGGAAACAGGCGCTTTGGCCCGTTCTACAGGCAGCAGCAAGGTTCAACCAGAAAAGCCTTGATACCAGAAATAAGTAGCCATCGGTACGATGGTGGCGACAACTAACAGCACGATTACAATAACCGTGGCATTTTTGTCGTCTGTTTCTTCTGCTGTTTTAAAAGTCCGTTCTATTTGAAGGTCGCTGGCAACTTCGGGCGCCCCCGGGTCTGGTTGGCCGGAGAGGACGGCGGCCAGGCGATCGCTTGCTGCTATCAAGGCCTCGTTGTATTTGTCACCTTCTCGTATAGGTATTTGGACGGTTTCGTTGGCCACGCTTGCGGCTATTTCATCGGACACGAGGGTTTTAACCGCTTCGCCGGTACGAATGCCGTCGTTATTGGTGAGGGTATCCAATACCAGTAAAGTTTGATGGGCCGCCGCTTCTGGGGTGGGAAACCATTTGTCGAATAATTTCTCGGTAAAGCTGGCCGCTGTTTCGCCGTAGTCGAGGCGGCGGATGGTGACTAATCTAACTTCATTTCCCGTTTCTTCGGCTAGATTTTCCAGAGTCTTGTTAATCTTGCTTTTGGTAACTAGACTGAGGACTTCAGCATCATCGACGATCCAAGTAGGAGCTCCTGCCGATAAATTGGGCATTTCATATACCCCGGTGGCCTTTGCTGGTGCTACTAAAAGCCCGGTGGCCAAAACTAGCACCCCTATTGACAAAACTAGATTTTGGATGTATTTAGAATTGAAAATTCGTTTGAGGAGTTGTATCATCAGAAGGTCGATCTTAATAAACTGGTTTCAATCCCAGAATACTATAAAAACGGGAGTTCATGTCAACTTTGAAGCAACCAAACAGCTATCGCTTTTTGGGAATGGGGAATGGGGAATGGGGAATGGGGAGTTTGTATTTTTACAAGTATAAGAGCCACCAAGAAAAAATGAATTGGGAATCCCGAAAAAAATGGGATCAAGATAAATTTTATGGCAGATGTAACCTGATTAAAAATTATGAGTAAAGCTGTGGTAATCTTAGGGGAATTGAGCGATCGCGACATTGATTGGATGCTTGCCAATGGCAGCAAACAAGAATTGCCAAAAGAGCAGGTATTAATTACGGAAGGTCAACCTCTCAATGCCCTTTACATTGTTATTGATGGAACTCTAAAAGTCTATGTCGCTTCTCTGGGAAACAGGGAAATTGGAACCATCGCTAGCGGCGAGGTATTAGGGGAAATGTCTTTTGTTGACGGGCGTCTTCCTTCGGCTACTGTTAAAGCCATTGAAGATAGCGTGATTTTATCGATTCCCCGACAAAAATTAACAGAAAAATTAGAACAAGACGTACTTTTTTCCCTCCGCTTTTATCGAGCAATTACTAAATTTCTTTCTACCAGATTGCGCGGTACCGTATCTCGTCTCGGCAGCGAACCAGATTTGCTTTATGAAGAGCTGGAAAACGATGAGTTTTCATCGGAAATTAAGGAGAGTAGTCTGACAGACAATTCCAGATTCGCTCTGCTTATAGAACGTCTTAAAAAAGCTTAACAACTAACAATTAACAATTAACAACTAACAATTAACAACTAACAATTAACAATTAATATATGGCTACCCCCGAGGGAGAATTTGAGAGAAGGATGATGGGCCGCTGTCGGGAACTGGCCGCTCGCGCCGCAGGACGAACGGCCCCTAATCCTTTAGTAGGTTGTGTCGTCGTCAGAGATGGCCAAATTGTCGGCGAAGGTTTTCATCCGGCAGCGGGCCAACCCCATGCAGAAGTTTTTGCCCTGGGGGAAGCTGGGGATGCCGCTAGGGGAGCTACTGTCTATGTGAACCTAGAGCCCTGCAACCACCACGGGCGAACCCCTCCCTGTAGCGAAGCTTTAATCGCTGCGGGGGTAGCTAAAGTAGTAGTAGGTATGGTGGATCCTAACCCCCTAGTGGCAGGCAGGGGCATTGCCAAACTGCGCCAAGCGGGCATCCAGGTGGCGGTCGGTGTGGAAGAAGAGACTTGTCGCAGGCTCAACGAGGGTTTTATACATCGGATGCTTCACCGCAAACCTTTTGGCATCCTCAAATATGCTATGACGTTAGACGGTAAAATCGCTACCAACACGGGCCATAGCGCTTGGGTAACGAGCCCTGAAGCTAGAAGCGAGGTACATCAGTTGCGGAAAGCTTGCGATGCTGTAATCGTAGGAGCAAATACGGTCCGCAGAGATAACCCCAGATTAACCAGTCGCAGCGGCGATCGGGCAGACAATCCTTTAAGGGTGGTGATGAGTCGCAATTTGGATTTACCTCGTCAGGCCCACTTGTGGGACATCACGGAAGCGGATACTTTGGTATTGACGGAGGTGGGAGTTAATCGGGACTTTCAGGGGTTTTTGACTGAAAAAGGGGTCGAGGTAGTCGAATTATCTCCTTTAAGTCCGGGTGCGGTAATGGCTTATTTGTACGATCGCTCTTTTTTGTCGGTGCTTTGGGAGTGTGGGGGTATCCTAGCGGCTAGGGCGATCGCTGAGGGTACGGTTCAGAAAGTTCTGGCCTTTATTGCTCCTAAGATTATTGGCGGGCAAACTGCTCCAACGCCTGTGGGCGATCTGGGATTAACCGAGATGACTCAAGCTTTGACTCTAGAAAAGTTAACGGTGCGTTCTATAGGTTCGGATTATTTAATCGAAGGTTATCTTTGAGGTCAGAGGTAAGCGCTCGGTAGGAGGTCAGAGGTTTGAGGTAGAAAAAAATACCTTTTTTCCGTTGGTAGCATCCCATATTGGTAAAAAAACATTCTTTCCAATTCCCCATTCCCCATTCCCAAAAAATGTTTGAATTTTTTCTTTGGAGTTTGTTAGTCGGCAGTCTGGGTACCGAAGCCGTGCTTTTGGGTACCTGGCTGCGTTTTAGACAAGTAGCAGCAGAACAACAAAAATGTGAGGAGGAAGAAACTTTGACTCGCTTAAAATTTGAAGATAATAATAGCATGGCGAGGAGAGAAAATCTCCCCCATCATAACATTTCTAAATCTGGAACTAAAGAAGCTAAAAATATGGCTTGGGAATATAAAATCGTTCGGGCAAATAGCGATTTATTTAGAAAACCGGAAATTTTTGACAAATTGTGCCGGGAAGAGGCGGAGGCGGGTTGGATTTTGTTAGAAAAGTTAGACGATCGCCGCGTTAGATTTAAACGCCTTCTCGCCATGCGAGACAAGATTGACTTACAAGCTCTTACTTTCGATCCCTATCGCTGTCACTACGGTCCTTCGTCGAATTGGATAACGAGTATGGGGGCTGTCGCTTTTCTGTTAGCTATTACGCTTCCTAGTTATTTAGGTTTTGTTTTAGTCTCAAACACTATCGAGAAAAAACCGGAGCTCGATTTACCCGCGACAGTGTTTGACTCTTCTCCTTCTTCTCCCGATCCTGTAGTGCCGGAAAAACAAACAAACCAGGATGAAGGCAGCGAAGAAGATTATGGTTATCCAGAAGAGAGTTATCCCACTAATAACTACGATTATAATTCCCCCCAGGATAACTACTACAACCAACCCGAAGAACCAAGCAATAGTCAATACGATTATAGATATTAGGAAATTGTGTTGCAATTAAATAGAAGGAGATACTTTTACAGATAAAATGTAATTGGTATCCCCTTCAATCGTTCGTAGTAACGACTTTAGTCGTATAGATTTAGTGGTGAGTGACGAAAGTTAGGTGAGCAGCGGTTTCGATCGCGGATGTAACGGATGGGTTGTTGGGGGGCGATCGCTTTCCTGTAGATCGCCCGAAAGAAACCCGGTATGCATGAAAAAACCGGGTTTCTGGGATAGCTGTTTCTGGGATAGCTGGAAAAAAACCGGGTTTCTGGGATAGCTGTTTCTGGGATAGCTGGAAAAAACCGGGTTTCTGGGATAACTGTTTCTGGGATAGCTAGAAAAAACCGGGTTTCTGGGATAGGAAGACCGCGACTATCTTAAGAATTGCTCTTACTATAAGGCAAATCCTCGTTAATTCTATCCATTTCCAACTGCTCCATTTGATTGACGCGATCGATATAAGAAGCGAAAATTTGCGACAATTTGTTATTGTAAAAACGGTGCATGCTATAATTAGGACGGGCGGGGAAACCCCGTCGTTTTTTATGGCGACCGCCGGCACCCGGGTCGAAAAGATTAATGCCGTTGGCAATGCCCCACTCGATAGGCGTATAATAACAAGCGTCAAAATGCAAGCAGTCTATCTCCTGGGTACTGCCCCAATAACGTCCGTAAAGGCGATCGCCCTTGGTAAGACAAAACGACATCCCCACCGGAGAGCGATCGTCTAACTCGCTGTATGCCGCAACAAAAACTACTCGGTGGCGGAAGTCGTGGTGCAACTGCTCGAAAAATCGCTTCGTCAAATACTTACTCCCCCACCAACCAAATTTATCGCAAGTATTCTCGTAAAAATGATACATCTGGGAAAACAACGCCTTGGGTATCTCATCGCCGGTCACAGTTCGCACTTCTAACCCCGCTTTACCTACTGCCTTCCGTTCCCGCTTGATGTTCCGGCGCTGGTTGGCATTAAACGCTGCCAAATAATCGTCAAAAGTTTGATAGCCATGATTTTCCCAAATATAACTGTGATGCAACCAACCCCTAAACCCGTGACGTTCTATAACAGGTCTCCACTCCGGATCGACGTAGAGAAAGTTGCAACCGGAGATATTGTGGCGATCGCAAAAAAGATCGATTTCTTTAACCATCATTCCCGTCAGTCGGTCCTCGTCTTCCCCCGGCGCGATTAAAAACCGATACCCCTCGGCGGGAGTAAACGGCGACATCCCCAACAACTTCGGATAATATTCAACTCCCAAGCGAAAAGCAACATCGGCCCACTGATGGTCGAAGACAAACTCCCCATAGCTATGACTTTTAATATAAAGGGGCGCCGCAGCTATCAATTGTCCGTCCCGCCAGACCGTCAAATGTTGGGGCAACCAACCGGCCCTGCCAGTGGCGCTGCCGGAAGTCTCCATATTGTTTAACCAGTCCCACTCAAAAAATGGGGTTTTCAGGGGTTGGGCGAAAGCGTCCCATTGGTCTTTGGGGACTTCCGTCATTTTGTTAATCCATTTAAAAGAATATTGAGTTTTGTCCTGTTTAAACATTTTTCCTGTCTCGAAGCATTGTCCTTCCTTTAAGTTAATCTAATCTTTAGATTTCGGGTAGGTTCGATGGAGAAGAAGGCAAGAGGCAAGAGGCAAGAGGCAAGAGGAGGCAAGAGGCAAGAGGCAAGAGGCAAGAGGCAAGAGTGTTAACTCGTTTTTGTTTAAGTCAGTTAGATTCGGCCATAGTGCAAAAATACCTCCTGGCCAATTGTTTCAACTTCTAACAGTTGCAACCGAGGGGCCATCGAAGCTATAAACCCGGTTCCTTCGACTGCAGTGGGGGCGTCGGTTCCGCCTAAGATTAAGGGGCAAATTGTCAGCCACAATTCATCTATTAAATTAGCAGTTATTAAAGAACCGACGATTTGACCGCCGCCTAAAATTGCCAAGCGTTTTATGCCTAAATCTAGAAGTTGTTGAAAAGCGCGATCCCAATCTATTTTTCCTTCTTCGTTGGCGGCAAAGATAATTTTTTCAAATTTATTTTTTAAAGGGTTGCTCTCGATATTTTCTGTTTTTGTGCTAGTTAGCAACCAGCGGGGAACTGGTTGTTGAAAAAAGGGAAAATTGGGGTCGAGGTCGAGCGATCGCGAACAAACTATTTGCGCCGGTTGGGAAGGTTTTCCCAGTTTTTCTCTTGTTTCTAAAAGTTGGGTTGAAGTGATTCTCATGGTAGTTCCATAAGCGCGAAGAGTTCCCCCACCAAATAAAACGGCGTCGGCTGTAGCGATTTGTTTTTCTAAGTGTTTTTTATCGTTGGCGGAACCAAATCTGGCGGCGGATTTTTCGACATCTGCAATTTTACCATCGGCGCTGGTGGCGAGGATAATTGTTGCGTGAGGTCTGTTTTTTGGATTATTCATTTTTAACTTGCTCTCATACTCATGACGAGTACTCATGACGAGTACTCAAAAAAGCAATAAAACTAACAACAACTTAACGCTCTAACTCATTTTCTAGTCTTGTAGTTAGTCTTGTAGGTTGGGTGGAACGCAGTGGAACCCAACAATACTATTCTTTGGGTTTCGTTATTAATTTGATGCTGTTGGGTTTCGTTTCACTACACCCAACCTACAATTTTATTTAACTGTTAATTTGATTTTTCATTTGATGCTGTTGGGTTTCGTTTCACTACACCCAACCTACAATTTTATTTAACT
>CAZSTZ010000164.1:5798-15403 GCA_964609515.1 uncultured bacterium | reverse complement strand
GGCAAGCACGGTTTTGCAGACGAGTCGGGTCGGTAACGACCTGGCTTAGTTTAACAGCAATCAATTCGGGATTGGTCAAATATCGGGGGCAAGCCGGGGCGATCGCTCCAACCAAAAACAAACTCGTTTGAGATTGCTATATATTAGCCTCTAGAGAACCGATCGAGAAACCCGGTAATTTCGGCAAAACCGGGTTTCTGAGATACCAAAAAACGTGGTGTCTGGCAATACTTGACCGGTTCTCTAATAAAAAGAAAAGGAAAAATAAAGCTTGTAGGCTGTTTGAGAATCATTTAATGTCCCAAATTGCTTTTGCCTACAAGCCTTTTGCTTACTTTTGCCTCTTGCCTTTTGCCTGAATTAAATATGCCCTATTTACCGCCCCCGCAACCGCCAGCAATAATTTTAGTTCGATCGCCCGAGACGAACTCCGCCCCAGAAACCACGAGTCAACCAACAGACGCAACCATCTTTTCCCAGCAACAACCCAAAGTGGCATACCGGGCCACTATCTGGTACAGACTGCCTCAAATAACTTCTGGGGAAACCGAGGTCGAAACTAAGGCCCTAGAGTTGGGGCCGCCGATAGAAATGGGTTTGCCGTCAAATTCTCAAACAAATCCAATCCCTCCAGTGGAGGAAACTCCAACCAATTCCAGCTCTTTAACCTCACCGAAGGGAAAACAAAGCGGCAGAGAAATTCTCCAGCAGTTTACCCAGACTGGGGCCGACGAACAGATAAACTCGGTGCATTTCAATTTTGAAGAAAACCAAGAATTTGACGCTTTTTGGGAATGGGGAATGGGGAATGGGGAATTGGAAAGAATGTCTTTTTACAAATATGAGATGCTCCCGATAAACTCTTGGGAAGCAAACCCACAAGGAGAAGTCCAACCTTTGAAATGCCGGCAGGCATTGTTTGGCCATATGCCTATTGTCGAATCTTCCTCGAAGTTGTCGCTGTCAGATTGTTTCCTGCTACCGACAGGGGGCGATCGCTCTCTGGCGACTTCCCCAACAGATAATTTGCAGCAGCAACAAAGACAACTTTCCCTAGAAGAATTTTCTCAACGCCGCCAACAACCTCCAGAAACAGAAGAAGAGGAAATGTCGGATGGGGAAGAGGAAGAGGAAGAGGAAGAGGAAGAGGAAGAGGAAGAGGAAGATAAAGAAGAAATAGAAATACCCCTGCCTGCAGACGTCATCGAAGTAACCGCCGATCGCCAAGAGTTCGACCAAAGACGACAAGTAATTACTGCCAGAGGAAACGTCTTAATTAGATTTCGCCAGGGAGTAATAGATGCCGACAGAGTACAAGTCAACTTGGAGACTCGCCAATTAGTAGCTGGAGGAAACGCCGCATTTACTCGGGGCGAACAAGTGCTGCGCGGGGAAACAATGACATATAATTTAACCCTGGGCACCGGACAAATACAACGAGCCAGCGGAGAATTATTCGTGCCCACTACGGGAACGGACTTTTCTGGAGAGTCTCCCGCAGAAGGTGTCGGCGATACCGCACTTATAGAAACGCCGTTGAGCGATCGCCTAACTGCAGCCCAACCTTTAGAAGTAAAACCAGGGGGCAGCGGCGTCAGCGTCGGTGTCGGTGTCGGCCGAACCCTGGGTTTGCCGCAACAGGGAGGCACCGTTAATAGACTGCGTTTCGAGGCCGATCGCCTCGACTTAACTGTAGATGGGGGATGGGAAGCAACCGAGCTGCGACTGACCAACGATCCCTTTTCGCCCCCAGAACTAGAACTGAGGGCAGATAGAGCCGTATTAACCAAACTATCGCCCTTCCAAGACGAACTCATAACAACCAATCCCCGGTTAGTTTTAGACCAAAATTTCAGCTTGCCTCTTTTGCGAGAACGTACTGTTATAGATAGGCGAGAAAGACAGCCAAACCCGATTCAATTTGGGTTCGATCGCGAAGAGAGGGGAGGTTTCTACGTTCAGGGCAGCTTCGAGCCCGTCAGACAGGAAGGGTTGCGACTTAGTTTAAGTCCGCAATTTTATCTGGAGAGGGCGTTTTTTGGGGACGAAGAAACTTCCGGGCCCTTTAATCCCAACCTCTACGGTTTGAAAATTGGTTTAGATGCTACTTTGGGACCTCAAACCAGTCTCACCGGGCGGGCCGATTTTATCAGTTTTGAGAGTTTCCCGGATATAGAAGAGAACTTTCGGGGCAACTTGCGATTGAGCCAGGAGTTTTTCGACGGTTACATTCTCACTCTCGAATCGAGTTTTCGCGATCGCCTTTTCAACGGCACTCTGGGATTTCAAACGGTGTATAGCAGCGCCGGTTTCGTCTTCACTTCTCCAACGATTACCATTGGCGAGTCCGGTCCTCAATTCAACTTTCAAACTGGCTATCAATTAGTTAATGCCAGAACCGATCGCCGAGAATTGCTCGAACTAGCACCTTTTGAGCCTATCCCAGAAGACGACGAGGATCCCAGGGGGAGAACGGATCTCGGTCGCTTCCAAAGCGTTGTCTCTTTCCAATATCCGATTAGGCTCTGGACTGGAGAAGGATTGCCGGCCACAGCGGAAGAAGGGTTGAGATATACTCGCAGGCCTGTAGTTCCTTTCGTACAATTGGTGGTAGGAGGTCGAGCTGCTACGAGTATTTATAGTAACGACGAAGACCAATCTTATCTCAGAGGTAGTATAGGATTATCCGGGCAGTTCGGACATTTTTCTCGCGATTATTTCGATTACACTGGTTTTAACCTCACTTATCTTACAGCTACAAAAACTGGCGATTCTCCCTTTTTCTTCGATCGCTTGGTGGATACCAGCGTTTTGAGTTTCGGACTCGTGCAGCAAATTTACGGTCCTTTTAGGCTGGGCTTCCAGAGCGGTATCAACTTGGATACGGGGGAAACCACGGACGATCGCTTGACCTTAGAATACAGCAGGCGTACTTATGGGGTAATATTAAGCTATAGCCCCAGACGTCAAATAGGCAGTTTGACCCTCCGCATCAGCGATTTTAACTGGCGCGGCGGTACCGATGCTTTTTCCGGTCCTGACGTGCGTCCCGTTGATTCGGGCGTAACTAGGTAAGTAACTAATGGGAACAGTTCGGGTGCATCTCAAGCTGCATATTTATACTATTGCCAATCAGTTAAAACTATAAAAACTATAAAAATAAAATTTTTATTACTTGTGTTAAAAATCAGTTTTCATTTACTAGATAACCGGTCAAGTATTCTCAGAAAACTCTCGGTATCCCAGAAACCCGGTTTTTTCAAAAAACCGGGTTTCTTGACCGGTCTGGAGGACCTCAAATATTTTTCCCTATTGCCAATTCCCCATTTCCCATTCCCCATTCCCAAAAATAGGATATGACAGAACCGGCATTACAATCTGCCATAGTAAAAGCTCTCTTAGTTCACTACGATTTTGACCTGGGCAACCGGACTGTGGAGGACATAGCGAGCTGGTGGGTCAAAAATTACGAGGTTGATTGGTTGCCGTTGGCGGCGATCGAAGCTTTGTATCAAGGTCGCTATAAAGCCATTTCTGTCGAACAGATCTTGAATTTGTGGAAGCGACGGGGAAAACCTATCTACCATTTTAACAGCGAATTTGAGATGTTAGTGCGCAGACACCTGCCGGAAGGATTAAGAGAGCAATTCCAAATTAACCCCCCACCAGAAAAAACCCCGCCTCCGCAAGAGGCAGTTATAGAAAAACCGGAATCTCCCGAGTTACCCCCTGCGCCCAAGGAAACTCCAGAAGAAATAAAAGAAGAAACAGGAGTGGAGGAAACTCCCGAAGAACCCCTACAGGAGTTTCCCACCGGCAACCTCAAACACACCGACTTTTACAGCAAGTTAAAATCCGTCGCCGACAAAAACCCCAATTGTTAATTGCTATTCCCCATTCTCTATTCCCCATTCCCTATTCCCCATTCCCAAATTCCTAACTCAATCTCCGAATTTCCGAGTAAAAACAGGCTATACTCAAACCGTTAGCTTGCTTGACAAAGCTAGTACGCAAGCGCAAATTTGGCATTAGATACCACAAGCGTTCCTCGGCATAGACAGTTTCCGACTCCGTAATGAAAGTTAGCACGTCGTCGGGAGCGATCGCGTAACGACCGATAAGATTGCTGCTGCCGTTGCCCCTGTCTTGCAGCAGGGCGCCTTGTTGGGGGTTGTCGCCATCGATAATTGGCACTAAAACCGTCGCCCCAGTTTCTCCCTGGGAAGTCACCCGAGCCCCCGCCAAAGATGCTAGGGCGGGATCTGTTTGGTGTTTTTCGCACAGTTTCGTTACTGCGGAGTCTTCTGGTGGGAGAATTTCTATATTTAGCTCTAATTTGCCGGCTTGCAATTCTCCAGAAGTTAAATTGTGAACGGTCCTTTGGGAAAACCATTTGCCGGCGCTTTGTTGGAAAAATTCGATAATGTCCATTTTATTTGCTCCCGATAATTTGTCGGTTTCTATTATTTCATTTTTTGGCTAATTGTCAATTGTTAATTGTTAATTGTCAGTTGTCAGTTGTCAATTGTTAGTTGCGCCTCTTTTTCTGGGTTCGATAACATTAGAATCGACACCATAAAAATTGGCGGCCTCAACCATATTAAACTTCAACCATTTTTCATCTCCCAAAGGTTGTTTAAAAGTAGGTTTAGAAAGTTGACAACCTAAAACCTTAATAATTTCAGTGGCGATCGCCTTTGCCAGTAGCGGCGGTACCGAATTGCCAATTTGTCGAAAACCGTGCCATTTTGTCCCATGAAATCTAAACCAATCTGGGTAGGAATGCAACCTGGCCGCTTCGCGAACGGTGATGCATCTCGGTTTAAAAGGATGAATGGGGCGAGGAGAAGTATAGGCACCTCTATTGCTAGGAGTTCCCGCCCTCAAAGTGTTAGAAATTCCTTCGGCATCGAGTTTGTGAAAACGGCTTTTTGGTTCGCTTTTTCCGGGTAGAGTAGCGGCAAATCTATCAATAGAGTTTTGCGAATGTTTGGTTCGCAAACAGCCAGTCAGTATGGTAGAGTCGAAGTCGCGAGGGTAGGAATAGTCATTCTCCCAAAAATCGAGATTTCTGCTTTTTTTGGCATAGTCGCTAGGTTCGCCATATTCTACTTTTAACCAGTCTTGTTGGAACAATTCTGGGTGTGTTTCTAGGTCCGGTAAATCGGCGATCGCTTCTCGAACTGTTGGAGAATTAGGCAGAATTTTAGTATCGGATATTTTTCTTTTTTGGCGGGGGTTAGCAGTAATTTTTTCTGGATACATCGGCATTTTTAACCCTTTTTTAGCCCCCAATAAAAATAACCTTTCTCGACTTTGTGGTACTCCATAATTAGCAGCATTTAACACTTGATAAGGTTTGAGTATTTCATAGTCTTTATTTTCAAGATTTTCTCTGACTTTATCGAGAAGATTTCGATTTCTTTCTCCAGTCAAACCTTTAACATTTTCAATAACAAAATATTTCGGTTTCAACTCCGAAACCAGCCGAATAAAATCAAGCATTAACTCGTTGCGAGGGTCATCTAAAGCTCGCTTTCCCATCTGAGAGAAACCCTGACAGGGAGGCCCGCCAAAAATCACATCAATTTGGCGATCGCCCAAAGAAACCGCCCTCCGAATATCTTCCCCAGTCACCTCCGCCACGCTGCGGCAAAGTACGGACCAAAAAGGGAAATTAAACTGATGAGTAGCGCAATGAATTGGGTCTAATTCTACGGCAACCTGTACGTCAAATCCCGCCATTTCAAAACCGAGAGTCATGCCCCCGGCCCCTGCAAATAAATCGATTGCTATTGGTCTATTAGTCATTTTTTTTAATGGGTAATGGGTAATGGGTAATAGGTAATAGGTCATGGCTAATTTACCCATTCCCCATTCCCTATTCCCCATTCCCTAAAACTAATCGATTCTCAAATTAAAGGGCAGTCGGACGTAAATACCTTTTGGGTCGTTCATCGCCCCTAAAACTGCCAATTCTTCTTGCAATTTTTCCAATTCAGCTATCAAGAGATTTTCCGTAGTAGTTGATGCTGCCAATTTAGCACCCGATAAACGCTCCAAAATCTGTTCTTCAAAACTTCTAAATTTAGGATATTCTTCAAGCTTCCAATCATCTCCTAATTCTGCCTCTACCGCTGCAAGTTTCACGGCATCATCGATGCCGCCAATGTCATCCACTAAACCCAAATTTTTAGCATCAATACCAGACCAAACTCGACCTTGAGCGATTTCTTTAACCGTAGCTTCTGGCAACTGGCGGGCCTCGGCAACATTCTTAACAAAGCGATCGTAAATTAAATCGACAATATTTTGAATTAAAGCCAATTCTTCGGCAGTTTTTGGACGTGAAACCGTGTTAAGATTAGCCAAGTCGCTAGTAGTAACTGCATCCCAAGTAATGCCGTTATCGTTGGCGAGTTTTTGCACGTTAAACAAGATACCAAAAACCCCGATAGAACCGGTAATAGTATTTTCTTCGGCCAAGATTTTATCCGCATTCATGGAAATCCAATAACCCCCAGAAGCAGCAAAATTTCCCATAGAAACTACTACAGGTTTATCCTTAGCTATCAACTCCACTTCTCGACTAATAACTTCCGAGGCAGTAACGCTACCGCCAGGACTATTAACCCGCAAAACTAGGGCTTTAACTTTATCGTCAAGTCGGACCTTTCTCAACTCTCTCGCTAGGCGATCGCCTCCTATTTGCCTGGGAGAACCTTCGCCATCGACTATCTCTCCTTCCGTATAGACAATAGCGATTTTATTCTTACTATCTGCCTTGCCGCTGGAAGCTTTTACCACGTCGGCAACTTGGGAATAAGTCCCCAAATTAATCTGGCGAAAAGAGCGATCGTCTTCGTCTTTACCCGTCTTTTCTTTAAGTTCCTCGATAATTTCATCGGGGTAGGCAACTCGATCCACTAATTTACTGTTCAAAGCAGCATCGGCAATTAAAATACCTTGAGAATTAGCGATCGCCTGCAACCCATCCACAGTTAACTCTCGACTGGATGCCACGCTTTGCAGATAGTTACTCCAAATATCCCCCAACAACCCCTGAAGTTGCTGTCGGTTTTCCGGGCTCATTTGTTCGCGTAGAAAAGGTTCCACCGCCGACTTATATTTACCAACTCGGGTAACTTGAACGCCGATACCGAATTTTTCCAAAGCACCGGTTAAGAACATCACCTCGGAACTAAAACCGTTAAATTCCAAACTGCCCAAGGGATTAACAACTATCTGGTTTGCCACCGAAGCGAGATAATATTCCGCCTCCGTCCAGTCCGTATCGTAAGCGATAATCTCTTTGCCGCTATCTCGAAAACGTTCCAGGGCAGCCCGAACTTCTTCGAGATTGGCCAAACCGGTAGCCCCCGGAACCTTGCTGCCTTCAATCAAAAGACCGATAATGCGCTCGTCTTCGGCAGCTTTTTCGATCGCCCTAATAACATTTCTGAGGGCGAGGGTTGCCGCTTCGTCTCCAGAGAGAACTTCTTCTAGGGCCTCGCTAGTGGTGGAAGTAACTTTTGCATCTTGAATGGTCGTACCGAGGTCGAGAACTAAAACAGTTTTGTCCTCGACTTTCGGTCCCGAGTCTTTAGCGCTGGCAGCGATGGAAATTACTAAAGATAGCAGTCCGCCCACTCCAACGGTTAGGAGGAGAGCGAGGGCTATTATACTGCCAACTAAACTGGCAAAGGTGAACTTAAGAAAATCTTTCATATATTTATAACTTGGGGAATGGGGAATGGGTAATGGGGAATAGGGAATTAGCGATTACCTATTACCTTCTTTTATAGCATTTTTCAAGAGTCGTGAGGTACATTAATTTCTAGCCTACTCTTGCCTACTCTTGCCTCTTGCCTTTTGCCTCTTGCCTAAATCATCAAGCCTTTGTACCTCATTAGAAAGGGGACTACTATATTTTAATAGACCTCTTGCAAAAGTCAAAAAAAATTCCTACTTTTGCCTTTTGCATGCATGCCTCTTGCCTACAACTGCGGCGAAGTCTAATCTTTCCAAGCTGCCGGAGTGTTGGAGTTCGGTTAAATTAGTATTGCCAGTACAGAAGAGAACCGCAGTCAATTCGGCGATTAGGACTTCTGCCAAGCGATCGAGAGACTCTTGGGAGTCGGCGGCAGCTTGGAGAAATGGCCAGGCCAAACCTGCCAAGTCGGCACCGAGAGCGATCGCCTTCGCCACATCCAACCCGTCGCGCAACCCTCCAGAAGCAATTAAAGGAATATCGGGCGCTAACTCGCTAACTTGGGTCAAACATTCGGCGGTGGGCAAACCCCAATTAGTAAAAGTTGTCCCCAACCGTCTCTGGCGGAAATCTGTGGCCCGTTCTCCTTCGATTTTGGCCCAAGACGTACCCCCCGCACCGGCGACATCGATGGCCCCTACCCCGGCATCAATTAATTTTAGCGCCATCTTGCCAGAAATGCCGTTGCCGACTTCTTTGGCGATGACCGGCACGGGTAATTTCGCGCACAAGGTGGAGATTTTTCCTAGCAACCCGCGAAAATTAGTATCTCCTTCGGTTTGGACAAATTCTTGCAAAGGATTGATGTGTAAAATGAGGGCATCTGCCTCCAGAATGTCGATCGCTTTTTGACACTGTTCGATGCCATAATTATAGTTTAGTTGAACGGCACCGATATTGGCAAATAAAAGAATATCTGGAGCGATGCTTCTGACGGCAAAAGTATCTGTTACTCCTTCGTTTTCGATGGCGACTCGTTGAGAACCGACTCCCATTGCGATTTGATATTTCTGCGCCGTTTCTGCCAGACGGTAATTAATTGTTTTGGCTCGTTCCGTACCTCCAGTCATGGAAGAAATAAGGAGGGGAACTGTTAATTGTTTGCCTAAAAAAGTAGTTGTTAAATCGATATCTGATGGGTCGATTTCTGGCAGGCAGCAATGGGAAAAACGATAGTTTTCTAGTCCGTTAGTGGTAGTATTAAATTGTACGTTTTCTTCCAAACATAAACGCAGATGATCTGCTTTACGAGTTTCGGTTTCTGATGGTTGATTCATGGTAATTGGGTAATAGGTAATGGGTAATGGCATCAGCTTGTAGGTTGAGCGGCGCGAACCTCCACCCAACACCAACTAGCTGCACTCCAACTATTGGCTATTAGATTGTGCCCCGCGCCAACCCGACCGTAAATAGGACTAATATAGCATTTTTCTTACCGGTGAGGTACATTTTTGTACCTCATAAGTCAGGGAATTGCTATAACATACTTTCATCAAAAAGGCAAGCTTTGATGCGCGTCATCTTTTTTTGGGCATGGGGAATAGTTAGGATTAACAATTAACAATAACGCAATTCCCACATCTCATTTTTGTAAAAAGACTAAATGGGTAATGGCAATTAACAATTAGCAAAAATCGTTCAATTATTCTCTCTCTGCAAAGTTGAGATGCACCCTATTCCCCATTCCCTATTTCCTATTCCCAAAATGTAAGTAATATTTCGGTAGCGATCGCTCCATGATTTTGTTATAATCAACAGCCAACTTAAATAATTCTAAATTGATAATATTTTTCCGGAAAGACAAGCTAAAATCCAGCATTTTGTAGTAAGCATT
>CAZSTZ010000164.1:0-5698 GCA_964609515.1 uncultured bacterium | reverse complement strand
GAGACTTCACCAACGGCGAAGATTTAATTCAATTAAGAGGCAACCTCACCTTCGACGATTTAAAAATTACCCGAGGTGGCGGGGGCAATACTGGCGATACTATTATTCAACTGCAAGAAACCAACGAATATTTAGCCATCCTCAAAAACGTTAATCGCGGTTCCATAGATATCGACGACTTCAGCGGTTTCCCCAAACCAACTCCGGGCACCATCGCCCTAACCGCCGCTAACTTCAGCGCCAGCGAAAGCGACGGCACCGCCAGAATAGTTTTAGAACGCACCAACGGCAGCGATGGGGCAGTCACCGTAGATTATACCACCAGCAACGGCAGCGCCACCGCAGGTTCCGACTATACCGCAACTTCCGGCAGCTTAACCTTTGCCGACGGTCAAACTCGCAAAGCTTTTACTATTCCTATTAATAACGATAGCGAAGTAGAAAGCGACGAAACCGTGGAGATAACCTTGAGCAACCCCAGCGACGGTAGTTTGGGACGTTCTGGGGCAACCCTCACCATTACTGACGACGACGTATTGGAACCCGTGCCCGCCGTCATTAGTAGCGATACGATTAAATTCTCTCCTGGCGACAGTCAAGAGGCGATCGCTGCCAGCGGTGCCCCCAGCATTACCATCGGCACCCAGACTATTTATATCGGTACCTGGCAAGAGTCTAGCAACAATCAAGATCCCATAGTCGCCAGTTTCGACAGCGCCAACTCCAATAACAACTGGATCCGAACCGACTACGAAAGCACCGGTGCCGACGGTCGCGGTTACGGTTTATTCTGGGATGGCGACGACCTCTACGCCGCCTTCAGCACCGACGGCACCCAGGGCAGCAGTAGCGAAGACTTCCGTCGGGCGGCGGCAGATGCCCAACAGTCTTGGTTGCGCAGTTACGGCAGCGGCGGCGGCGCTAAAATTGGAGTCGTGGCGAAACTGGATGAAACTAGCGGGGAAATGACCGATGCGGCATTTTTATCCTCTTTATTGAGCAACGGCAACAGTAATTCTTTAGCAATTACCGATTTGTCAGTTAGCGACAGCGGCAATTTATTAGTAGAGGCAGATTCTTGGTTTTCCCCCCGCAACCCCGACGGCAGTCGGATGACGCAAGTCGCCAGCGGCAGTTCGCCTTTCGATTACACCGTAGAGATTGCCCCAGACTTAAGTCGAGTGGTTAGCACTTCTGCAGTGGGTTGGGAGTAATGAACAATTAATATTAGAAACCCGGTTTTTTGAAAAAACCGGGTTTCTGTTTTGTTTTTTGAAAAAACCGGGTTTCTGTTTTGTTTTTTGAAAAAACCGGGTTTCTCACCTGCTCTATCTTCGCAAAAATGAAGAGAGAGGGAAGACAAGGGAGAATTTAAAAATACATCGAACGAAGCTTGTCTCCCTTGTCCCCCTTGTCTTCCATTCCTATGGCACGATCATCGAACCGATACCGGCATCGGTAAAGATTTCTTGTAACAGGGCGTGGGGAATGCGACCGTCAATAATATGAGCGCCTCGCACTCCTTGAGCCAAACTCCGCACGCAACAATTGACCTTCGGAATCATGCCCCCAGAGACAACACCTTTACCAATCAACTCCCTAGCTTCTTGGATGCTTAATTTGGCTATGAGACTATCGGGGTTGTGATAGTCTTCTAAAATTCCTGGGGTGTCGGTGAGGAGGATTAACTTTTCCGCCTGCATCGCCGCCGCTATTTCTCCGGCAACCGTATCGGCATTGATATTATAAGCCTGTCCGTTTTCATCAGCCGCCACGCTGGATACTACCGGAATATAGCCGGAGTTAACGAGGGATTCTAAAATATTTATCCTGACGCTGCTAACTTCTCCCACGAAGCCGATACCCTCTCGACCGTCTGGACGTGCTTTAATCAGATTGGCATCTTTGCCGCATAAACCTACCGCCAAACCGCCTGCCCGATCTATCAGCGCTACGATTTCTTTATTGACCCGGCCTACTAATACCATTTCTACTACTTCCATCGTCGCCTCGTCAGTCACCCGCAAACCATCCTTAAATTGGGGTTCTATTCCCAGTTTGCCCAACCAAGTGTTAATTTCTGGGCCTCCGCCGTGAACGACAATGGGACGCATCCCAACGCAGGATAGTAAAACGATGTCCCGAATTACTTGGTCTTTCAGGCTGGTATCTTTCATGGCCGCGCCCCCGTATTTTACGACGATGCGGCGGCCTGCAAATTTTTGGATGTAGGGCAGCGCTTCGCTGAGGACTTCTACGCGACTGCTTTCTGAGGTTTTGGTAAAGTCGCTATTTTTGAGCATGGCAAACTACTATTTTTCAACGACAACCCTAACCATAACTCAACTGTTGGGTAATGGGTAATTGGTAATTAACAATTAACTCTCCGTCAGTTTCCATAAATGTTTTAAAGGGAAATAAACAACAGGAGCCCAAAGACTGCTAATAATAGCCGAACTGAGGGCAACTTTTTGGTAATGAGTCCAAATGTCTGCTAGAGAGCGATCGCTCACTATGCCAAACTGAATTGCCATGACCGTCTCGGCGACAATTGCCATAAAAAATACAATCAAAGCTACCGAGATAAAATCTTCTTGGAGGTATCGTTGTTTTTGCAAGCGAGCTGTTAGGATTCCCACCAAAACTAAAGGTATTACATGACTGGGATTAAAACCAGTCATTCCATCTTGAATTAGCCCCAAAGTTAGACCTGCTATTCCACCTTCAAGAATGGAACGCTGAACGCTCCAAGCTACTACCCAAATTAACAACCAGTTCGGAGCTATTCCTAATAATTCCAGGGCTGGAAGCCGCAGCAACAAGATAATACTGCAGATGATAACCGAAACAACGGTAATTATTAAAAAAGATATTTGACGCCAACTTAAAGACATTTTATCTAAATTTTTAACTAATTTTCACAAGAATGGGAAAGGGAGAATGGAAAAGAGAATTTTGGCTCTATCGATTGCCTATTCCCTATTCCCTATTCCCTATTCCCTATTCCCTATAATTAATGATTGTGTGGATAAACAATTACCCACTCCAAAGAATTCATTGGTGCGGAAAATTTGATAATAGCTTCGGGAGCGGGAGTTTTACTTAATTCCACCGATTCAATTACGCCCACCGGCAATCCCGCAGGAAATAACTGACTGTAAGCAGAAGTAGAAACAACATCCCCTTCTCGAACCTCAGGGAAATCATCAAAAAACTCCAGGATGCCAGTATTTTCATCTTTACCTCTCATGGAACCCATTTGACGGCTGCGAATAATTCCTACTCCTATTTGGCTAGTAGGATCGCTAATTAAAAGCACGCGACTGGTACGGGGAGTAACGTTAGTAATCCTACCAACAACTCCCCCCGGTCCCATGACAATAAAATTCTCTTTAATACCATCGTTACTGCCCCTTCCTAAAGTTATTTGGTTCCACCAATTATCGGCACTGCGACCGACGACGGGAGCGACAATTCCTTTGCCTTTAAGCTGGTTTTTTTCCGAGTAATCTAGGATTTTTTTGAGATTTTCATTTTGTTTTTCTAATTCTTGGATGCGAATTTCTAGTTCGTTAATACGAGCATTAATTAATTGAGATTGCGGTTTTTCTTCTAGGGCTGTAAAAGGTGCCGTTAGCTGACTATAAATCTCGACAAAAAAAGCACCTTGAGTCTGGCGAGCCCAGAAACCAGCACTTACTACCAGAGCGATCGCGGCCATTTTTCTTAGCAGTTTATTTCGACGTTTTTCTCGCACTATTTGCATTGTTTCACCTGATAATTTTTACCTTTATTAATTACTTAACTCGACCGCTAAATACCCGTTCGAGCTGTTTAAAGTTTTCCAAGACTCGACCGGTTCCCAAGACTACGCAACTAAGAGGATCCGCTGCCACATGGGCGACAATACCGGTTTCGTGAGCGATTAAAGTATCTATCCCTCTCAACAACGCTCCGCCACCTGCAAGCATCACGCCCCGGTCGATGATATCTGCCGCTAATTCTGGGGGAGTCCGTTCTAAAGTCCGCTTTACTGCTTCGACAATAACGGATAGGGGTTCGGACATAGCTTCTCGAACCTCTGGTCCTTTAAGAGTTATCATTCTCGGCAGGCCCGACAGCAAATGTACCCCCCGTACTTCCATAATTGCATCGTCATCGTCTCGGGTGGGATAGGCCGAACCCAGTTTAATTTTTATTTCTTCTGCAGTTCGTTCCCCAATTACCAAGTTATGGACTTTTTTCAGGTATTGAGCAATAGCGTCGTTAAGTTCGTCCCCAGCAACTCGCACTGACTCGCTGAGAACCGTTCCTTGCAAGCTCAGAACGGCCACTTCCGTGGTACCGCCGCCAATATCAACGATCATATTACCGGTCGGTTCGGCCACCGGTAATCCAGCGCCGATGGCCGCCGCTATCGGCTCGTCGATTAAACGGACGTCTCTGGCCCCAGCTTGAGAGGCAGCTTCCATCACTGCCCGCCTTTCGACTCCCGTTACGCCGCTGGGAATACCGATAACAATTCGCGGGGCCACTAAGCTCGACCCGCCGTGGACTCGCTTGATAAAATGCTTGAGCATGATTTCTGCGGTATCGAAGTCGGCAATAACTCCATCCCGCAGGGGTCGCATGGCAATGACGTTGTTGGGAGTGCGGCCCAACATTTTTTTGGCATCTTCGCCGACGGCCAGGGGCACTTTTAATTCTTGGTCGATGGCCACTACGGATGGTTCTTGCAGAACGATGCCTTTACCGGAGACATATACAAGGGTATTAGCAGTCCCCAGATCTATCCCCATATCTCGGGATAAGGAAAAACGGTTAAAAACAGACACAGATTTCGGTCCTCCCTCAATTAATTCTTATTTCGAGCAAAAATTTCACAAAAACCTGACTCGGGTGGATTCTATTATATTTTTTTTTCCTCAGTCCGCTAGACTTTAATCAAAAGTTAAGCTTACTGAGGTTTGAGAATCCTTGGTTTATTCTCCTAACCCAAATCTATTAGATCGGGATGGACTTGGTGGATGTTTTTTTTTGTTTGTGTTAGGATTGGTAGTTTATTAAAATTCGAGTTTAGCGGACGGAATTTATGAGTCTTAATGTTGTTACTTTAGTAGGTCGCGTGGGTGCCGACCCAGATCTTAAGTACCTGACGAGTGGTAGTGCTGTCTGTAATTTAGTTATGGCGGTCGATCGTTGGACTCGCGACGGTAAGGTTGCCGATTGGTTCAATTTGGAAATGTGGGACAAGACTGCTAAGATTGCTGCCGATTATGTGCGCAAGGGTAGTTTGATTGGGGTTAAGGGAGCTTTGAAGTTTGATTATTGGCCGGATGCTAATACCGGTATCGAGCGTTCTAAACCCGTGATTCGCGTTTATCAACTTGACTTGTTGGGTTCTAAACGAGATAACGATGACAGTATGGGACAGAATTACGAAGAACTCTAATAAGCTATGGGTAATAGGTAATAGGTAATAGGTAATAGGTAATAGGTAATAGGTAAACCGACAGATGTTTTTGCCATCTTACTGTTATCCCATTACCCATTACCCATTACCGACCTAGGTAATAGGTAATAGGTAATATATAATTTTTCGTATTTGTCAGTTAGCGACAGAGGTACAAAAAAACGCTTTTTGGTAATAGGTAATAGGTAATAGGTAATAGGTAAACCGACAGATGTTTTTGCCATC
>CAZSTZ010000163.1:0-15480 GCA_964609515.1 uncultured bacterium | reverse complement strand
TGCTCTTTACAATCCCAATAGCGATCGCCTCCAATTCCAGACAGTTCGCTATTGAGCGATTTAGATAGGGTCGGCAGGATGTTACCGAGAAAACTTAGGGTATTTTCAGACCTGTTTTTTGCGCGATCGCTCCTGCCAACTCCTTAAAATCAATGATGATGAGGTCTTATGTTAATTCACTCATGAACGCACTAAGTTATCGTCATTTTGTTCGGAAGCCACGCTTTGAATAGAGGCGTTTGGGGAAGCCGCCCGCACCGCCCGGAACATACCAAAGCGACACAATCGGGCACCAAAGGCAAGGCGCATCAATAGGAACGTCGGCACTTCCCGCAGGGACTTAATAAACCCAACGAACCCAAATTTCAGCAGTCCTTTCGGACGGACAATGCCCTGCCAGATTGAATCGAGCCAAGCGGGTAGGGTTTCTTGGGTCCAGTCCGTGGTAGTCACTCGATCGGCGACCAGCCCGGTGGCTTCCAACTGTTCCGCAAAGCTTTCAATACTCGAAAACGCCGGATGCGACCATTGATCGAGCAGTTGTTTCATCACCGGGCGCTCCCATCCGTTCAGGGGAACCAGGCGATCGTCCCGCTGGTTCCAGTCGGCCACCACCAAAATGCCGCCCGGTTTGAGGACGCGCAGCATCTCCTGGGCATAACGGGCTTTGTCGGGCATGTGAGGCCCCGCCTCGATGGACCAGACCACATCAAAACTGGCATCCGGGAAGGAGAGGTTCAGGGCATCATCCACCTGAAACTGGGCGTTCGCCTCCGGGGGTGTCAGTTCCTGCGCTCGCCGTACCTGTTGCGGGCTGATGGTAATGCCCGTTACGGCAAAGCCATACTCTTTTGCCAAGATGCGGCTGCTGCCACCAATGCCGCAACCCACATCCAACACCGTTGTCCCTGGGGGCAATGTCTCTAAACCGCCCCATTTGACCATTTCATGCACGAAGTCATGTTTGGACTGGATGAAATTTTTACGTCGGGGCGGGGAGCCGTAGTGACCGAGGTGGATGTGTTCGCCCCAGTAAAATTCCAGAATGCCGTCATTCGTCCAGTCGTCGTAGGAGCTAGCGACCGATTCAGAGGATTGATAGCGACGGGCTGTGAGCAGGTAAATCCCGAGGCCAATAGCCAAGAGAATCAGTAAAAAGCCTATCATCCAAAGCAAAATGTTCATGGCACTTAATTCGTTAATAACTAAAGAATGAAGGAAATCAATCAGCGATCGGCGCTTCCCTTTGGTCAGAAATTCCGATCGCTATAAAACAGGCGATCGCTCGCCGTTTGAGAAGACAGTTTAAAGCTGCTTTTTCGGGGGAGTTATGCCCGCCATCTAAGCCGCGAACAATGCCTTTTTCTTGGTTGGTACTGGAACCTGCCGATTAGCGGCGGCATCCCACAGGATAAATTTGGAACAGTGGAGTACATCGCCAAGCCGCAGGGTTGTCACATTCGAGAGCAGGTGAGAATTGGCTCGATGGCAGGCGGCCAAGTTGTAGTTCGGAATTCGCTCTGAGAGATGGTGAATGGTGTGGTAGCTGATATCGGCGGTAAACCAGCGCAGAATGGGTGGCAAATCTAGATAGCTGCTACCCTCAATCGCCCCGCACAGGTAGTCCCAATCCACAGTTTTCTGGGCTAATGCACCTTCAAAATTGTGTTGTACAAAAAAGACACAGATAAAAATTGCTCCAGCCAAGGTCATCACAGTTGCATACAGACCCCAAAATAGTCCCAGTCCGACTAGATGGCTCAAAATAAACCAACTGCCTACAACAAAAATGTTGTTCGACAGCACATCCCAAAACTCTTTGCTTGTCTGCCAATGCTCGGACTTATATGAAGAAACAATCGATCTGAAGTTTTTGAACCCATTAGTTTTTAAGCAGGTCAACCCGTGCCTGACAAACCCGAGAATACCTAATATCAACGTCAGCCTGGGCTGAATCACGAGATAGAAGAAACCTCCCGGCAGAGTCATAAGTGGCTGCCGAAGTAGGCCGTAGAGTTTCTGGTCAAAGGCGCTGAGTTGAGCAAACTCTTCGACAGAGAGAAAGTCACCAATACCGCGATACCGTTGCCAGTCGCCATTGGTTTTGTGGTGATAGGCACGATAGATCGACCAGGCATATTGAGGGATCGCGTTAACGACTCCCAGCGCAAAGCCCACCACTCTATTGGCCCGTTTGGATCGAAATAGGGAATAGTGTCCGCAATCATGCATCAGCGAAAAGCAGCGCAACAAAAAAAGCACCATTAACCCAACGATCGGCGGCAACAGCCAGAGGGAAATGGAGACCGCTTTAACGGCCAAAACCCACAGCACAATGTAGGGAACCACGGTGTTGAGAATTTGATAGGTGGCGCGTCGGTCACTGCTTTTTATGTAGGGCGCTAAGACAAAATCTGACTTTTGAACCATGATTTTCATTCGTTGTGATGGTTTTCATTCGTTGCGATCCAGTTCCCCATGCAGAATTATTTTTTCTGGGGATAAAGGAGGTAAGTTTTCCTTTACCTGCATAGAGTTCTCTGGCATGGGAGAAATCTGACGGTCTTGATTGGATGGACTAATGGGGTGTCCAAGGAAGAATGCCAGCGGCTTGACCAGAGAAGGTACCCGCAACAACAACACCTGTCTAAAGCCCGCCAGCATTACTTCGATCGGATTCCGAAGGGGATGCCTAGACCAAGTGGGAGCTGGTTGGTTCTGAACCATTTGCTTCCACATTGGGATGAGGAGCAGTGGGGATTCGCCCAGGGCAGTGGAGGTACTGCTGGAGTTGGCGAATTTTGATGTCAGAGTCCAGGGCTGAACGAGGCGTTGGCTCATCGGTCGACATTGTTGTGCCTCCTGTCAGATTTAGGCTCCAGGTTAAATTCATCCCAGCGATCGCACACCTGGCGGTAGCAATCGGGAGGGGCGATCGCCAAATTCCGCAACCAATCGATCTCGATCGATTCGTTCCCCTCAAGGGCAATCAAAACATCGCGATCGGGGACAGATGTTTGCATCGTCTGCATCAGGCGATCGCGGAAATCTGCTGGCAAATGATGGCGTTCGAGATAGCTAGAGACAGCCCCAGCGAGAATGTACTGAAGGCTGTATTGCACGACATCACCGCTCCAATCCACGGTAGTTGCATCGACTATCACCACCACACAGGCGACCAATCCCCGCCCGTGAGTTCGATACCCTTGCCAAGGGGCATGACCCAGCGGCAATAGGTGTTCTCGAATGAAGGCGGACTGCCAGTAGCCCGCACAGTCTTGCCAAACATCAATGGGCGATCGCATCAACTTCCCCCCGAAGTTTTACTGCGGTCTCAACCATGTTGACGAGCGAAGGCTTCACTTCCGACCATTGGCGAGTCTTGAGACCGCAATCCGGGTTGATCCAGAGGTTCTTACGCGGTAACACGGCTTCCGCTTTTGACATGAGGTTACTCATTTCATCGGTGGGGGGCACCCGTGGCGAGTGGATGTCATAGACACCTGGGCCAATCTCATTGGGATACTTGAAATCGACAAAGGCATCGAGCAGCTCCATATTTGAGCGCGAGGTCTCAATAGTAATGACATCGGCATCCAGAGCGGCGATGGATTCGATGATGTCGTTGAACTCGGAGTAGCACATGTGGGTGTGGATTTGGGTATCATCCTTCACGCCGCAGGCACTGAGGTGGAAACCCTTCACCGCCCAGTCGAGATAGTTATCCCACTCGCTCCGGCGTAACGGCAGACCTTCGCGGAAAGCCGGTTCATCGATCTGGATGGCGGCGATGCCGGCGGCTTCGAGGTCCACCACTTCATCGCGAATGGCCAGGGCTATCTGATGGGCGGTGACGGAGCGCGGCTGGTCGTCGCGCACGAAGCTCCACTGGAGGATCGTAACCGGGCCGGTGAGCATCCCCTTCATCGGGCGATCGGTCAAGGATTGAGCATACTCGGACCAGTAAACAGTCATGGCCTTGGGACGGCTGACATCGCCAAAGACGATCGGCGGCTTCACATAGCGAGTACCAAAGCTCTGCACCCAGCCGTTGCTGGTAAAGGCAAAGCCTTCGAGATTTTCGCCAAAGTATTCCACCATGTCATTGCGCTCGAACTCGCCGTGAACGGGCATATCAATCCCGATCTCGTTCTGGAAAGCAACGCATTTAGCAATTTCTTCCTTAATGAACTGGTCGTAGTCCGCATCGCTTAGGGTTCCTTTCTTCCACTGGGCCCGTGCATGGCGCACTTCTTTGGTCTGCGGGAACGAGCCGATGGTCGTGGTAGGGAAATCCGGCAAACTGAGTTTGGCCCGCTGTTTGGATTGGCGTTCGACGAAGGCCGAGGCGCGATCGAAATCCCTGGGCTTAACCTCAGCAAGGCGCTTTTTCACGGCGTCATTATAGATGCGCTTGCTGGACTTTCGAGAAGCAGCGGCGGCACGGTTGGCTTCAAGAGCTTCCGCACTTCCGACTTCATCGAGAAGCTGCCGGAGTTCGGTGACTTCCGTGAGTTTCTCGTCGGCAAAGGCCAGCCAGCTTTTTAGCTCTTCATCAAGCTTTCGTTCGTTTTGCAGGGTAACGGGCGAATGCATAAGCGAGCAGCTAGGGGCGACCCAGAGTCGATCCGGGCCAACAGCGGCCTTGGCCTTCTGCAAAACTTTTAGCGAGGCATCGTAATCGTTCTTCCAAATATTGCGGCCTTCGACGATTCCTGCGGAGAGAATTTTGTCCTTCCCGAAGGTGGCCAGAACTGTGTCGATGTCCTCCGAACCCCGCACAAAATCGAAGTGCAAGGCGTCAACGGGCAACGCGAGGTAGGCGTCGAGATTATCTCGCACGCCGCCGAAATATGTGGTGACGAGGAGCTTGGCCGAACCTTTGGCCTTGGAGAGGCGATCGTATGCCGCCTTCAAAGCATCGCGCTGTAGCTCGCTAAGGTCGGTGGACATAATCGGCTCGTCGAGCTGTATCCATTCCGCTCCGAGCGCTGCAAGCTTGTCGATAATCTCTTCATAGACGGAGACAAGGTTATCGAGGAGGGTCAACGGCTCAAAGTCCGGGTTTTTAGAATCCTGCACCTTGCCCAGGGAGAGGTAAGTCACGGGGCCGACTAGCACCGGCTTCGCGTTAATCCCTAGTGCCTTGGCCTCCGCGAACTCATCGAAGACTTTGGTGCCGCTCAGGGAAAAGGTTGTGTCCGCCCGAAACTCAGGCACGATGAAGTGGTAATTCGTATCGAACCACTTTGTCATCTCGCTGGCGAAAGTGGAAATTTTGTTTGTTTGGCAGTCCTTCTCGTCTTCAACCAAAGAAGCGCCGCCCTCCGTACCGCGAGCAATGGTGAAAACGGTGTTGATATCCGTCGGCCCGCCTTCCCACTGGAAACGCGACGGGACATTGCCAAGCAGGCAGCTCGTGTCTAGCACTTGGTCGTAAAAGGAGAAGTCGTTGACCGGGATAAGATTGATTCCGGCTGCCTGTTGCTTCTTCCAGTTTATTACGCGCAAGGTCTTGCCAGTGGCAATCAGCTCGGAAAGAGGCAGGTCGCCTTTCCAATATGCTTCCGTAGCCTTTTTTAATTCACGCTTGGCTCCGATGCGAGGGTATCCCAGGGAATGTGTTTTGATTGTGGTCTTATTGTCTTTACTCATAGAACTTGTCTGGTGATGTAAGGGTATTCCAGCAAATTTCTTTTGCTGTTTTCCTTGTTGTTTATTGAACATGAATATTACTATATCAGACTTGACAAAAAAATACAAATGATATTTACTCATGGAGTAATGAGCAAAATTCATGGAAAACTGATGACATTTCTCGAACGCAGCCACCTTGATATTATCCGCGCGGTTGACTTGCATGGGAGTATGACCGCTGCCGCAAATGCGCTACACCTGACACAATCGGCGTTGAGCCACAGCATGCGTAAGCTGGAAGATCGGGCAGGGGTAAAGCTTTGGTATAGGGAAGGACGTAGCCTTCGCCTCACTCCGGCAGGAACCTATTTGCTGACTACAGCCAACCGCCTGATTCCCCAGTTCGTCCACGCAGAAGAACAATTAGGACAGTTCGCTCGTGGCGAGCGGGGAACATTACGAATTGGTATGGAGTGCCACCCATGCTATCAGTGGCTGCAGAAGATAGTGACTCCCTACTTGCGCGCCTGGCCGTTGGTGGATTTTGAGGTCAAACAGAAGTTCCAATTTGGCGGCATCGGTGCGCTCTTCGCTTATGAGATCGACCTGCTGGTGACACCCGATCCGCTGCGAAAAAAGTCACTACACTTTGAGCCGGTCTTTGACTACGAGCAGGTTCTGGTGGTTTCTTCGGAACATCCACTTCGAGAGGAGGATTACGTCATCCCCGAGCAGCTCGGCAAGGAAGTGCTTTTCACCTATCCGGTTTCTCGCGATCGCCTAGATATCTACACCTGCTTCCTCGCTCCGGCGGGGATGACGGTCAGAAAACAGAAAGTTGTCGAGAACACGGACATGATGCTTCAAATGGTTGCCTGCGGACGCGGAGTGGCGGCTCTACCACGCTGGTTGGTCGAGGAATTCTCTGAAAAATATCCCGTGCGTGCAGTGCGACTAGGCCCGGGCGGCGTCCAAAAGCAAATCTTCTTGGGCGTCCGTCGCACCGATCTCGAAGTTGATTATCTCAATGCTTTTATGGAGCTGGCTCGTAACTACAGCGAGCATCCTTGAATAACCTGAGAAAGCCTTCAGTCCAATCAGTAGAACTATCAGAGCGCTAAAATTGCTGTTGGGTTTCGTTCCTACAGACTACTTACCAATCTTAGCCGCGATCGCCTTATAAATTGCGATCGGTACGAACAAAGCTCCAGCAGCAGAACCGATAATAAACCGATAGGTCAAACTCAAGAAACGAGCCGGAGTCATCGCTTCTGCAACATCTTCCCGTTTTGGTAGGAACTTTAGCGAGGATTCCCCAGAAGCGGGTTTGACTCCGGCAATAGCGATCCCGTATTCGTTTTCCCCGCTTTTATCGTACCAATACGGCTTTACATAAACTTTTTTAATCTCAGTAAAACCCGCCGCTTTATACCATTTGATATAATCATCTTCTGGAGGGAACAACATCCAAGTATCCGACAGCCAACAAGCTAAAGGATTCTCTCGTTGCAAAGGTCCGATAATCAAAGCAACACCGCGCGGTTTAACCACCCGATAAGCTTCAACAATTGCCCGTAGCGGTTCCGGCCAATATTCAATACTACCCGCCGATACATAGCGGTCAAAAGTATCGGTAGAAAACGGTAACTCTTCCACGTCTCCTAGTATTTTTTGACAATCATTTAAAATAGCTTTCTTTTGCGCTTTAGCTAGTTGGTGGGGACTTTGGTCTAACATCGTTACCTTTTTAGGATTCACCTTTTCCACAATTCCGGTTGTAGTAAATCCCGTTCCCGCACCCGCATCTAAAACTCGCAAATCCGATCTATCCAGTCGGGCTAATTCTAATGCTTCTGCTCGCATTCTTTCGTCCCAAAAAAACGGATTGATAAAGTTATCGTAACCGATGGAAACGAACCGATCGAACCAAAATGCTTCTTTTTTATGTTGGATTAAACCCATAGTTATTTGCTCAAAAGGTGAAAAAATTAACGATGATTGAATTTTTGATCTTGGGAGGATTCTTGCGTTTGAAACTCATCCCAATATTTGAGGATTTGTTCGTAGCAAGTAGGCGGAATAATGGGTAAATTAGTCAGATAAAAAAAGGTGACATTCGTACCAAATTCTAACAGGAAAACTGCATCTTTTTCGGGGTTGTAGTTATCGACTGCTTTGAGGATATGAGCGTTGGTAAAGTGTCCCTTGAGAAGAACGGTATCGGGAGCCGCCAACCAGGCATTTAGAAATGGTGCGAGACGTTGGCGAGGCACGAAATGTACCTGGAACGTTTCTCCGACGACACCGAGTTCTGGGGAATTTGTGCTACAAACGACTAGACCGCGATCGCTGCTTAAATAACCTTGCCAAGCATTATATCCAATAGCTAGCAAGTTTGTAGCAATAAATTCTTGTTGCCAATTGTCTGAGTTGTTTGCTCGTTTCATTACTTTTTAGTTATTGTTCGAGACTACTAGAACACTTTTTCTGGAATTTTGGCAACAATTCAGGTTTTGTCTTTTGCAGAAAACTCACTGCCGTTGCCGTAAACGCTCCCTCAAGCAACATCAAGGTAATGTGAGCAATTACCAGGGTACTGATAATAGTCGATCGCTCCACGCCAGCATCGATATCTGCGGGAATATTAGCAATCAGGAGACCAAATAGCATCAAAACCGTTATTGCTACCCCACCCGCTCCCCCTATAAAAGATATAGCGCTAGTCAACCATAAGTTTCTCAATCTCAGGGGGCGACTGAGTTGAAATAAATAATGTGCTAAAAGCGCGGGAACCCCTGCCGTCAGCGCGTTGATGCCTAAAGTAGTCAACCCACCATGAGATAGCATCGCTGCCTGAAAAAATAAACCGGCGAGAATCGCAGGAAAAGCATAGTATCCCAACACTATACCTAACAACCCGTTAAGCAATGGGTGAACGCTACTCGGTGGCAGGGGTATTGTCACCGAGGAACTCACAAAGAATGCTGCTGCCAGCAGAGAAGCTTTGGGAATGCTTTCCGTAGGGTCTTTTTCTCGCTTAATTTTTCGCAGAGAATACCACGTTACCAAACCCGTAAGCGCATAACCGCCAATACAGGTTGAAGCTGGCAAATAACCGTCGGATATATGCATGAGATTGACTCCGATTTTAATTATTAAAAACGTCGGCCGTAAGCAGGGGGGCGACAGTTAATTTCGGGGGTGGGGCGTATCTTGGAATTGTCGTATCTGGTCGAGAATTTAATCGCATTCCAAAGGAGGAAACTGTGGATGAAAGTAAGAGCGATCGCCCACACTAAATTCTTAACAAAAATTCTCCCCAAAATAGCCCCAGTTAAACCGTGTCCGTCTCCCACTATTAATTGAGCGGTGAGTAAAATTCCTCCTTCAAACAAAATATATCCTGCCACCAAACTAGCAGCTAACCACCCATAATGTCCCCCAACTTTTTCCCGGCTAAATTTAGGTTTTATCCCGGCAACTATTGTCACTAATAAAGTTCCCAAACCCATCACAATTCCCCAAGTAAAAGATTCCGAAGTTTGGGGATATTGGCGGATAGTAAAACCATAGAATTGATTGACAAACCAAATTGTTGTCGAAGCAACGATCGCCTGTTTTCGATTCAAAGTTGCCCCGCTAATAGCAGCAAAACCCACTAAAGGAGCGTGGGGATAAATAATACTGCTGGCACTGCCGATCGCGATTAAGATAAATTGCCATAGACCGGAACCAGCGATCGCCTTTTGAGCGGCGCTCCACAAGTTATAATTTTCCGGCCTATAAAGCGCGGCTACTTGTTTAGTTTCATTCATTTTTATAACCTCCTAATTCTTAGATTGTGGATACAAATTTTCGGTCAATTTAGCACCCTCACCCAAATGTTCTTTAACAATCCTTCCTGCTACTTCGGAAGTTACCCTAGCGTACCAAGTTCGGTCTCCAGAATAAAACACCACCGGTCCCATTTTACAAACTTCCAAACAACCAGAAGTAATTACATCCACATCTAATGCCGATGCTTTGACCTCAGTTTCCAACGCCTCAAAAATGGGCTGCCACTTGCGAGAAGGATAGCAGCGACTCGAACGACAAACCGATAAATAAGGCCGTTTTAAAGGATTGCGATCGAAGGGAATTTGGCGAGTTCCCAAAACATAAATTTCTCACAATTCTTCATAAAGAGCGAGCTTGCCCAACTCCGCTTTTTTCTCTGGCAAATAATCCTCATCTTCCCCCAAAAAAGGATTCGGCAAAAAGATAGTCATTAAATTTTCTCCGGCCCCATTCCAAAACTGAATTCCCCAACTTTTTGCTACTCCTTCTGGGTTAAGGCGACGATAGAATGCCCCCCTACTCACCAGACGTTTTTGCCGCAATTCTAAAGGGGTGTTACAATGAGGCCCTCCCAGATTTTCTTCCAAGCATAAATGAAGATGCCAGGCCGGAGTTGCCACGGTCAAATAACCATCATAAATTAGGCAAATTTTAGGAGCTTCTGTAAATTCTAATTCAAGCACGCCCCCCTCAACAACATGGCCGATTTGAACTCGATGCCAATTTTGTTGCATCAGAGTATATAGAAGGGGTCCGGTAACATCAATTGTCGTCGGAAAATCCTCGGATTCTACCGTCGCACCTCTGGGAGTTTTCTCCGATATCGTCCGCTTTAACGGCGCGACCCACCGATTAAATTCGCTCATTTTACCTCTCCTTATTTGGGGAATTAAGGAAACTTTAAAAATTAAAATTTCCCAGTATTAAAATGGTATTGTTGGGTTCCACGGATGTCCGCACAACCTACAGGAATTAATTGTTTGCTCCTAGTCTTAAAATGGTGTTGTTGGGTTTCACGGAGGTCCGCACAACCTACAGGAATTAAATAACATTAATTACGCCGATAGCCTCCAAATCGAAGCCGCCAGAAGTTGCAGTGGGAGGTGCCGTCGGCCAAGCATCAAAAATCGGGTCTCCCGAAGCATCTAAAAAACTACCGTCGCCGGGAATATCCACAATGCGAACGAAGCGGATGGCATCAAGATCTACTTGGCCGGAAGTTACCAAAGGATCGTTAATTAAGTCATCTAAATTAAAAGGAGTTCCCCAAGAACCGCCAAAAAATTCTCCTTCAAATTCAGAAGCATTATTAACGTGCTTGCCAGCTAAATTATAAACCTTTGTCGGGTCGATAACCGCTTCGCTTTCCACCGGTTCTCCAGTTAAAGAATCGCTAGGAAAACGGGCAAAGTTTGCGCCATCGCTGGAAACTTCGACATAAGCCAACTCGCCAAAAACACCGCCGAGATTGTTAAACCCATTTTCAAACACGGCAAAGTCGGGACCGGGGCCGTTACGAATACCGGAATCAAAAGTTAAAGTAATCTCCCCCGGTGGCACTCCCGCATCTATTTGTTCTCGGGTTAAACCGCCCAGAGAAGCGATATCGATAAAATTATCCGTTCTGGCAACGGGTCCTAAAGTTAAGTCGGGAGTTTGGAATCGTTCGTCCACTCCTGGCGCTGGCGCATAATTTTGAAATCCAGTCGCCCAAGCGGCAAAAATTGGGTTGACGGAGCTATTTGCTCTCACTTGACCGTCGCCCTCGGGACCGACAAAACCGGGGATGGCAGAATCGATTTTTCCGGGGTCTCCGGTGGAACTGGAATAAGGCCCTAATTGTCGAACAAAAGTCCTAAAGCGGTCTTCAACGAGTTCCCTGCTGTCGATGTCGGTCAGGATGGCTAAAAAGTCCCCCGTAACCGTATCTTGCACGATCGCGCTATCTGCTAGTTCGTCGCTGCCTTGGAAGATGTTGAGGTTTTGGAAGGTAAGTCCTCCTAACAAACCGATGCTATCTTCTTCTATATTAAAGTCGGTAATTACATCTACGGTATCTATTGCCAGAGAGTCGTCTTTGAGTTCCAGAACGAAGTTATCGAAACCCTCGCCGCCGGTTAAGGTATCGCCGCCGAGGTCGCCATAGATATTGTCGCTGCCCGCGCCACCAAAAAGGTTATCGTCACCTTTACCGCCGCGGATGGTGTCGCCCCCCGCGTCTCCGTTGATGATATCGTCGCCTTGGTTTCCGCTAATTAAGTCCCCACTTTCGAGACCGTTGATGGTGTCGTCTCCTGCCAAACCATATAGTTCGTCTGTCTGGGGAGTGCCCGCGAGGAGTTCGCTGTTTTCCGTTCCTATTATTGCTGTCATTTTTGTTTTTGGTGTTGTCTTTAAATCCCATGAAATTACTGCTTGCAAGTTCGCAACTTGCAGGCAGGGGAAATCTACCGCGATCGCCGCTTTTTTGGGAAAGCGATCGCTATTTTTTCGCAGCGCAATTTTCTGCACTAATCGTGCTTTTTATCGACAATAAAACTGCAATTTATTCTGCTCTCAAAAACTGCTTATTTATTTCTTTCTTGGCGGCGGTAATTTGCCAAACTTAGCTCGTAATTGCGAACCAGTAGTTTGCCAGTAGGGCAATACTAAATTTGCCAATACTAAATTTGCCAATACTAAATTAGTCATCATCCGTACCTCGCAGATGTTTTCACGCATTTAACTATAAAATCGGCGGGCATTCTGACTTAGAGACTGACATTTATTAGGGCCTCATCACAGTTGCGGGACAGGGCCGGACTTGCACCGAACTTTCCCCGTTTCCTCTAACGGCTGGCCACCGTTAGAACCGACTTATTTCTTTATTAAAGCACGTCCGTTAAATTAATGCAATAGTTTGAGAAAACATTTTTTTGGGCCCCGCTAGAATTTCTGGGCCAGAGTCAAATATTCCTCCGTTACCAAATCCGTTGCCAACCTATCCAAAATAAAATCCAGCATCGGGTAAGTTCCCGCCAAAAAGTCGGGGATTTTGCTCCAGCAAGCGCGAAAACCAAAATTCTAAATCTTCTTTAGCATCTGCCGCCGTCACCATTTCTAAAGGCGTATACCCCAGAGACTTTTTAATAACTGGTTCTTTTAAACCAAGATATTTTGCACCCAAAGAAGCAGCAGCATCTGGATTTTGTTTTACCCAAATTACCGCTTCTTTTAATCCTTTTTGAACTGCTTCTATAACTTCTGGATATTCCTCAATTAAAGAAGTTAAAGCTAAAGTTCCCGCCTGCGGAAAACGAGGCGGTCTTCCCGTCACTTTTCCCCACTCTTCTTGCAGATTTATTGCTAATTTAATACTGGTTCCTTGCTGCATACCTCTAATTTCTGCACCGGTACCTGCGGGTTCGGATAAAAGTGCCGCATCTCCGCGTCCCGCTAATAACAATTGCACTGCTTGAGCGAAGTCTGTGGTATATTGAAGGTTCAAATCTCGCTCTGGGTTTAAACCGTTTTTTTTCGCCAAATAAAAGAAGAGTTGAGAAGGCAATCCGCCGCGAAATGCTATTAATAAAGTTTTGCCTTTTAAATCTTCAAAACTGGCGATATTTTGAGCGGACCAAATGTTTAATATTCCCCAAACTAAAACGTTAAGCAACTTTATCGGCACTTGTCGCTGATATAAATTTGCAGCTAGAGTTGTGGGAGTTGCTGACACTTGAAGTTTGCCAGAAACCGCATCTGCTCGCAATTGGTCGTGGGTTTTCCAGATGCGAAAGTCAACTTCTTCTACTAATTCTGTTATCTGGCTTTTTTCTGCTAAATATGCCAGCAAAATTGTAATCGTAATCGGAGAACCGCCCCAGGCTAGTTTTGAGAGAGATTTTCCGTTAGATTGGGCGAAAGTTTCTGCCGCATTTCTGGCAAAAAAGTTAGCGCTTAAGGTTACGCATGTGGTAGCTGCTATTAGTTTTAAAAACTGGCGGCGGCTGTTGTTTTTCATGGTAATTTGCTCGGAGGTTTTTGGTTTTTGGTTTTTTGGTTTTTAGTTAACTTGTAACTGGGCTATTTTCTAAACCAAAACAAAGGGCTACTTCGGGAATAGCTAGCAGTTTAGAAACTGTTTGATAAATGTAGGCTTCGTCTCGTTTTTTCGGCGGTTTATCGGGTTCCCATTCATAGACTATCTGACTCGGTGGAGGGGAGAAAACTATTAATTTATCGGCGAGTAAAACTGCTTCGGCGAGGTCGTGAGTAACTAGGATTACTGCTAAATCCCGAGCGCCTAATAATCTCAACAAAAGTTGTTGTAATTGTCTTCTCCTGCCAATATCTAAAGCGCTAAATGGTTCGTCTAATAATAGCAAATCTGGTTCTATTGCTAATGCCCTCCCCAAAGCGACTCGCTGCTGCATTCCTCCACTTAGTTGATGGGGGTATTTGTTGGCGGCGCTACCTATTTTTTCTTGGGGATTTTCTCCCGACTGAGGAGGAAAATCGAGACCGAGCTCTCTGGCAAGAGCGATGGCTATTTGCTGGCGCTTTCTTATTGGTATCCCTTTTGCTTTTAAACCGAGAGCGATATTTTCTAAAGTATTGCGCCAAGGCAACAATCTCGGTTCTTGGAAGCAAAAAGATGTCCGGGCAAACAGATTTTTTACTTGACCTGAAGTTGGCTTTATCGAACCAGCTATTATTCGCAGCAAAGTAGTTTTACCGCACCCAGAAGGTCCGCTCAAGCAAATTATTTCCCCCGAAGAAACTCTAAGATTAATTCCCTCAAGTACGGTGAAGTTACCGTATTGGTGTTTGAGGTTTTTAAGAAGCAGCATAGTTGGGGCCAAAAGTATTTTTTTGGCGTTTGAACCTGGCTAAAAGATGATAGAGGATGTTTTTTATTTTGTCAAGGAATTAGATGTAAAAAATTTTATTAGTCCCATTTTGTTTGTCCCCCGCATCGGAATCTATAAATAAGTTTAAAATGTAAGTTGTGTTACAAAAAAAATGAAGCGAGTAGTCTATTGATGCCACGGTTCTAAAAATCTGCGGATGGGGCGTAAAATCAGATATTCGGATATTAAAATTAAAACTACTGCGACGATAACTAAAGCCATAACTTCGGCAGTGTCGAGATTAATTCGAGCGATATTCATTTCGGCACCAATGCCCCTTTCAGAAGATAAAAACTCCGACATCACTGCCACTCGCCAAGCTAGTCCTAATGCGGCAGCTATGGAAGGAAATAAACTGGATAATAAATGGGGTAAATATAAATCTTCTAATAAGGCGCTAACTGGCAGGCGAAAGGATTTTGCCATTTCTAAAAGCTGGGAATCGAGATTTCTAAATCCCTCCACGGCACCGATAAAAATTACGGGAAGAGTAGCTACAAATACGGTAAATATTGGTGTCGAATTACCAGTGCCAAACCACAGCAAAGCGATCGCGATCCAAGCGATGGGCGGCACTCCTTGTAAGGCCGATAATATCGGTCCCAGAGAGCGACGAATAAAGGGTTGCATTCCGGCGGCAATTCCCAGAAAAATACCGCTTAAGGTAGCGATCGCGAACCCGCTAAAAGTGTCAAAAATTGTCGTAAAAATTGCATCTGTTAATCTATTTGTAGCTGCCAGATTTTTTAATGCTATAAAAGTTTCTAAAGGCGAAGGCAGAATCACTGGATTGTATTGCATTGCGCCTAATTGCCAGAGAGTTATAAATCCGAGAAAGCCGATTAATTCTGGCAAAATTACGACTATTGCTTTCAAAAATTTGCGAATCAATTTTAAATTATTTGTCATATTTCCTTGCCCCTGCATATCCATTTTTTTTTGATTTGTACGACCTTACAATTGTAAATGTTTTACATTTGGCGGCTAATCGCTAATGGAAAAAAGACAGTTAGCAGTTAGCACTTAGCAATTAGCAATTAGCAGTTAGCAGTTCGGTAATGTCACTGTTAGGCGAACAAACGACGGCACACCCGAACGCTTGCCATCCGACCCCCAG
>CAZSTZ010000162.1:10216-15680 GCA_964609515.1 uncultured bacterium | reverse complement strand
GAAGCAAAACACAAACAAGGGGAAAATAATAATGAAAGTTGAGGAAAGTTTAGAAGGTGTAACTAGCTTATTTTTAGACACTGCACCGGTTATTTACTATGTAGAGGAAAATACTCAATATTTGACAACAGTTGAAATCGTATTCAATCGCATTCAAAATGGTGAAATAATGGCTGTTGCTTCCCCGGTTACTCTAGCTGAGTGCTTGGTAATTCCTTATCGTCTCGGACAAACAGAACTGCAGCAAGAATATATCGATTTAATTCTGAGTAATAACAGAATATTTTGGGTTGAAATTAATGGCGATATGACAGTAAAAGCGTCTCAAATCCGAGCTAAGTACAATTTAAAATTACCCGATGCTTTTCAAGTTGCCGTTGCTTTAGCGTCAGGTTGCGAAGCGCTTTTAACTAATAATGGTGCGTTTAGAAGAGTGACGGAAATAAGAGCGATCGCTTTAGACGATTTAGAAGTTTGAATAATTTTAATGAGGCAAATTTTAGATGACATTACAAGAACTAGAACCACAACTTCTTGCCCTAACTCCAACAGAAAAAGCGCAAGTAATAAAACTATTAGCCCAAAGTTTAAGTAACAATTGGCAGGGAATAGAAAAAACTCCAGGAGTATGCGGCGGTCATGGCTGTATTGCTAATACGAGGATTCCCGTTTGGGTGTTAGCAAACGCTCGTCGGATAGGATACACCGAAGCAGATTTCTTGTTAAGCTATCCCACCATTTCTGCTGCTGATTTAGCTAATGCCTGGGGATATGCGGCGGCCTATCCCGATGAAATTGAAATAGCAATAACCGAGAATGAGGAAGATTAAATAGTGTCACGTTTATATGCAGACGAACAATTTCCACTGCCAGTTGTAGAATTATGGGGTAAATTAATTCGAGTAGTTCGCCCTCAAAGATGATAACTAACAATGGTGCGTTTCAAAGAGTGACGGAAATAAGAGCGATCGCTTTAGACGATTGAGCTCTTAAAACCTCGGCTTTTTTGCTATCAAGCTATATAGCAGTCCTATTTCAGGAATCTGATTTTTTTGAACCAGAATTAGAAATTTTATCGTGGTATAAACCCCAACCATTGATTACAGCTGCCGATAAAAATAGAAAGAACGCCAACCAAAAACCCAGTCCAAAACTGATGTCTAAAACCTCCTCCCTTGCTTTTTTTTCTAAATCAAACTTTAGCATCAACAACAAAATTGAACCTAAACCGCTACTAACTGTGGGAGCTGTGGAATTTTCTTTTTTAATAAAACTTATTAATAATCCCACGATTGCGGATAAAAGAGCCAGAATAGCTCTCCAGTTAGCTGGTATAGATTCTTCTTCTGAATCGCCAACCAGATCGTAATTAACCATTATGGTTTTTCCCCTGACTAAATTTACGCCCGATAATTCTAGCACCTCAATATTATCGCAGGAAACAGTTACAAAGGGCAAGAAAAATGATATTATGACACCGGTCAAGAAACCTCTATTAAAAATTTGGCGTTTTTTTACTTTTTGATTTAATTCTTCTTTTTTCATTGCCAATAAACCTCTATTTTTTAGGTAATAAAAACGAAAAACGACTGCTCAAACTCCCAACATTTTCAAATCAAAAAACTCCCCAAAAACCCTCAACTCAACCTGTCGCCCCTCCCCAGAAACATCCTTAAAATCAACCAACAAATAATCCGACGGTTTATACTCCAATTTATCCGCCCATTCAATCGCAACAATACCAGGTTCCACCTCCAACCCTTCCCAATAAATATCTAAATTCAACCCCTCAATTTCCTCCGCTTCCAACCGATATAAATCCAAATGATAAAGAGGAATTCTCCCCCCAAAATACTCGTTAATTAAAGTAAAAGTCGGACTATCTATCCCCTCCTCAATACCCAAACCTTCCCCCATACCCTGCACCAAAGTCGTCTTACCGCTGCCCAAATTTCCCTCCAATAAAATAACGCTACCCGCAGGCAATTTCTCCCCCAAAACTTTACCTAAATTTCGGGTAGAGTCGGCATCTGGTAAGGATAAAAATAGTTCTTGGTTCATTTTATTTATTAAAAAATAAAGCTACGAAAAATGGAACGTCGCCAAAACGAAAAATGCCTTAATTTGTAGGTTGTGCGGACCTCCGTGGAACCCAACTTATGCGTTGGGTTCCGTTTCGCGCGCGCCCTACCTACAAGAAAATGGCGAGGGTATTGAGATTTAAGAAACCGGGAATTTCGGCAAAAACCCGGTTTCTGGCGGGCGAGTTAGACGTGCTTTTGTTATCATCTATTCAAGATGAGCGCGACTGTACCAACGCAATAAAACCTGTGCCAATTTCTGAGAATCGTGACGAACAAAGCCAGTTTCTTCGTCCTCGTACATAACATTAGTTAAAACCACCCGACGCCCTAAATTCTTAACATCCTCTCGGTCGAGAAAAACGGGATGAGAACTTTCTTGGGCGTAGCGAATTAAAGCTTGTGCCGAAGGAACTTTCCCTTGTACCAAAACCGCATCGAATAACTTTTGACCGACAGCCTTATCTATCGCCCGAATATGATCCGCCACCGTATATCCCTCCGTTTCCCCCGGCTGAGTCATAATATTACAAACATAAATACTCGGCACCTTCCGAGAAGCGATCGCCTCGGCAATTGCAGGCACCAACAAATTCGGAATCACGCTCGTATAAAGACTCCCAGGACCGATAATAATAAAATCCGCTTCCGAAATCGCTTGCAAAACCTTTGGCAAAGCCGGCGGACTGGCAGGGTTGCAGCCGATGTTCACAATTTTACCCCCCGCTTCCGTAATATGAGACTCCCCCTGGATGCGCCGTCCGTCATCTAACTCCGCCCACAAGTGAACGTCGCACAAAGTAGCCGGCAAAACCTCCCCGCGAACCGCCAGAACTTGAGAACTAGCCGCGATCGCCCGTTCCAAATCTCCGGTAATATCGCTCATGGCAGTCAAAAACAAATTACCAAAACTGTGCCCCACCAAACCATCCCCCGCCCGAAACCGATATTGGAACAATTCCGTTAGCAGTTTTTCCTCATTTGCCAAAGCAGCCAAACAATTTCTAATATCTCCCGGTGGCAGAACCCCAATTTCTCGCCGCAGTCTCCCAGAAGAGCCCCCATCGTCCGCCACCGTCACCACCGCAGTAATATTAGCGCTGTAATCTCGAAGTCCCCGCAGCAAAGTCGAAAGACCGGTGCCGCCGCCGATGGCCACTACCTTCGGGCCCTTGTGGAGGCGTCGGTGGGCGATGAGGCGATCGACCAATTCTTGCTCTCCCTGGGACACAAATGCTTGAGTAATAGAATTAATGCTGCGGTTTTGGCCCCAGAAGATTAACAAAATGCCCCCAGCTAAAACGAGAGGCCCGGAAATATAGTTGGGAACCACAGTGGCGATCCATCCCAAAACCCCTTTAAGCAGTTGGAGGATGTAGAAAACTGGAGTCATGCCCGTCCAGATAGCGACTCCGAGAGTAGTCAGCAATACCCCAGTGGCGCTTATCAGCAACCACCGTTTGACAAACAGTCCGGGGGCCAACCACTTGAACCATTGCCCTACTTGCCTAGAATAACGACTTGAGTAACGACTGGAGTAACGACTGGAGGAATAAGGCAGATAAGACTTTGCTGCCGAAAGATTGCGTAATGTTTTCTTTAAAAGGCGATCTGTAAGCATAAAGATTTCTGACCGAAGGCCATTAGTAACGATTGACTAACAACTTTACAATACTGGATAGGATTCTAACCGGATCGGCCCGATTCAGAATACCCATTTTTGCTAAAGGTGTTGTTAAACGTGAAGTATTGGCAGCAATAATTGTTGCCAAAAACTACAAATTAAGATTGCATTTGGGATCTATTTCTAACGAGAGTGGATGAACTCTAATAAATCTACTTATAATGAAAATTAGGTTAGTTGTCTGTCAGGATAATTTACGGCTGGCACGATACCAATTAAGTTTTCTTTAGGGAATATAAATTATGGAAGTTCTGGATAAAATCCCGACTCAAACTGTAACTTCTGGGGAAGAAGAGTTTTTGGGAAATCATCTAGTTTTACACGATATTAGTTGGGAAATTTACGAAAAACTCTTAGAAATATTTAGCGATCGCTCTATCCCTCGTATTACTTTTTATCAAGGAGTTTTAGAACTGATGGTACCTTTACCAGAACACGAAACTTATAGCTGGACTCTCGGTCAATTCATCGTCGTCATGACCGAAGAAATGGAGTTAGAAATTCGGGGTGTGAAATCTTCAACCTGGCGTTCCCAACCCAAAGCAACCGGTAAAGAAGCCGATGAATCTTTCTACATCCAAAACGAAGCAAAAGTCCGTAACAAATTACAAATAGATTTAACAGTTGACCCGCCGCCAGATTTAGCAATTGAAGTCGATTTAACCCATTCATCTATCGATGCCATGTCGGTTTATGCCGAATTAAAAGTGCCGGAGGTTTGGCTTTGGCGCAAGGGTCGATTAACAATTAATCTTTTAAAAGAGGGGGGTTATGTGGAGTCGGAAAACAGTTTAGCTTTTGGGTCGTTTCCGGTTAAAGAAATCGCGCAATTTATGAACTTTGAATCCGATAAAGGACATAATGCAAAAATGCGGGAGTTTCGGGAATGGGTAAGAGCTAATCTGCCCCAATAATTGTTATTAATTAATTACTAATTAATTATGAACCGCGAGGCATTAATCGAACTAAAAGGAGTTAGTAAATCTTTTGGCAAAAATGTAGTATTAGATGAAGCAGACTTAACCGTTTATCGGGGAGAAGCCTTGGCAATTATTGGCCCATCGGGGACCGGTAAATCTACGGTTTTGCGCATCATTGCCGGTTTGTTGGCCCCGGATGCCGGAGAAGTTTATATCGAAGGCCAACTGCGGCAGAGGTGGGGAGATGACGTGGCAGATCCGGTGACTATTGGCATGGTGTTTCAGCAGTCGGCCCTATTTGACTCCCTCACGGTGGATGAGAATATCGGCTTTTTGCTGTACCAACATTCTAAGTTGCCCCACGACAAGATTAGAAAATTAGTGGAGGAAAAATTGGAGATGGTAGGGTTGCCCCCAATAGGCGATCGCTACCCGGCAGAGTTATCCGGCGGGATGCGCAAGCGAGTTAGTTTTGCCAGGGCCATTATGACCAATCCCGAAAATCCCAAGGATAACCCCGAAGTTCTCTTATACGACGAACCTACCGCCGGTCTGGATCCGATCGCCTCGACGGTGATTGAAGATTTAGTCCGCCACCTCCAAGAAATCGAAGGAGGTTGCAGCACTTATGTGATGATTACTCACCAACACAGTACCATCCGGCGGACTGCAGACCGGATTTTGTTTCTCCACCAAGGCAAAGTTCGGTGGGAGGGAGCTGCTGAGGAAATTGATAAGACTGAGAATGCTTTAGTCAAACAATTTTTTACCGGCAGCAT
>CAZSTZ010000162.1:4513-10116 GCA_964609515.1 uncultured bacterium | reverse complement strand
AGGGAAGGTTCTTTAGGTCTGTTAATTATTTTAGGATTAGGTTTTTTTGGCGGTCTAATTTTATGGTTGCGAGGCTTTCAATTTGGCGATCGCAGTTTTACTGCCACGATTGAATTTAACAGCGCCTCGGGCTTGCAAGTAGGAGCTCCTGTCAGATATCGAGGAGTAAATATCGGCAAAGTAATGGAAATAAAACCGGGACCGAACGGAGTAGATGTTAAAGTACGAATTCTTCCCGAAGATTTAATAATCCCTCGCAACGTAATTATTGAATCAAATCAATCTGGATTTATTGGGGCTGCCACTATAGATTTAAGCCCTACCAGCGAGATACAAGTTTCGGCAATTACGGCTAAACCTTTAGAACCCAATTGCCCCGCAGATTTGATAATTTGCGATAATTCTCGCCTCCAAGGAAGACAGGGGGTGACGATGGAAGACTTTGTTAGGGTGGGAGTAAGAATGGCAGATGCCTATACGGACCCGGAACTATTTAATAGTATTAAATCCATTGCCGAAAATACCGCAGTTGCCTCCCAAGAAGCGACAGAACTTACTCGCGATTTATCAGATTTGGCAATAACGGTTAAGGCAGAGTTGGAAGATTTGAGTAGTTATATGAGGGATGACGTAGGCGGTTTGACCAGAACGATGCGGGCAGAAATTGGCGGAGTCAGTCAAACTTTGAAGGGAGAAATTGGCGGTTTGAGTCAAACTTTGAAGGGAGAAATTGGCGGTTTGAGTCAAAATTTAAAAGGAGAAATTGGCGGTTTAACTGCTTCTTTAGAACGGGAAATAGAGGTAGTATCCGATGAATTAAGAGCCGTTTCTAATACTACTCAAGCTTCTGCCCAAGAGGTGTCCGCAGCAGCGATCGCCTCTGCTAATTCTGTTAAGGAAGCAGCAGATCGGATTACAATTACAGCTAACGAAATCAATGCCTTACTCGACAGCAACCGTTCCACTATCATCTCTACTTTAAATAACATTAATCAAACAACCCAAGAGTTGCGAGTAGCCGTTGAGAATTTAAGTCCGATAATTAATGAAGTGGAACGAGGGGAATTTCTAGAAAATTTAGAAACTGTCTCGGAAAATGCAGCGGAAGCTTCTACTAATTTGCGCAATATTTCCCAGGAATTGAACGACCCAACTAATATCTCTCAATTAAAAGAAACTTTAGCATCGGCCCAGAGTGCGGTGCAAAACATGGAGAAAATCACTCAAGATGTAGATGATTTTACCGGAGACCCTCAGTTTCGCGATAATTTGAAAAAATTAATCAACGGCTTGGGGCAGTTATTTTCTGCTACCCAAGATTTAGAGAAAGAAACGGAAATGGCGAAGAATTTAGACCTCTTGTTGGATAAGATTAATAGTTGGGAAGAAAGGGAATAGGGAATAGGGAATAGGGAATTGCTAATTGTTAACTGCCTATCTTACCTTAGCAATTAGCAATTAGCAATTAGCCTGTCTGACCTTAGGGATTAGCTACTTGTTTAGGAAGCTAAAGCCACTTCTAACATTTGTTGAAGTTCGCCCTTTTGATAGAGTTCTATCAGCACGTCAGAGCCACCAATAAACTCCCCATTAATATAAACTTGAGGAATAGTAGGCCAGCTTGAATATTCTTTAATTCCCTGACGAATGTCGTTATCTTCTAAGACGTCAACCGTTGCATAAGGAGTGCCCAAAGAGTTTAAAATTTGGACGACGTTGTTAGAAAAACCGCACATCGGCATTAGTTTGTTGCCTTTCATAAATACCAAAACTTTGTTCTGGTTTACTAAAGCATCAATTCTTTCTTTTAGTTCTGGAGTCATAGTTTTTGGTCTTAGTAAGTTTAACGTTTTGAGAAAAGGTTAAAAGGTGCTGTTAGCGAGTCTTGATTTTAAGCCGCCTCTGAATATTTAACTAGCAAACAATTAGCTAACAAGCAATTAACTAGCAAAAAATTAGGCGACTTGGCCCGATGCCTCCCATTGGGCGGGAGTATAGGTTTTGAGGGCCAAAGCGTGAATTTCTTCGGTGGCCAGAGGCCCTTGGAGGGCCTTATATACCATCTGATGTTGTTTGACCAAGTTTTTCCCTTCAAACTGGGAGGAAACGACAATAGCCTCTAGGTGGTCGCCACCGCTTAAATCTTGGACTCGAACGAGGGCATCGGGCAACTCAGTTTTAATCATTACCTCCACATCTTTTAAACTAATCATTCAGTTCCTCTTTTCAAAATTTCTCGTTTTAATTGTAGTTTAATTACTGAGAAGAAGAAGTAGGTTGCTCTTCCGATCTGGGATAGGGAACGTCAACAAATCCTAGCTCTAATAACTGCTGGTAGGCTTTTTGACCTAACTCGCGGGTGGGTTGCTGGGAACTGATAATTTGAACTAGCAAGGGGACGGCCAGTTCTGGTTGGTTTTGGGCCCGATGGACTAGGGCTAATTGATAAGTAGCGCTATCTCGCATCTGGGCCGTATCGAGGGCCTTGGTTCTTTGACTGTCGGCCAAACGGTTGTCGATGCCAGAAAAGCTTGCTGCTAGTTGGCTGTAGAAGTTAGAAAGTTGGTTGAATACTTGACGAGCTTCTTGGAGTTTCTGACCTGCCAAATTGTAGTTTTCGGCGGCGATCGCCTCCCTTGCTTCTGCCATCAACCGCTGGCCTCCCTCCAGGCTGAGAAGGCTCTCGGCGGCCAGGGGACGGGTGTTTTCGGGGTCGGTGGGGGCCACGGGGCGAACTTCGGTAGGACTCTGGGAGGTAACCTCTCGAGCTCTGGCTTGAAAAGGTTGCAAGACCAGGGCTAAACTTCCCAGGGCGATAATAGTTCTGGAAATGCTCGGTCGGTCAAGGGGTCGAAAAAATTCCATGGGTAAGCAGGAGCGATTTTAGTAAAGAAAAAACAGTATATTCAAGGTATCTTACCATTGACCAGGAGATTCTGGGGATGGGATAATTGAATCGAAACAGTTAAAAAGAAAAAATTATGACTTCATCATCTAGTAACGAACCAACTCTGCCGGAATCAGAATCTCCCAGGGAAGAAATCTCGGAAGAAACTATAGGTCTGGTTTTGCAACGGGGTGGGGAGAGGTTAGCTCTGGAAAAGATGCCGGACAGATTTTCTTTGCGGCTTCAACCTCACGGTTTGAGGGGCGATTGGCGATCGCGCGTCCCCATCCAATATTACCAACCGATGCCGCAGGCTAATTTGGAGCAGGTGGTAGTTAATGTGGAGGAGCTCGAAAAAACGATGGAAACTTTGCGCCGCTCGGATAGCATCGCTTTTGCCAGTCACGTTTATAAGCCGGTTAAAGATCCGGCTCTGTTGATTTATTTGACTTCTCAAATTACTCTTCAATTTCAAGATTCGACGGACGAGGCAACTAGAAAGGCGATCGCTTCCTCTTACGGACTGCAGGAGCTCAAACCTGTGGATAGTCTTCCTGATACTTTTGTCTACGAGCTAACGGAGGATGCTACGGAAAATCCGCTGAAAATTACTAATCGCTTGAGTCAGCATCCGAATGTTTTGCTGGCGGAACCTAATATTGTGGTGCCGGCTCAAAAGTTCTATCGCCCGAAGGATTCTCTCTACCACAAGCAATGGTATCTCAATCACTCGGGGGGTTATGGTTTGGCTGTTGGTTCTCATATTTCGGTGGAGGGGGCTTGGGATGTTACTCGGGGCAATCGTTCTGTGGTGGTGGCGATCGCTGATGATAGTATCGATTTAGACCATCCAGATTTTCAGGGTTTGGGAAAAATTGTTGCTCCTTTTGACCTCAAGGATAGGGACAGGCTGCCGATGCCGGAGATGGCTACTGACAATCACGGTACTGCTTGTGCGGGTGTTGCTATTGCTGAGGAAAATGGGGAAGGCATTGTGGGGGTTGCTCCGGGCTGTGCTTTGATGCCGATTCGCACTAGCGGTTATCTGGATGATGAGTCGGTGGAGGAGATTTTTAATTGGGCTATCGATAATGGTGCTTCGATTATTTCTTGCAGTTGGGGCCCTTCTGCTGTTTATTTCCCTCTGTCGCTGCGACAGAAGGCTGCGATCGCTAAGGCGGCTGCTAGGGGTCGCAACGGTAAGGGTTGCGTGGTTCTGTTCGCGGCGGGTAATGCTAATCGCCCCGTGGATGGGGTTGTTGATGAGAAGGGCTGGCCTAATAATCTGATTAAGGGCGAAACTAAATGGTTGGGCGGCTTTACGGTTCATCCAGATGCGATCGCTGTGGCGGCTTGTACGAGTCTTAATAAGAAGTCGGCTTATAGCAATTGGGGCACTACGATTTCGGTTTGCGCTCCTAGCAATAACGCTCCACCGGGTATCTGGATGCCTGAAACTGGATATATTAGCACGCCTCCTGAAATTCAAGGCTCTATTTCTGGTTTGGGTATTTTTACGACGGATCGCGTGGGGGCGGCGGGTTACGATCGGGGGGATTTTACTGGTTATTTTGGCGGTACTTCTAGCGCTACGCCTTTGGTGGCGGGGGTTGCGGCTTTGGTTCTTTCTGTGAATCCGGATTTGACGGCTCGCGAGGTGCGGGAGATTCTCCAGGGCAGTGCGGATAAGATTGTGGATCCGGACCCTGACCCTCAGTTGGGTACTAGGATGGGGGATTACGATGCTAGCGGTCATTCTCAGTGGTTCGGTTTTGGTAAGGTTAATGCTGAGGCGGCTGTTTTGATGGCTCGACGGCAGCGATCGCCTCTCCAACAACCTAATCGCACTATTCGCGCTGAGAATAATACGAGTCTGTCTATCCCGGATTTCGATCCTAAAGGGGTAACTAGCGTTATTTCTATTTCTGAGTCGGGTTTGGTACGCTCTATTGAGGTTCGGGTTGAGGTCGAACATTCTTATTTGGGAGACCTTGAGGTTTATGCGATCGCTCCCAATAACGATAAGGTTTTGTTACAAGGTCGGACTCTGGGCCGGGGTACTTATCTGGAAATTACTTATTCTCTCCAGACTACGCCTCTGTTACGTCGTTTTCTCAATTTGCCTGCTTCTGGGGATTGGCAGTTGATTGTTACCGATAATGCTCGTTTCGATAGCGGTACTTTGAAGAGGTGGGAGTTGATTTTGGGGGTTTGATGGTTAAGAAACCGAGATTTAAGAAACCGATTTTTTCAAAAAACCCAAGAAACCAGGTTTTTTGAAAAAACCTGGTTTCTGAAAGTTTCTTAATCCCCAGGCAGCCAATTTTCATCGAGCAATTGTTCTAAGGTATAGGGAGATTCTGCGGGAAAAGAATTTAGTTTAGTTTTAGCTTTTACAAATTTAACCGCATCTCGATAAATCGATAATAATTCTCCCTCTAAATGATTCCGCAAATTAGTGGTTAAACGCCGTTTTAATTGGGTTCTAAAATTCACTATTTCTGCTTCCCAGTGGTTTGCATTTTGGGCAAATTCTGTTTCCCAATATTGGTACATCAGCAAATGGCGGATAACTTGTTCTAGCAAACTTTCAACGGCGTTTTTCTCGTTTCTACCCAAGGCTTCTAATTCCTCGATGAGGTTTTCGCAATCTAATAGCTCTAATTGACGGCTGTTGAGGATTTTTACGGTTTCTTCTAACCAGCGATCGTATTCG